>NZ_JAKPCB010000093.1:0-184380 GCF_023347575.1 Brenneria tiliae | reverse complement strand
CGATAACGTCGTGTAATAATGAGCAGGCATTCATGGTGTTCTCCGACCTTTTGAATTTGGCGATTTATCAGATCGTTGAATGCCATGAATGTTCCTGCCTCTTTAATATTTGTGGGGATTCCTCAGGTTCCGGACATTAATACCCGGGGAATGGAAAAAGTGATGTACCGAGGGCCGGAGGCCGACGGGCGCACCGGAGACGGCATCAATATGGCTCTCAGCGCTAAAGCGGCGCTGGCCGGTATGGGAACATTGGCCGGAAATAGTCCTTATCTGGATGATGAACCCGCCATTTACCAATTTATGGGCCCCGATCATATGAAACAGGCCCGCGCCGCGTTGAGTCAGCCGTTTCTGTGGGTCAATAAGCATGGCGAACGTTTTTATAATGAATCGGCAGGCTCCAATTTCAGCGACGTCTACAATGCGTTAACCGCCAACGATGGCCTTATGTATTCCATTTTCGATGAAAAAATGAAACAGAGGATGATTGATGGCGGGCCGCTCACGCCTTTTAACGCCATCGTCGTTCCGGGGCAAAAAATGACCGCTTTGGATGAGGGCATCGCCAAGGGATTAAAAACCGGCTATGCGTTTAAGGCCGATTCTATTGAAGCGTTGGCGGAAAAAATACAGGTCGAACCGGCCAAATTAAAAGAAACGATAAATAAAGTTAATCAGTATTCCGATAATAAATATGACCCGGACTTTAGCCGCAGGCCCGAACACCTTGTCAAATTCGACACGCAGCACGGACCCTATTACGCCTTGAAAGGGTTAAGGGCGTTTTTCCTCACCCTTGGCGGCGTTAAGGTGAATACCCATATGCAGGCGCTGGACGATAACGGCAATCCCATCAACGGCCTGTATGTAACCGGACAGGACATTGGCGGGCTCTACGACAGTACCTATGACCTGCTGGCCGAAGGTTCCGCCAGCAGTTTCGCGCTGACCTCCGGCCGGCTGGCCGCCAGGCATATCGCCGAGCATAAAAAGTAATCGCCTTCCCTTTATCAACGGAGGATTCCCCAGCCAAGCTGGGGAATAACTGAATTCCGCTTTCGCCGGATTACAGCGGCTTATGCGCCGTTTCTCTGGCGGCCCACACCGCCCAGAGGGTGATAAACAGCGCCAGCGACACATACAGGGAGATCGCCAGCGTACCGCCGTAAGCGCTGAACAGCGACGTGATGATCAACGGCGCAAAACCGCCCCCGACGATCCCCGCCAGCGTATAGGCCAGCGACGACCCCGCGTAGCGTACGTGGGTGGGAAACTGCTCGGTGACGAACGCCGCCTGCGGCCCGTACATCGCCGCATGAATCAGCAGCCCGACCACCACCGCGATGCAGATCTGCACCGGCTGCGCGCTGTCCAGCAGCACAAAGAAGACGAACGCCCAGATCACCGCCGCCAGCGCGCCGCCCATATACACCGGGCGACGTCCGAAGCGGTCGGAAAGCATACCGAACAGCGGCACGGCGATGGCGTTGCCGCAGGCTCCCAGCATGGTGGCCGTCAGCGCCAGCGGCCGCGGCAGGTGCAGCACCGTCGTCACGTAGGTCAGGGTAAAGACCACCACCAGCGCGTACAGCACGTCGGAACCGATGCGCGCTCCGCCGGCGATCAGCAGCGAGCGCAGATGCTGGCTGAACACCTCGCGGATCGGCGCCTGAGTAATGTCCTTGTTTTTTTCCAGCTTGAGGAAAGCGGGCGTCTCGCCGACGCCGCGGCGCAGCCACAGGCCGAAGACGACCAGCACCAGGCTCAGCAGAAAGGGAATGCGCCAGCCCCATTGCTGGAAACTGTCCGCCGACATCGACAGGGTAACCAGGGTGATAAAACCGGTGCCGATCAGCGTGCCGCAGGACGGCCCGACCTGGGCGAATGAGGCGTTGCGCCCGCGCTGATGCGGCTTGCCGTGCTCCATCGACAGCAGGACCGCGCCGGCCCATTCTCCCCCGAGCGCGATGCCCTGCACAAAGCGCAGCGTGACCAGCAGCAGCGGGCTCCAGATCCCCCAGGCGGCGTAGCCGGGCAGTATCCCCATCAGCGCCGTGGTTACGCCCATGATGATCAGCGTGGCGACCAGCACAAAACGCCGCCCCAGCACGTCGCCCAGATGACCGAACACGATGCCGCCGATCGGCCGCGAAACGTAGCCGACGGCATAGGTGGAAAACGCCAGAATGGTGCCTACCAGCGGGTCGAACGAGGGGAAAAACACATGATTGAAAATCAGCGCCGCCATAATGTTGTAAACGGTAAAGTCATACCATTCCAGCGCGGTGCCGATGGAGCTGGCGGCGGCCAGCTTGCCGGTATTCGGCGTGGCGGCGGCCTGTTCCTGCGGCGACAGCCCTGACGCCGTTTCAGTGGTAGCGGTATTCATCATTTCAGCTCCTGTGCGGTAAGTTGCCAATTGAAGGTGTAATGCAGGAAATCTGCGGCAGATAGGTTTAACGCGCGGCTCGCCAGGGCGCTCAGATGCGCGCCGGCGGCGGGGCCGCTGCTTTCCACCAGCAGCAGCGGCAGCATGGGGCGTGAATCGCGGGATTCGTTGGGCAGCGGCGTGCTCAGCGCGGCGTCCGGCAACAGCAGGCTGCTGCCGACAAATCCCGCTTCGGCCGACAGCGTCTCCCCCAGACGCAGAACGCTATCGATCAGCGCGCTATCCGGCGCCGGTTCGAGCGCCAGTATGCCGAGCTGGCTGCCGGTGCCCTGTCCGGTCACGGCTTGCACCGCGCAGACCCGGCGCATCGGATCGCGCATGCGGCGCAGATTGGTTTCCGACCAGGCGGTCTGGCGGGTAAAGGCGGCCTGATAGGCCGACGAGGTAAAGCACTCCAGGGAAAGGGTTTTATACAGGCCAAGATACTTGCGGCCGCCCTGCGACGCCTGATAGCGCGTGCCGCTCAGGAAACCGGGAATGCGCACCCGCTCTTCCACGTGCTCGCGGTCGTACCAACGATTGAAATCCGCCTCATCCTGCGCGGCGACATCGGTGGCGACCAGCAGCATTCCATTGGGGGAAGGGGAAATAGTCATGGATATTCTCCTGTTAACTCAAAGAAGACGGCGATGCCGCCGGAAAATCAGGCGTCGGCAAGACAACGCTCAATCGACAGCGCCCACCCCAGCAGCGCGTCGTCATGCAGCGGCAATCCCGCCGCCATCAGCCCGACCGGCGCGTCGCCCGGCGGCTGACACGGCAGCGAAAGGGCGCAGCCGTCCAGGAAATTGATTACCGAAGGATTGCGCAGCGCCGCGCCGTTGATGCGGAAATAGGCGTCTTCATCCGCCTCCAGTTCGGCGATGGTCGGGGCGATAAAAGGGACGGTGGGCATCAGCAGCGCATCGTAGTCCTGAACTTCGGCGCTCACCCGCCGCTGCCAGTCGGCGCGCTGCTGCGCCAGCAGCAGCCGATCGTTTTCCCCCAGCGCGGCGCCGCGGCGAATACGCGACAGCACCCGCGGGTCGTACTCGTCCGCATGGCCGGCGATCAGCGGTTGATGCCAGCGCCATGACTCCAGCGCGGTGAAGCCGCCGGCGGCGTTGATGGCGGCCAGTTCGGCGAACGCCGCGCAGGGCACGGATTCAATGCGCGCTCCCGCCTGCGCCAGACGCCGCAGGCTCAGTTCGAAGGCCGCGGCGACCGCGTCGTCCATTCCATCCAGCACCAGCGTTTGCGGCACGCCAAAGAGCGCCTGCGCCAAGGGGCTCGCCTGCGACGCCAGCGGCTGCGCGGCGATCGCACCGTCCAGCGCGATACAGCCGGCGACGTCGTGCGCGATAACGCCGATGGAGTCCAGCGACGGCGACAGCGGCAGCAGCCCGGCGTCATCAATGCGGCGGGCGGTGGGCTTGTAGCCGGTCAGGCCGCAGAATGCCGCCGGAATGCGCACCGAGCCGCCGGTATCGCTGCCGACCGCGCCGAAACACATGCCGTCCGCCACCGCCACCGCGGCGCCGGAAGAAGAGCCGCCCGGAATACGCCGCGCGTCGCGGTCCCACGGATTGGCCGGCGTGCCGTAGTGCGGATTGATCCCCAGGCCGGAGTAGGCGAATTCGGTCATATTGGTCTTGCCTACCACCACGGCGCCGGCCTGCAAGAGTCGCGCCACCACTGCGGCGTGGCTGGCGGCGGCCGGAGCCGCCGCCAGCACGCGGGAACCGGCGGCGGTCGGCTCGCCGGCAACGTCGAACAGGTCTTTGACGGAGACCGGCACGCCGTCCAGCGCCGAGAGCGGACGCCCCGCCGCGCGCCGCCGGTCGGCCGCCTGCGCCTGTCGTCCGGCCGCATCGGCGTATACTTGGGTAAAGGCGCGCGCCCCTTCGCCCTGTGGGTCCGCGATGCGCGCCAATGCGCTTTCGGTCAGATCTATGCTGGTGAACGCGCCCGTCGCCAGCCCGGCGGCGGCCTGTCGTAAAGTGAGTTTTTCCATCACGCCACCACCGGCAGTTCAATGCTGCGATAGCTGTGGCTCAGGGTGCGGCCCAGACGTTCGTCCACCAGCGCCATGCGGAACTCCGCCGCCGGGCGTATGCCGCCAATCGCCGCCATGGTGCCGCAGGTCATGGCCAGCCCGTCGGCCTGCGCCGCGGTGGGAGCATCCGTCGCCAGATAGCGTTGCAGCAGCGCCATCGGCGGTAGCAGGCCGGCCAGCGTGCCCTCCTGATACAGACGAAAGTCTCCGTCCTCCTTGATCCACGAGCGCAGAATCAAGTTATCCCAGTGCTCGATGACTTCGCGCAGCGGCCAGGCGTCCCGCGCCACCGGCTTGACGCACAGCTGTTTCGACAGCGCGACGCTGTGCGCTTCCAGCCGCCGATCGGTATGATCCGACGCCAGCGAAACATAGAGTTCGCCGCCGTGGGAGAAAATTAACGGCTCGGCCTCGCCGGAACTGGCGTCGCCGATCACTTCAACCACCGGGGATTGCGTGAGCTGATTTGCCGCCACGCGATAGAACAGCGGAATTGCACTAGGTTGAGGCACGCCGAGCGCCTCCAATTCCCGAATATGGTGCAAAACCGCCTGGCGATCGCGCCCGGTCCAGCCGGCGATCACCAGACGATCGATATCGACCTCCAGCGCCGCCGCGCCGCTTTTCTGCGCTAAGTTAAAGACCAGTTTCATAAAATCCCCGCTTCGACTAAAATTATTGTGAAATTTCACACGACTTTCATTACGGTATTAAGCGATTTTCGTGCCAGGTTTTGTGTACTATGTATCTAAAGACTTTTCTGTTGCGGGAGCTGATGGTGAAGAGCGTTGAGGAGCGGCGTCAGGTATTGCCGACGGTGGAGGAGAGCGGCCTGTCGCAGAACGAACTGGCCTACCGGCGATTTAAACAGTCGCTGGTGACGTTGGATTACAAGCCCGGAGAGTATTTGAATACCGCGCAGGTGATGAATGACCTGGATATGGGCAGGACGCCGGTCAATCAGGCTATCCATCGTCTGGCGAACGAGGGATTACTCCAGGTGATCCCGCGTAAGGGCGTTATGGTCTCTCCGCTGTCCATTAACGATGCGCTGGAGCTGATCGACGTGCGCCTCACCAATGAACGGCTGTGCATACGGCTGGCCTGCCAGCGTGTGACGCAGGCGCATATCGCCGAACTGCGCGATCTGAATCAGCAGATTGCCGCGGCCAGTGAGGCCCGCGACCGGATATTGATGATGACGCTGGATCATCAATTCCATCAGACGCTGGCGCAGATCGCCGGCAACAGCACGCTGACCGATATCCTCAGCGTGCTGCACGCCCGCTCGCAGCGCTTCTGGGCCAGCACGCTATCCAGGGAAGAGCACCGGCAGGAGGTGGTGGAGGAGCATCGCGCCGTGATAGACGCCCTGGCGCAGCAGGACGCCGTCGCCGCGCAGGCCGCGGTGGAAGCCCATATTCTGTCGTTTCGTCACGCGCTGCTGCACGCATACTGAGACGCCGGCGCGCGCCTTACCCCGCCTGACAAAATTGCAGGATAGCCCGGCCGACCTGCTGTGGGGCTTCCCGCTGCGGAAAGTGTCCGACGCCTTCCACTACCTGCCGCTGGTATCTGCCCTGAAAGAAATGCTCGCGGCCAAGCGAGCTATCGGGATGGTTGCAGGTATCGGCCCCGCCGTGCAGCACCAGGGTCGGCACCGACAGTACGGGCGCCGGATTCAGGCGGGCCTCGTCCTGATCGTAGGCCCGATCGCCGGCGACGAAGCCCCAGCGGTGGCGATACGAGTGCAGCACGACCTCGGCCCAGTCGTCGCCCTGAAACGCCTGCGCGGCCTCGTCGAAGTCGGCGTCTGCGTACCAGCCCGCCGGCGCCCAGGTGTCCCACATCTGGCGCGTAAAGGCTTCGCGTTCCTCCCGCACCACGCGCGCGCCGCGCGGCGTGGCCATAAGCCAGTGATACCAGTAGTTGCGCGCTTGCTGAAGGCCGATCGTCTGATTCGGATCGTTGGTGCCGTAGCCGACGGACAGCATCACCAGATGCGAAGCGACGCCGTCGCGCAGACCGCAGGCGTTGGCGGCGGCTCTGGCGCCCCAGTCATGGCCCACCAGCAGCGGGCGCGTCAGCCCCAGCACGTCGATAAACTCCAGCAGGTCGCGGCCCAGCGCCGACAGCTGCCCGCTGCGCGGCGTCGCCGCGTCCCTGAAGCGCGTGGGCGCGAATCCGCGCAGTGCGGGGGCCAGCACGCGGTAGCCCGCGTCGGCCAGTATCGGCGCCACCGCTTTCCAGCAGGCCGGACTATCCGGCCAGCCGTGCAGCAGCACTGCCGACCGTGCGCCGTGCGGATTCAGCTCCAGATAGGCGATGTCGAGCCGGGAGGTGGTGGCGATGTGTTGAGTTGGCATAGCGTCGTCTCCTGTGGGTTGGTCTTCCCCATAAGTGTGGCTGGATTATTCATCGCGATTGACGAATAATATCGTTTAATTGATGATTTTTTACGTTGAATGGAGCCGCCATGGAAACCTTACCCGCCGCCGACGGCCAGCCGCTGGACATAGTGCTGCTGCGCACCTTCCTTGAAGTGGTGAACAGCGGGAGCTTTGCCGCGGCGGCCGAACGGCTGGCGCTGACGCCTTCGGCGGTCAGCGGACATATCAAGCGCCTGGAACAGATGACGGGGTCGACCCTGCTGGCGCGCACCACCCGCCGTCTGGAATTGACTCTGGCCGGCGAAACCCTGTGCACCTACGGCCGCAATATCCTGGATCTGGAACGCGAGGCGAGGGCGAAACTGCGCGGCGCGCCGCTGCGTGGACGCCTGCGGGTCGGCGCATCGGAAGATTTTGCCGCGGCCTGGCTGCCCCAGGCGCTACAGCGCTTTCGCGTTAGTCACCCGCAGGCGGCCATTGAGCTTAAGGTCGGCATCACCGCCGATCTGCTGCGCCAGCAGGAACATGGCCGCATCGATCTGGTTTTCGGCAAACAGTGCAGCCGCGTGGACGGAACGGGCGAACTGCTGTGGGAGGAGCCGCTGGTCTGGGCCTACGCCGCCGACCAGACGCCGGAGAACGCGGCGGCGCTGCCGCTGGCGCTGTTTCCCGAGCCGTGCATCTACCGGGAGTCGGCCATCGCCGCGCTGGGCAAGGCGGAACGGCCATGGCGCATCGTATTCGAGAGCGGCAGCATGGCGGGCTGTCTGTCGGCCGCCTTGTCGGGCTTTGCCGTGACCGTTATCGCCCGCAGCCAGCTACGTGAAGGTCTGCGGGAATTGGGGCCGGACGAACAATGGCCGGCGCTGCCCGCGGCGCGCTTCTATGCGTTCGCGCGTGAGGAGACGCCCGCCGTCGCCGCCCTGATCGACGCCGCCCGCCGCATCGGTCGGCAGCGCCAATTTGGTGGAAAGCCCTACTTACAGCGCTCATTTTAGTTAGCCTGCGGGGAAATAATGTATGCCATATGCTATCCTATGCATATGTCTAACATATGCCTATACCGGACCTCTCTATAAGGTAAGCCATATGTTTATCCCATATGACCGGTTTGGCGAGAGGAGTATAACCATGCGAATTGTATCGGTGTTTAAAAACGGCAATAACCGGGCTATCCGTTTGCCCCGCGATCTGGATTTTGACGGCGTTACCGAACTGGAAATTTTTCGCGATGGCGACAGCCTGGTGCTACGCCCGGTGAAACCCAGTTGGAACTCGTTTATGGGCGAAGAAAAAGCGGATGCCGACTTTATGAAAGATCGCCCGGACATCGTGGAAGAAGGGCGCTTTGAACTATGAGCCAGATATATATGCTCGATACCAATATCTGCTCCTTTATTATGCGCGAACAGCCGCAGGCGGTGATTAACCGGTTGCAGCAGTGCGTGCTGGACAAAAATCGCATTGTGGTGTCAGCCATCACCTATGCCGAGATGCGTTTTGGCGCCGTCGGGAAAAAGGCTTCCCCGCGCCACGGCAGGCTGGTCGACGCCTTCTGTCAGCGTCTTGATGCCGTGCTGCCCTGGGATCGGGCCGCGGTGGACGCCACCACAGAGATCAAAATAGCGCTGGCCGCGGCCGGTACGCCGATCGGCGGCAACGACGCGGCCATTGCCGGTCACGCCATAGCGACCGGCGCGGTGCTGGTGACTAACAATGTGCGGGAGTTTATCCGCGTGCCGGGGTTGACGCTGCAAGACTGGGTGAAATAGGCCAATTGTTCGGTTTCTATATAAGATATTGACATCAACGCTTGCCCGCCAACGCCCGATTCATGGCGAACACCGTACCCAGCAGAGCGGCTGCGAGAATGACGATGACAACCCACGCGAAGGAGGCTGGGCCGGGCCGTTGCAGCAAGATGCCTCCGGCAACGCCGCCGGCGGCGACGGCCATATTCCAGCCCGTGACGTACATGGATTGCGCCACATCAACCGATTCGCCGGCGAAGCGGGACAAGGCCGTCTGGGTGATGGTGGCGAAGCCGCCGAAGGCGAGGCCCCAGATCAGCACGGAGGGATAAACCATCTGCGGCAGGCTGCCCCAAACGCCGAGCAGCAAAGCCGCGCAGGCAAAGACGACAATACTTGCCGCCGCCAGGAGTCGCAGCCGCCGATCGACCGTCGCGCCAACGAACCACAGGCCGATAATCGCGCCCAGTCCGAAGACGAACAGCACGATATCCACCTGCGCCGACAAGCCCGAAAGCGCCAGGAAAGGCTCAATATAGATATAGAAGATGTTGTGGGCGACGATAAAGGAAAACACCACAAACAGTACGGAACGAATTCCCCTCTGCAAAAAGATGTTGATGAGAGACTGGCGTCGCTCTCTGGCCTGGCCGGGGAAATCCGGCACGATAGCGATTACCCACAGGATAAGCAGCAGCGCCAGCGCGCTCATCAGGCCAAAAGCGCCCTGCCAGCCGACGGCCCGCCCCAGCAAAGCCCCGAGCGGCACGCCCAGCACCAGCGCGATTGTCGCGCCGGCGCCGGAGATGGCGATGGCGCGTCCGCTGAGATGCGACGGGGACATGCGCACCGCATAGCCGGCCAGCAGAGACCAGACGATGCCGCCGCATACGCCGGCAAAGAAGCGCGTTAGCAGGGAGAGGGAATAGCTGGCGGAAATCGCGGTAATAAGATTGACCACCGCAAACCCGAAGATCGCCGTCAATAGCAGCGGCCGCCGCCGCAGGCCCTGTGTCAGTTTCGTCACGGGAATGGCTGCCGCCAGCGCGCCCGCCGCGTAGGCGGTGATAAACTGTCCCGCCAGACTTTCAGAGACATCCAGTCCTTGCGCGATGGAGGAGAGCATTCCCGCCGGCATAATTTCGGTCAGCAGCGTGAGAAAGGCCGCCATCGCCAGTGCAAGCAGTCCCGCCAGCGGTAGGCGTTCGCTGTTGTTGCGCAGATCCGCGCGCGTCGTTTCGTTCATTAATCGCATTTCTCCGGTTTGACGCTATCCAGCCTGTTGCTGAACGCTATTTCGTTATGCTGCCCATTCATGCACCGAAGAAAAATAGGCTACAGTGAATAACACTTATGACAAATATGTCAGCATTAAGGTGCTTTAGATGGACAGTCTTGGCTCACTCCAGCTCTTCGTTCGGGTCGGCGACGCCCGCAGCTTTACGGCGGTTGGGCAGCAGTTGGGCATCTCCGCGTCGGCGGTAAGCAAAGCCATTGCGCGGTTGGAAGAACGGCTGGGGGTGCGCCTGTTACACCGTTCAACCCGCACCGTCAGCCTGACGTCGGAAGGCGCGCTGTTTCTGGAACGCTGTCGGCACATTCTGAGCGAAGTGGAATCCGCCGAAGCCGAACTTCTGCAAACCAGGGAAACGCCGCAGGGCAAGCTGCGCATCAGTCTGCCCTCGGTCGGTACGCTTTTTATGTCGCGGCTGGGGGAGTTCAAGCGGCGCTATCCCGCTATAGAACTCGATATCGATTATTCAGATCGCCTGGTGGACGTTATTGAGGAAGGTTTCGATGCCGTTGTCCGTACCGGAACGCCCAGCGATTCCCGGCTTACCGCGCGCCGCCTGGGGGCTTGCCGTAAGGCGATCGTGGGCGCGCCCGCCTACTTCGACAAGGCGGGCATTCCGCTCACGCCGGAAGATTTGGCAAACCATGCCTGCCTGATTTATCGCTTTCCCAGTACGGGCAAACTGGATGTCTGGCCATTGTCGCGCCCAGACGGTATGCCCGCCATCGAACTGCCCGCCAGCATGGTGACCAATAGCCTTGACCCGCAGGTCTGTTTTGCGGAGCAGGGGCTGGGTATCGCCTGTGTGCCTGACATCGCGGTGCGCTCGCAGTTGCGGCAAGGCAGCCTGATAACGGTATTGGACGACTACAACCGGAGGAGATGGTTTTTCATGTGCTTTGGCCGTCGGGTCGTCACTTGTCGCCCAAGATCCGGGTATTCGTTGACTTTATCGTGGCGAAGCTTTTTCCGCTTTAGCGGTCGGTTTCCAAATGTTTTGGCTGTCTACGGCGCTATAAGGGATAGGTTTCGCCAATCCGCTGACATGAACGCGTCAAGGAGCTCGATAAAATACCGCAGCGTTAAATCCGGGCTGCTGACCGGACTCGGATTTTGAATATATTTTGGCTTTTATTGGAGTGAATTTATTTGGATTGAGCATTATGGCTAAATATAAAAATAATATTTCAACGTAGTCCTTCCTTTTCCGCCTTCCCGCAACTCGAATTATTCAGGCTATATCCCTGTCATGAATGCATTTATATATCTGAAAAACGCATAATAGCCCGGATTGATTTTGCTTATGGCTTGTAATAACGTCATTAAAAATTTATTAACGCTAATGCGTGATTAAGTAAATAGTCTGTTATTTACTGGGCTTTTTTTATTTTCTCTTTCACCATCAGGACCATCATGAGTGATCAATCCGGCACGTCGGCCCCTGCTATCGCCAGTTTTCAATCGGTTCCATCTTCAGATATTACCGCCAAGGCTCATGCGCTGAGGCGGGAATTGGCCGCGCTGGCGACGGCGTCCGATCTTAAGAGCGAATATCGTCAGGCGCGCGAAAAGTTGCGCCGGTCCGGTCTGCTGTCCCTGCGCGTGCCGCGGGAAGAGGGCGGCGAGAGCGCCAGCCAGACTCAGGTGATTGAAGTATGCCGTATTCTGGCGCATGCCGATCCCGGCATCGCGCAACTGCTCCAGCCGCATTACGGTTTTACCGACGCCATCCGGCTGTTGCTTTCGGCGCAGGCTCGCCGGGTGCTGTACCGGGATGTGCTTAACGGCGAGCGTATCGCCAATGCCGCCAGTGAACGCGGAGGCAGGCACTCAGCCGATTTCGCCACCACCATTATCCGTCAGGGCGACCACTACCGCCTGGACGGGCGCAAGTACTACGCCACCGGGTCGATAGGCGCTCGATGGATCACGGTGATTGGCCGGGGCGAAGATGGCGAAGCGGCGCTGGCCTGGATCCGTACCGACACTCCCGGATTAACGCTGCTGGACGACTGGAACGGCATCGGCCAGCGGGGCAGTTCCAGCGGCACCCTGATTCTGGCCGGGGCGGCGGTTCACGCCGATTATGTTATCCCGCAGTGGGACGAGGCGCATCGCGGCATTGCCTGGCATGAGAGCGGCCGGTTAATCCATGCGGCCATCGATCTGGGCATCGCCGAAGGCGCGCTGGAGTGGGGGACGCATAGCGTCGCGACGGACAATCGCATCCCGTTCGAGTCCCCGTATCTCTCGCTGGCGGAAGATCCGCTGCTGCAATATCAGATTGGTGTGCTAAGCGCGCGCGTCAAGGCGGTGGCGGCGCTGCTGGCGGACACCGCACGTCTGCTGGATGAGGTGCAGCAGCGCGACGGGGAACAACTGCCTGCCCTGCAGTCGGCGCTGGCGGCTGCCAAAGCGCTGGCGGCGGAAATCAGTCTGACCGTCAGCAGCGAGGTGTTCTCCTGGAGCGGCGCGCGGGCGGCGGATCGCGCATTGCGCATCGACCGCTACTGGCGCAACGCGCGTACCCATACCCTGCACGACCCGGTCAGGCTGCGCTATCAGGAGCTTGGCCGCAGCCAGTTGGCACTGTTCGCCCGTACCTCTTCCAATCAGGAGCCCCACTGATGAGCGCGCCGCGTCCGCTGATTTTCAATGCGTTTGAAATGAACGGCATTGGTTATTACGCCCAGGGAAGCTGGACCCACCCGGATTCACAGCGCCATCGCTATAAAGATCTGGACTATTGGGTGGAGCGCGCCCGTTTTTTGGATGAAGCAGGCTTCACCGCGCTGTTTTTTGCCGATGTGCTGGGGGTTTACGATGTTTACCGCCAGTCGCCGGCTCCGGCGATCGCCGGGGCGGTGGATTTTCCGCTGAATGATCCCTTTATGGTTATTCCCGCCATGCTGGCGGCGACGCGCAATCTGTCGTTTGCGGTGACCGCGTCGACCACCTATGAGCATCCGTTCACCTTCGCCCGGCGCTTCGGCACGCTGGATCATCTGTCCAAAGGGCGCATCGCCTGGAATGTGGTGACCTCGTATCTGCCGAACGCCGCGCGCAACTACGGGCTGGCCGACCAGTTGCCCCACGAGGCGCGTTACGCCCGGGCGGAGGAGTTTCTCACGGTGTTCTACAAGCTGCTGGAGGGCAGTTGGGAAGAAGACGCTGTGCTGTACGACAAGGCGGGCAAGCGCTTCGCCGACCCCGATAAGGTGCACCGCATCGATCATCAGGGGGAATATTTCTCCGTGCAGGGGCCGGCGCTGACCGAACCCAGCGTGCAGCGCACGCCGGTGATCTTTCAGGCCGGCGCGTCCAGCCGCGGTCTGGCCTTCGCCGCGCGCCATGCGGAGGTGGTGTTCGTCAACGGCATGAATCCCGCCGCCCTGCGCGATAACGTGGACAAGCTGCGCACCGCGGCCGTTGCCGCCGGACGGGCGCCGGACGCCGTCAAAGTGGTGACGGATCTTTCAGCGGTGATTGGCCGTACCCGGGAAGAAGCGGAACGCAAAGCGAATGAAATTCGCGCCGCCCAGTCACCGGAAGCTCAGTACGCCGCCTTCGGCGGGGCCAGCGGCTTCGACCTTTCCCGCTATCGCGACGACGATAGGCTGTCGTCGGACCCACACAACTTCTCTCGTTCCGAATCGGCGCGTTTTACCAGCGAAAAAGCCCGCCCGGACAGCGTGGGCGCGATCAAGCAGCGGCTGGTGGATTTAAGCCCTTACGCCCGCACGCTGGTGGGTACGCCGGAAAGCATCGCCGATGATATCGATGAGATCGCGCGCATCACCGGCGTGGACGGTTTCAACCTGCATGAGTTCGTCAGCCCGCGCGATTTCAGCGAATTTGCCGAACAGGTGCTGCCGGTGCTGTCGCGGCGCGGTCTGTTCCAGCCGGCCAAACCTGACTCATCGTTGCGCAACCGCCTGTTTGGCGCCGGCGATCGGCTGGCCGCGCCGCATCCGGCGGCGGACTATCGCGCAGCATTTGCGTTTAAAAAACAATAACAATCTTCATCTTTAAGGGGTAATGACATGACTGCAACCACAAAGGTCGCCAGCACGCTGGCAGGGGTGATTTTATCTCTCGGCGCGGCATTCGCTGTTGCCGCCGCCATTCCGGCGGTGGAAACGTTAAAAGCGCCGGAAAAAACCATTACTCTGAATTATTACGGCGGGGCGATACCGGCGGAGCGGGCGAATAAAATTATCGCCGAATTTGAAAAGCGCTATCCGACGATAAAAATCAGCTATCACGCGGTGCCGTTTAACAGCTACAACGAAACCTTGGGGGCGCGCTTCGCGCAGGGGGACGTGGATATTTTCGATATCGACCAGCCGCAAACCGCCAGCTATGCCGTGCGCGGCTGGGAAGCGGATCTGACCGAAGCGTTCGCCGCCAAACGCGGGTTGATCGACCCTCCGGCGCTGCAGGAGTCTACCATTGACGGCAAACTGTTGAACCTGCCGTATCAGATCGGCACTACCTTCCTCTACTACAACAAGAAGGTGCTCAAGCAGGTCGGCGTTGAATTCCCGTCCAACAAGGCCGGAGAAGCGTCCACCTGGGAGTGGGTGGAAGCCACGGCGCGTAAAGCCGTCGAGGCCAAAGCCTCCGCCTACGGCATCACCTTCTCAACGCCGGACATGTATTACTACCTCCAGCCGCTGGCGGAATCGCTGGGCGGCGGCAGCGGCGTGACCGGAGAGAAACAGCTGACGCCGGATATCAACAATGAAGGCTGGGTGAAAGCCCTGAGTTGGTACGGCAAGCTGTACGCCGACGGCCTGGCGCCGCGCGGCGTGCGCGAAACCGCGCTGGCCTTCGCCAACGGCGACAGCGCCTTTTTCTATGGCGGCATCTGGAACTCGCCGACCATTACCAAAAACGCGGATCTGGATTTCGGCATCGCCGCCGCGCCGCGCTTTAGCGACGGTAAAGACGCCACCACCAGCGGCGGCTGGGCGTTAGGCATCAGCGCGCTGGCGAGCGAAGAGAAACAGCAAGCGGCGGCCCTGTTCCTTGACTGGTATCTGTTTGGCGATAACGGCGGCTTTATTTCCGCCGACCCTGAAACCGAAAACGTGCCGACCACCGACGCCACCCGCGCCGTATTCTGGAAAAACCCCACCTACGCCGATCCGCGCCTGGCGGGATTGCAGGAGATTCTGACCTGGCAGGCGCAGCACTCCGCGCGTATTCGTCCGCAGACCGTGGGCGGCGCGGAGTTCACCCAACTGGTCGGTGCCGCTATCGGCGACATCATCAACGGCGCCGACGCGAAAAAGACGCTGGACGCCACTAACGCCAGGCTGAAAGCGGCGTGGAGAAAGTATCAGTGATAACGCGCCCGTTCGGCGGGCTGCGCGCCGGCCGGGCCGCGCGCCATGAAGCGTGCACGGCCTGGCTGTTACTGACGCCGGCGTTGCTGCTGCTGTTGCTGCTGCGCATCATTCCGGCCGGCGTCGCCATCGTGCAGTCGTTTTATACCTCGGTGCCGGGCAGCGTGATCCCGCCGAAATGGGTGGGCTGGCAGAACTATCTCGACCTGTTTGAAGATCCCGATTTCTGGGCGTCGGTGTGGCGCACGCTGTTGTTCGCCGTGCTGGTGAACCCGCTGACCATGCTGTGCGCGCTGTTTCTCGCCTGGCTATTGACGCGCAACCTGGCGCTGACCGGCCTGTGGCGCACGCTGGCCTTTCTGCCTACCGCGCTGCCGCTGATGGGCACCACGGTGGTGTTCGGCGTATTGATGCGCCCGGAAGGGGTGATTAACAACCTGCTGTCGCTGGCGCATCTGCCCACCAGCGGCTGGTTTACCGACGTCGACGGCGCGCTGGCGGCGTTGGTGATCCTCTCCACCTGGACGGCGGTGGGCTACTGGATGATCTTCCTGATCGCCGCCATCCGCGACGTGCCGCGTGATTATTACGATGCGGCGATGCTAGACGGCGCCGGCGAAGTACGGCAGTTTTTCACCGTGACCCTGCCGCTGATCCAGCGCCAGTTGCTGTTCGTGCTGACGGCCAGCACGGTGTGGAATTTCATTATGTACGCGCCGATCAGCGCCCTGACCAAAGGCGGACCGCAGGGTTCCACCAACTTTTTGATGTACGACATCATCACCCGCTATTACGCCCTGAGTTCACCCGGCTCGGCGCTGGCGGAGATGACGGTGCTGTTTGTGCTAATGGGAGCGACGGTATGGCTGCAATTCAGGCTGTTGAACCGAATGAGAAGCGCGCCGTGACCGCGCGGCGCGTAGCGCTGCGTCGTCGCCGGCTGCGTCGTGGCGCGGCGACAACGGCGGCGCTGCTGATTTCGCTGCTGTTCGCCATCCCATTCGTCTGGCTGGCGGCGTCGGCGTTTCGTCCGGTGGCGCAAACCTTCCAGGCCAGCGTCGACCTGTGGACCTTTATTCCGCGCACCTGGACGCTGGAAAATTTTGCGGCGGCATTCAGCCGCGGCTTTGCCGTCAATCTGTTCAATTCGCTGTGGGTGACCGGCGTTTCCGCTCTGGCGGGCACCGTGCTGGCGGTGCTGGCGGCGTTTCCGCTGGCGGTGATGCGTTTCCCCGGCCGCGACTGGCTGTTCGTGGTGGTGGTGTTCGCCTTTATGATCCCATTTGAAGTGGTGGCGCTGCCGCTGACTACCGTCTTCACCCAACTGGGGCTGGCCAACACCCTGACGGCGCTGATTGTGCCCGGCCTGGTGCACGGGCTGGCGATTTTCAATCTGCGCCAGTTCTTCCTCAGCATTCCACGGGAACAGCTGGAAGCGGCGCTGCTGGACGGGGCCGACTGGTGGCGCATCCTGTTCCAGATCTATCTGCCGCTGGTGCGACCGGCGGTGATCGGCTCGGCGATGATTCTGGCGATGGCGCAATGGAACGCCTGGCTGTGGCCGTCGCTGATCATCACCAACAACAGCAAGCAGACCGGCGCGGTGGCGATTGGTTTGCAGGACTCCGCCTACACCCAACACTACGGCCTGGCGTTTGCCGAGGTGTTTATTCTGGCGCTGATCCCGGCGCTGCTGATTTTCTTCGGTCAGCGCACCTTTACCCAGTCGCTGAGCCACACCGGCGGTAAATAGTTTCATTAATTAAGCAGGAGAGAGTTATGAGCCAACATTCCCATCGCGTCGAATTTCTGGACGAACGCCCCGACGCCAATGCCGTCTGGTCGGCGCCGGAAGACCGCTTCAAACGGTTTGCCTACCACCGGGTGGGCAATAGCGGTCTGGTGGTATCGCCCATAGGATTGGGCTTCTGGTATCACTTCGGCGATACCACGCCGTTCCAGCAGCAGCGGGACATTATCCGCTTCGCGTTCGAGAACGGCATCAACCACTTCGACCTCGCCAACCAGTACGGCCCGCCGCTGGGCGCCGCGGAGGAGAACTTCGGCAGGGTGTTGCGCAAGGACTTCAGCCCTTACCGCAACGAACTAGTGGTGACCACCAAGGCGGGATGGCCGCAGTGGCTGGGGCCGAACGGCCGTCTGGGCGGCAAAAAGCACCTGCTGGCCAGCATCGACGAATCCCTGACGCGGCTGGGGCTCGACCACGTGGATATCTTCTATTCCCACCGCTACGATCCGGACACCCCGCTGAGCGAGACCATCGAAGCGCTGGACGCCATTGTCCGTCAGGGCAAGGCGCTGTACGTCGGCATATCGTCCTACTCGGCGGCGCGCACGCGCGAGGCGTTCGCCATCGCGCAGGAACTGGGAACGCCGCTGCTGGTCAGCCAGTCGTCCTACTCGCTGATAAACCGCTGGATAGAAGACGAACTGCTGGACGATCTCGGCCACTTCGGCGGCGCGGCGGTGGCCTTTACCCCGCTGGCGCAGGGGCTGCTGGCCGACCGCTACCTGCAAGGGTTCGACGGCGTGTCGCGCGCCGAGCCGCGAGCGTACCTCACCAAAGAAGCGCAATCCGCGGATAACCTGCGGCGCCTGCGCGGGCTGGCGGAGATTGCCGCCGAGCGCGGGCAGACGCTGTCGCAGCTGGCGGTCGCCTGGACGCTGCGCGATCCGCGCGTCGCCTCGACGCTGGTCGGCGTTTCCAGCACCGAGCAGTTGGCGGAAAACCTGCGCGCGCTGGATAACCTCAGCTTCTCCCAGGAAGAGCTGGCCCGCATCGATCGGTTCGCGGTACACGACGGCGGGGTCAATCCGTGGAAAATTTCATCCGAGCTGTAATGGGCTGGCGGAAGGAACAGGCGCATGACTTCTGATGCGGTGCTGCCGGCCGATGGCTCGGCGCAGTACGACGTGGCGGTGATCGGCCTGGGGGCGTTGGGGGCGGCGGCGCTCTGGCGTCTGGCGGAGCAGGGCGCCAGAGCGATCGGCATCGAGCAGTTTACGCCGCCGCACGCGCTGGGAGCGACGCATGGCAGAACCCGGCTATTCCGCACCTTTTGTCTTGAGCATCCGGCGCTGGGGGAATACGCCCGTTTATCCCGCACGCTGTTCAAAACGCTGGAGCAGGAGGGCGACGCGCCGCTGCTGTCGGTGACCGGCGGCACCATTATCGGTCGTCCGGACTCGCTGGCGGTGAGCGGTACGCTGCGGGCCGCCGAACGGCTGGGGGCGAAGCTGTCGGTGTGGGACGCCGCCGAGCTTGCCGCCCGCCAGCCGCAGCATCTGGGGCTGCGGCCCGATGAGGTGGCGGTGCTGGATCCGGAGGCGGGAATCGCCAACCCGGAGGGATTTATTCACGCCGCCCTGCGGCGGGTCCGGCAGCTGTCGGGGGATATTCTGAGCGATGTCCGGGTGGAATCGCTGCATGACGTCGGGCAGACGGTTCGCATCCTCACCACGGCGGGCGAGGTGAGGGCGTCTCAGGTGGTGGTGGCGGGGGGCGCCTGGCTGAAGCGCTTTGCGCCCCGGCTGCCGCTGGACCCGATTCGCACGGTGATGACCTGGTTTGACGCCGCGGCGCATTATCAGCTGGCCTCCTTTCCGGTATTCGTTCGCGAGATCGGGCCGGAACTGACCCTGTGGGGGCATGGCGCCCTACCGGGCGGCGTGGTGAAGCTCGGCCTAGGCGACATCGGCATGCCGCGCGCCGCGCTCGATCCCGACAATATCGACCGGCGCATCGCCCGCGCCGATACCCGGGAGATTACCCAGGCGGTCGGCCGCTGGCTGGGCGGCATCAATCCCGAGCCGCTGAGCGCTCATCCGTGCATGATCACCCGTACGCCGGACGGGCAGTTCGTCGTCGGCCGCTATCAGGGACGGATACTGGTGGCCGGCGGCGACAGCGGCCACGCCTTTAAGCATGCGCCGGCCATTGGCGAAGCGATCGCCAGACAGGCGTCGGGCGGGAATATCGCGCTGGATACCGCGTTTATCGATCCGCGCCGTTTTTTAGGCCCGCGGCGTTAAAAATTTTTGCAAGGCGTTCAGCCTTTCACCCTGACGGGCCAACGCTGCGCGTTGTTGAAAAACGCTCCTGGCGTTTTTCTCTCCCGGCAATTTTTATAAGAGAGTGATATGGGACGTTTAGTGTTGCAGGGCGTGGGGAAGTCTTTTCACGGTCAGCCGGTAGTACAGGATATCGATCTTGCCGTCAAAGACGGCGAATTCGTGGTGATTGTCGGCCCGTCCGGCAGCGGTAAATCCACGCTATTACGCATGATCGCCGGTCTGGAGGATATTACTACCGGAGAGATGTACCTTGACGGCAGGCTGATAAACGACACACTGCCGCAGGAGCGCAGCATCGGCATGGTGTTCCAGTCTTACGCGCTGTATCCGCACATGACGGTGGCGGAGAATATGTCGTACGGGCTGACGCTGGCGAAGCGTCCGAAAGAGGAGGTCGCGCGCCGGGTGAGCGAGGCGGCGCAGATGTTGCAACTGACGCCGCTGCTGTCGCGTAAGCCGGCGGCGCTGTCCGGCGGGCAGCGGCAGCGGGTGGCCATCGGGCGGGCGCTGATTAAAGAGCCGGCGCTGTTTCTGTTCGATGAGCCGTTGTCCAATCTGGACGCCGCGCTGCGGGTGGAGATGCGCGTGCAGATCGCGCATCTCCATCAGAAACTGCGCGCCACGATGATTTATGTCACGCACGATCAGGTGGAGGCGATGACGCTGGCGGATCGCATCGTGATGATGTCGTCCGGCAATATCGCTCAGGTGGGAACGCCGCTGGAGTTGTATCATTTCCCCGGCACGCTGGAGGTGGCGACGTTTATCGGCTCGCCGCGCATGAATATCCTGTCGGTGGTGATTGAAGAGGGGCTGCCGTCCGCCACGCGGGTGCGTCTGCCGGGCGGCGCGCTATTGACGGTGGCGGTTGACGGCAGCCGCGCGCAGCCCGGCGAAACGGCGCTGCTTGGCGTGCGCCCGGAGGATTTTCAGCTCGCCGAGGACGCGGACGCCCGTCTGCCCGCCACGCTGGTGCTGCGTGAAAATCTGGGACATGAAACCCTGGCCTATTATCAGGTTGCAGGCGTTGCGCAATCGCTCACGCAGCGCCTGCCGGGGACGATAGAGCTGACGCCCGGCAGCTCGGCTGAACTGGGGCTCAGCGGCCTTCGCTGCAATCTGTTTTCCGCCAGCGGACTGGCATATCCGCGTTTAGCCGTTAATAATCGCTAAAGCGCCGGTTTCACGGCGACTTAATTACCATTCAAGCGCGCCTTCGTCATTGGCGAAGGAACCCGTCGGGCCGCTATCGTCCAGCAACGCAAACCTGATCGCGACTTGCGCCGCTTCCTCAGGGGTTCTCTCGCCGTAGTGATTGGTTGCGTCGGTCGCGGTCAAACCGGGGCAGATAGCGTTGACCTTGATATTGCGATCGGCCAGTTGCCTGGCGTAGCTGAGGGTCAGGGAATTGAGCGCCGCTTTCGATGCCTGATAGGTCGGCATATAAACGTCGGCATAAATCCAGTCGGGCTGACTGCGTTTGGTGAAAGAGGCCAGAATCGAAGAGACGTTGACAATCCGCGCCTGCTCAGACTTTTCCAGCAGCGGGATCATCGCGTCCGTCAATGCGGCGGTGCCCACCACGTTGGTTTCGAAGGTGCGCGACAGTTTTTCCCGAATGGGTGGTTCAGGGGAGAAATCCATACTGATGCCGGCGTTGTTGATCAGAATATCCAGACGACCGTATTTCTGCTGAATCAGCGCGGCCAGATTATCGATGGTTGCCTGATTGGTGGTGTCCAGTTCAACCGCCTCTACGGAAACATTCTGCGTACCGATGCTCTCGGCAACCTCACGTCCCGCCTGTAAGTTTCGTGCGCCCAACAGGACTTTTACTCCCCGTTGAGCGAGTCCCTGCGCTATCGCTTTACCAATTCCTCTGGTCGCGCCGCTAACGAGCGCAATCGGCTGAGTATTACTCATGATATCTCCATCTGATTTTTTATGTGGCAAACAGTCAGTACATGTTGATGATCCGCAGGTCCGTCACTTCCTGTGAAGATAAACGGACAGAATCAATAGGGTGAGGACGATCGCTGGGGCAATCGCATGCGTATATTCACCGTGGTAAATAACGGTGGCGGCGGCTGAAAACATGATGCCGATGGCGATAATGCTTCCAACCAGCCGGCTGGCTTTTCTCGCGATAAGGATCGCCGCGACCAACTCGAAAAAACCCGTCACCAGGTGAAACCAATGGGGATAGCCCCACCTGGCGAAATCATCGGCAATAGGCTGGGGCGCGATGATGTTGCCGATTCCGCCGACCACGAAAAAGGCGACTAATGCATAAGCAAGCCACTGCTTTGCGCTAATCTTACTCATTGTCTATATCCTTGATTGTTGCGGCCAGAAAAAGCGTGACGCTTATGGCGACCGTGCTCCGGTCCTGTTCCTCGGTGGTTTCCAATCCGCCGGTTAGCATCTGCATCTGCGTTTCCGCGGTAACCATATGGATGAATGCATATGACAGGGCCGAGGCATCAAGGCTTTGCCGCAATGCGCCCTGAGCCTGTTGGCGCAGAATCCAGGTCTCAAGTATCGACTTGGCATTCTGATGGCCGGCGAGCCAGATGGCGCGCGACAGATGCGGAAAACGTTTACCTTCGGCAATCATAAGGCGGTGTAATTCGAGCGTTCGGGGTTGTTTGATAATGCGCAGAAGTTCCTGGCCGAATTTCTCCAATGTTTGCCTGATACAGGTATCAGACAGCACCAGTGACTCAAGAGGGGCGGCCAGTTTCTTGCACTCTTCAGCGATGACCGCGGTAAAAAGTCCCTCTTTACCACCAAAACGCTCATAAATATTACGCCGCGATCCGCCTACCTGCTGGATGAGCCTATCCATGGAAGCCGCTTCATAACCATGTTCAAGAAAGAGCTCGGTTGCTGAGTTGGTGAGCTTTTTAAGCCGTTCCACTCCTTTGGCCCGCAGCGCTTTTCCTGGCGAACCAGGGCGTGTTGTTTCAATATCCATCATAATTAAACATAACCCTTACATCTATTACGGTACGGCAACGTACCATACCATAATTTTTTTCAAGGTGTTCACTCAGGGCAAGAAAATAACGGGCAATTTTGTTACGGCCTGAGTCTGCTCGGCCTCGACAGTGCGGCGCCGTGCGTTCAGAGAACTGCCGGCCGGCTGGGGGCATACAACGAGGTGCGGCGCAGCAGGTTTTTCGACGCCGTTGATAGAGAAGAACGCGATCCGCGCACTTGCCTGGGCAAGCTAATCATATGTTGGCGCGGACATATCGATACTGGACACGTCTCTCTGATGGCGGCGATCCAGACAGGGTTTGCAGACCGGAGCAACCAAAACCGGCGAGGATAAATCCTCCCCTGTCGGACCGCCATAGACGGGCGTACCAGCCAATTAAGCTGATGGACAATATCTATGGGGCTGCAAATCTCCACCCGATGGCTTTTGCCAAGGGGGAATATCATGCGGCAAGTCTCTGCCCCTACTGGCTGGCCCTTATACATCCTTCCAAGGGTTGATAACGGTCAGGCCGGCGGTCTGGAAAGGGCCGGTGTCACGAGTGGCAACGCTAAATCCGTTGGCGACGGCGACGGCCGCAATGCATGCGTCGGCAGTGTCAATCCCCCGGCCAGCAGCGCGAACCTTGGCCAGCAACTCGGCATAGGCATTGGTGCAGGCCATATCGAACGGCAGCACGCGCCCGACGAACATGGGCAACACTCTTTTTTCCAGGTTCTCATGCAGGATGGAACGGCGCTTGCCAGCCGGCAGCAGCGCCACGCCGGCGCGCAGCTCGGCCACGGTGATTGCGGACAGGTAGAGCGTTTCCAGGGGGGGCTCGTCGATCCAGTCGATGACGCGGACTTCGGGCGCGGGGCGAAGCGGCTCCGACACCAGGTTGGTATTGAGCAGTATCATTCAAAGCTCGCTGCACGGGCCGGTGTTTTGTCGCGTACGCTCTCGAAGATGGCGAACTCTTCATCGGTCAGTTTGACCTTGCGGCCAATCTCGGCCAGCAGCGAACCCAGCTTGATCCGGCCTTGCGGCTTCACCGCAGACTCCAGGATGTCGCGCATTTCGGCCTCGATGCTGCGGCCGTGTTGAGCGGCACGCACGCGGATGGCGCGATGTACCTCATCGGGCACATTTCGAACGGTAATGGATGGCATCTTTCAAAACCTCGAATTGATATATATTCTTGCCATTTAGCAAAATGCAAGCATTGCTGCAATTGTCATCTTCCGTCATCGGCTGCGCCTTTTCTTCCTTTATATGCAAAATGCAGAGCTTTCTGCTTTTTAAGTAACATACTACGCTGTATTTTTCCCGTATATCGGTCAAATAGAGAGTAAGAGAGTGATGAAATCAATCAGAGGCGTAGCGAGTTCCGTTGGTTTGGCGATTTTTATGATGGCAGGCTACGTTCAGGCAGCAAGTTTGCAGGATTCGCTTTCCAGTGCGATTGGTCAATTAGGTCAGAATAGTTCTTCATCGGGAAGCCAGAGCGGATTGGCGGGGCTGCTCAACGGCGGCAATCAGACGCTGAGTGCCGGCAATATGAACAACGCTGCCGGGATTCTGCAATACTGTGTGGAGCAAAAACTGGTTTCAGCAACCAATACCGAAAACGTTAAAACCCAATTGTTGGATAAGCTTGGTCTTGCTTCCCAGCAGGAGAAACAACAACAGACCGACTATACGCAAGGGTTGGCCGGTCTTCTGAATACCAGCGACGGAAAACAGTTGAATCTGAATAGCATCGGGAATACTCCACTGGCCGAAAAGGTTAAAACCAAGGCCTGTGATGTGGTATTAAAGCAAGGCGCAAATTTTATTTCCTGATAAAGATCTTATTTTTAAGGGCCTATTGATTGGCCCTTATTGCGAAGATTAGATCTCAAAACCTTTCAGCGTCCGATCACTTGCATGGGCGGTTGTTATGGTTTTAGGTGTACGGTCCTACCAGTCCAGGTTTTCTCATCGCCATTTTTTTCATGATTATCGATCATTTCTTTATAGTTATCGGACCTACCGTAGCCAGGAAGGTTGATCACCCATGCCTCACGTCCATTTTTACTTACATCTTGAGCCAAAAAGACCGCACGTAAATGAGCTGAGGCAGTAGATTGCCCATGTCCCGAGGCACAGGGGCTGGCGTGGGTATCGCGGTAGATCAAAGCAGGCTATTGATCCATATCCATAGTGGAAGCGTTGCCATCGACAACAACGTCGTCAGACAAATAGCCGAGCTGGTTATCTGGCTGTCTTGCTGCGAGCGCGAAAATCCCAGCACGTTGACGCCGGAGGGATTGGCGGCCATCAGCACCAATACCCCGCGTGGCATGCCGCTAATGTCCAGCAGTATACATACCAGCAGAACCAGCAGCGGCATGGCGGCCAGTTTGGCGACGGTGATGCCGACCACATAGGCGTCAGGGCGAAGTCGATAGCCGGAGAGATTGGCCCCAAGTACGATCAGCGCACAGGGCAACGCCGCTTGCGCCAGCCAGGTTGCCAGTTTCATATTCCAGTCCGGCAGTATCAGTCCCGACAGATTAACTGCCGTTCCCAACAGCAGTCCGACGATCATCGGGTTGGCGAGGCTGGCTACCAGAACACAGGGTTTAAAGGGTACGCTACCGGCGAGGCAGCTATACAGGCTCTGAAAGCTGAACAGCAGCAGGCTGTGCACGGCGAGTACGGTAAATAGCAACACCAGACCGGTGTTGCCGTACAGCCCGCCCACCATTGCCAGGCCGATGAGGGCATTGTTGGAAAAGGAGGCGGTCAGGCCGAAAGGGGTCGGATGTCCCACGCTGCGATGGGCGAACAGGTTGACCACGGCGAAAATAAATAGCGCCGGAACGAAATAGGCCGCCAAGATCCTGATGTTCAGACCATCGTGCAGCGGCGCGTTAACCATCCCCGTAAACAGCACCATCGGCATAAACAGCTTGAAGGCCAGACCGCCCAGCACCTTGTTGGCATGGGGATCGAGCGTCCCCCGGAGGGCCAGAATATAACCCAGGATGATCAACAGAAAGACGGGCAGGATGGTTTGTGAAACGGTCACAGTAAAGGCTCCGATAAAACACGGGTGAATTATATTATTGCTGGACCATTTCCCCGCTGTCAGCGCAATTTTCGCCGCGCTGATGTCCTTGGCATACTAATTGCTATCACCCTATAACCTGGTGTTAAGCATGTGTGGTTATGTGCACGCCGTTCATTCCTTGGAGGTAAATCGAATGCAACTGCTTAATCTGCGTCAGATTGAAGTATTTCGGGCGGTCATGATCACCGGTTCGATCAACGGCGCCGCGCAACTTCTGTATGTGTCTCAGCCAGCGGTCAGTCGGATGCTCTCCCACACCGAGGCGCGTATTGGCTTCCAGTTGTTCGAACGGGTCAAGGGGCGACTATATCCTTCGCCGGAGGCGCGCTGTCTGTTCAATGACGTTGAGTCGGTGTACCGAGATATCCAGCGGGTAAACACTACGCTTCACAACCTGGTGCAGCAGCGCCACGGTGTGCTGCGCATTGCCAGCAGCCCCAGTCTGGGGCATCAATTGGTGCCAGACGCCATCGGTGCTTTCCGGCAGTGCAACGAAGATATCCTCGTCAGCCTGGAGTGTTTACGTCATATGCTGTTACGGGAGCGGTTGCTTGACCAGCAGGCGGATCTTGGCATTTCTCTGTTTCCTATTGATCATCCCAACTTACGCGCCGTTCCGCTGAGCTATATCCGGGGGATGGTGGTGTGTCCGGCGGATCATCCTTTGACCCGGATACCGGCAAACGAATTACCAGATGCGCTGGCGGAGATGCCGTTTATCGGTTATTCCGCCGATACCCCATTCCACAGTTTTATGAAGCAGGCTTTCGAACGGGTGGGATTGCCGTATCGGCCGAGTATTGATGTCGATTCCCCGCACCATGCCTGCGCGCTGGTGAAAAATGGCACCGGTTTTTCGGTGGTTGATGAAATTTCCTTCCGTGCATCGGGCGCAGAGCGTATGGCGGTACTGCCGATACTTAACGAAGAACGCCTGACCATCAGCCTGGTGCATTTGCGGCATGAACCTCTGGCGCAATTTGCGCTGATGTTTGTCGAGCATCTGCGCAGCACGTTGGCTGCGGGCGGCTTTCACCTGTTCAATATGGATTAACTTCAGGTTAAGCAAGGACCACATATTGGTATACGACATAGCGCTCTGAACCTCCCACAATGACCCTAAGCAATGCAAAAAGGGTTGCCGGCATCGGGTCGGCCTGATGGAGGAATAGTGCATGCGCGAAATCGTAATTGGCGGGGCCCAGTTGGGAGCGATCCAAAAAAACGACTCAAGAGAGGGTGTGGTCCAACGGATGCTGGCATTACTGGAACAGGCACGGCAGCAGGGGTGTGAACTGGTCGTGTTCCCTGAGCTGGCCCTGACGACGTTTTTTCCACGTTGGTATATGGAAGATCAGCGCGAAGTCGATAGCTGGTTCGAGCGCGAAATGCCGAGTGGCGTGACGCGTCCATTATTCGATTTTTCCCGCGAGCACAGCATTGCCATAACCTTTGGTTACGCCGAACTGACCCCCGATGGGCATCACTACAACACCTCAATCGTTACCGATCGTCAGGGCAACATCGTTGGCAAATACCGCAAGGTACATCTGCCGGGGCACGTTGAGTTCGACCCGCATCGTGATTTTCAGCATCTGGAAAAACGCTATTTCGAACCTGGCGATCTTGGTTTTCCGACCTGGGAAAACCAGGGGGCGGTGATGGGCATGTGCATCTGTAACGATCGCCGCTGGCCGGAAACCTATCGCGTTATGGGGTTACAGGGCGTAGAGCTGATCACTCTGGGCTACAACACGCCTTCAGTCAATTCACAGCAACGTGAGGAAGGCGAAACGCAACGGTTGTTCCATTCCGAACTCTGCATGCAGGCCGGCGCTTACCAGAACGCTACCTGGGTGGTAGGGGTGGCGAAGGCCGGGGTAGAGGATGGATTCCCACTGATGGGCGGTAGCGTGATCGTTGATCCCAACGGTTTTGTGGTGGCCAGAGCCAGCGGGCGGGGCGATGAGCTGATTTCCCACCGTTGCGACATGGATCTGTGCCGGTTTGGCAAGAGCACCATCTTCAACTTCGCCCGTCACCGACGCATCGAACACTACGGCATTATTACCCGTCAGACCGGCGTTGAACGCCCCTGACCCGGAGATATCGAGCCATGCGCACGTATAGCCGGGTGGTGAATTTATCGCTGAAAATGAGGTGAAAATTACGATCTTCGACTGCGGTTTCGGGCGTCCGGCATTGTCACATTGCATTGCACACACCGCAATTCCCGACACCAGGGTTTGCCATTTACTGGAGTGTTAACAATGAAACCATATCCGTCCTGTTTTTTGATCGCCTGTCTGCTTTCGATCGGCCTGAGCGCCGCCATCACCTCCCCGTCCGCTATGGCGGCGGAGAAAACGTTGCGTGCGGTGATGTCATCTTCATTGCGCGTGCTGGACCCGATCGCGACGACGGCGCAGATCACCCGTAATCACGGCTATATGATTTACGACACCCTGATTGGCATGGACGAAGAGCTGGCGCCTAAGCCGCAAATGGCCGAATGGACCGTTTCGCCGGATGATCTGACTTACACCTTTACCCTGCGTGACGGTCTGCTATGGCATGACGGCAAACCGGTGACCGCTACCGATTGTGTCGCCTCTCTCAAACGCTGGGCGCGCTACGATGTCGGCGGCCAACTGATGATGAAGTACACCGACAGCATTACTGCCACCAATGATAAAACTATCACCCTGAAGCTGGCTAAACCCTTCGGATATGTGCTGCAACTGCTGGCGAAGCCTTCGTCGGTTGCGGCATTTATGATGCCGGAGCGGGTGGCCAACACGCCGGACGGCAAAATGATCGCTGACTACACCGGTTCCGGTCCGTATAAGTTTGTCGCCAGTGAATTTGATCCCGGTAATCGCGTGGTTTACGAAAAATTCCAGCAATACGTGCCGCGCAAAGAGCCTGCCAGCGGCACCGTGGGCGGCAAGGTGGTGAAGGTGGATCGTGTCGAATGGATCAACATGCCGGACCGGATGATGGCAATCAATGCGTTATCATCCGGCGACATCGACTTTATCGAACAGTTGCCGATCGATCTGCTGCCGATGGTGCAGGCCGATCCGAATCTCAAGTTCGGCACCTTGAGCAAACTGGGTTCGATGACCGGTGGACGGATGAACTTTCTTTATCCGCCATTTGACAACCCTGACATCCGCCGCGCCGCTTTGTTGGCGATGAGCCAGAAAGATGTGCTCGATGCGCTGGTGGGCAACCCGCAGTACTTCAAGCTATGCGCGTCGGTATTCGGCTGCGGCACGGCTCTGGAAAGCCAGGCTGGCGGAGAGTCGCTGCTTAGCGGCGGTGATCTTGAAGCGGCCAAAGCACTGCTGAAGAAAACCGGTTACGACGGTACGCCGGTGGTGATCATGCAGCCGACCGACGTGCCGAGCCAGGCGTCGCAACCTGTGGTCGCGGCTCAGGCGCTGCGCAAGGCCGGTTTTAAAGTGGATTTGCAGCCGATGGACTGGCAGACCCTGGTGTCGCGTCGGGCCAATCCGAACCCGCCGTCACAGGGCGGCTGGAACCTGTTCTTCACCTACTGGAATGCTGAAACCATCTGGAACCCGGTGGTCAATCCGATGCTCGATGGCGGTGGGCGCAAGGGTGCATGGTTTGGCTGGCCGACCGACCCACAGATGAATCAACTAAAAGTGGATTTCGCCACCGCGACCGATCCGGCAAGGCAGAAAGAGATTGCCGTCGAGATCCAGAAGCGAGCGATGGATCAGGTCAGCTACATTCCCCTGGGGCAATTCTATGATGTGGCGGTGTGGAGCAGACATATCAGCCACTTACTGACCGGCCCTTCTACGGTGTTCTGGAACGTCGAGAAAAGCGACTAACTGTCGGACAAAGACTACTGCCGGAGGTTCCTGTGTCTGGTTACTTCATTCGCCGCGTGCTGGCGGCCATCCCGGTGATGCTGGTGGTGGCGCTGTTTGTCTTCCTGTTGCTGCGGTTGTCGCCGGGGGATCCGGCGGCGATCATTGCTGGCGACATGGCGACCCCACAGCAGTTGGAAGCGATTCGTGAAAGTCTGGGATTGAACCAGCCGCTGTATCAGCAATTTTTTGTCTGGATCTCGCAGTTGTTGCATGGCGACTTCGGCACTTCCCTTATGGCCCAGACGCCGGTGCTGACCATGATTGGCCAGCGCCTGGAACCGACCCTGAGCCTGGCGCTGGTGGCGATTTCCTTCACTATCCTGATCTCGGTGCCGCTCGGTGTGCTGGCGGCGTGGAAACACGGCAGTTGGATCGACAATCTGGTGATGTCTTCGTCGGTGCTGGGGTTTTCAGTACCGGTGTTTGTGATTGGCTACCTGCTGATTACCCTGTTTGCCATCGAATTGAAATGGTTGCCGGTACAGGGGTTTAGCAGCATCACCAATGGGATCTGGCCGTTCGTTCAGCGCATTATCTTACCGGCATTGACGTTGTCTTCGGTCTATATCGCCCTGGTGGCGCGGATGACCCGCGCCAGCGTGCTGGAAGTGTTAGGCGAAGACTATATTCGCACCGCCCGGGCTAAAGGATTGCCGGAGATCCATGTGCTGTTCCGCCATGCGCTGCGAAATTCGATGATCCCGATCCTGACGGTGATCGGCACCGGTTTCGCGCTGATGATCTCCGGCGTGGTGGTGACCGAAAGCGTATTTAATATCCCGGGGTTGGGGCGGTTGATTGTCGATGCGGTGCTGGCTCGTGACTACCCGGTGATCCAGGGCATGATCCTGCTGACCAGCGGGGTATATGTCATCATCAATCTGCTGATCGATCTGTCGTACGCGCTGAGCGATCCGCGGATTCGTTATTAAGGGTATGGCATGAGCAAACCTGTTTCTGCGATCTTGCCGACACCTCGGCGTCGTTTGGTAAAACCGCCACGCATTCCGCTGATGTCGGCCATTGCGTTGGTCATCCTGACGCTGATCGTTGGCATGGCAATATTTGCGCCCTGGCTCGCCAGCCACGATCCGCTGGCGCTGTCGCCGGCATTTCGCCTCAGGCCTCCTGGTGAGGAGTTTTGGTTAGGTACCGACGCCTATGGTCGCGATCTGTTTTCGCGCATTGTCCATGGCGCGCGTATCTCACTGATTGTCGGCCTGGGAGTCACGGCGATGAGCGTGCTGATTGGCCTGCCGTTGGGGTTGCTGGCGGGATACTTTCGCGGGCTGGATGCCGTGTTGATGCGGGTGATGGATGGCCTGATGGCGATCCCCGGCATCTTACTGGCAATTGCCATCGTCTCGTTGAGCAGCTCGGGCATCTGGACGGTGATGGTGGCGATTATGGTGCCGGAGATACCGCAGGTCGTTCGTTTGGTGCGCTCCCGGGTGCTGTCGGCGCGTGAAGAGCCTTACGTAGAGGCCGCAGTGTTAACGGGGACCTCTACCTTTAAGGTTCTCACCCGACACCTGATGCCTAATACACTGGCGCCATTGATTGTACAGAGTACCTATATCTGTGCATCGGCGATCCTGACCGAAGCGATTCTGTCATTTCTCGGCGCGGGCATCGGTACTGAAATTCCGACCTGGGGAAACATTATTTCCGAAGGCCGCGTCTACTTCCAGCTTAAGCCCTCGCTGGTGCTGTGGCCGGGTCTGGTTCTTTCTCTGTGTATTTTGTCGATTAACCTGTTGGGCGATGTGGTCAGCGATGCCCTCGATCCGCGGCTGAAGAAAAGGGGCGGCGAATGAGCGAACAACAAAACGATATCCTGCGTGTGGATTGCCTGTCTGTGAACACCGCGCAAGGTGCGCCGATTTTGCAGGATATCTCCTTCAGCATTCGCGCCGGGGAGACGCTGTGCCTGGTCGGTGAAAGCGGTTCGGGTAAGTCGGTGACATCGCTGGCGATGCTTGGTCTGCTGCCGAAAGGCGCGCTCAGGGTCGCGAGTGGACGCATTCTGCTGGATGGCGAAGACGTTTTGCGGGTCAGTAATGGACGACTCAAGGCACTGCGTGGCAGTCGCATGGCGATGATTTTCCAGGAACCGATGACCGCCCTTAACCCGGTGCTGACTGTGGGACGACAGATCGATGAAGTGCTGCAAACGCACACTGGTCTCAGCGCAGCGGAACGCTATGCTCGGGTGATGGATGCTCTGGCGCAGACGCATCTGCCGGATATTAACCGCGTCTATGGTGCGTATCCGCATCAGCTTAGCGGCGGCCAGCGCCAGCGTATTATGATCGCGATGGCGCTGGTGCTCGAACCTCGCCTGTTGATTGCCGATGAGCCGACCACTGCGCTTGACGTAACCACGCAGCAACAGATCCTCAAATTGATCCGCGAACTACAGCAAAAGCACGGCACCGCGGTGTTGTTTATCACCCACGATATGGGCGTGGTGGTGGATATCGCCGATCGCGTCTGCGTGATGCGCCAGGGAAATATCGTCGAATGCGGCGCCTTGCAGCAGGTACTGTCGCAACCGCGTGAGGATTATACCAAAGCCCTTCTGGCTGCGGTGCCTAGCTTGGCGCCAAGGCCCGCACGCCAGGCGACCAGCGCGCAGGTCGTCCTTGATGTTGTTGAACTGGGCAAAATCTACCCTCCCAAAGGTGGCGCACTGAGCTGGTTCGGCAAGCGGCGCGAGGGCACGCGTGCGTTGCATGACGTGACATTCAGCCTTAAGCGCGGCCGCACGTTGGGCATTGTCGGCGAAAGCGGTTCCGGCAAGTCGACGATGGCGCGTTGTGTGATGCGCCTGCTGACCCCTGACGAAGGGGCGATACGCATCACCGGTAACGATATTTCCGAACTCTCTACCGCTGGGCTCAAACCTCATCGCAAACGCATCCAGATGGTCTTCCAGGACCCTAACCGTTCGCTCAATCCGCGCATCAGCATTGGCAAGAGCCTAGTGGAAGGCCCGATGAACCATGGCGTCTCTTTTGCTCAGGCCTGGGCACGTGGTCAGCAACTGCTGGAGCTAGTCGGACTGCCGACTGACGCCATTGATCGTTTCCCGCATCAATTTTCCGGTGGACAGCGGCAACGTATCGCCATTGCCCGTGCGCTGGCGATGGAGCCGGACGTGATCGTCGCCGATGAGGCGGTGTCGGCGCTCGACGTCTCGGTGCAGGCTCAAGTGCTGCAATTGCTCGACGACATCCAGCGGCGACTGGGCGTCGCCATTTTATTTATCACCCACGATCTGCGGGTGGCGGCACAGCTGTGTGACGACGTGCTGGTGATGCAGCACGGCGAGGTGATCGAGTACGGAGCGGCAGCCGATGTGCTGGTGTCGCCGCAGCATCCCTATACCCAACAATTGATGGAGGCGGTTCCCGGCAAAGGCTGGGATTTCGCCTCAGGCCGGAGGATCTGACTATGGCGTTTGATTTGCTGTTCCGCGCAGTCACGGTGGTTGATGGCAGCGGCGCCGAGCCGTATGTCTCTGACGTCGCGATTGGTGGCGATCGGATTGCCGCCATCGGCAATCTCGAGGGTCAGGCTGCTCAGCGAGCGATCAACGGCAACGGGCGCTGCCTGATGCCGGGTTTTATCGACGTCCACACCCACGACGACACCAATGTCATTCATCACCCGGAGATGCTCGCCAAAATTTCGCAGGGAGTTACCACGGTGATCGTCGGCAATTGCGGCATCAGCGCTTCACCGGTAAGTTTGCCGGGCACGCCGCCGGATCCGATGAACTTGCTGGGAGCGCAGGAGGCATTTGTCTATCCGACCTTTCAGCATTATGCCTATGCGGTTGAGCTCGCATGCCCGAGTGTCAACGTGGCGGCGTTGATCGGCCATACCGCGCTGCGAGCTAACGTTATGGCACAATTCGATCGCCCGGCGACGAGCGGAGAACTGGAGCAAATGTGCTCGGCGCTGCAAGACGCCCTTGAGTCTGGCGCTATCGGTCTCAGCTCCGGACTGGCTTATACCAACGCTAAACGGGCGCCGCCGTCGGAGATACAGCCTCTGGTGGATATCGTCGGTGAGTACGGAGCGCTGTACACCACCCATATGCGTAATGAGCACGACGGTCTACTGGACTCGTTAGAGGAGTCGTTCACTACCGCGCGCAATGCCGGAGCGGCTCTGGTGATCTCACATCTTAAGTGCGCCGGTGCGGGCAACTGGGGCCGTGCTCCGTTGGCGCTGGCCGCGCTGGAAAAAGCCGCCAGTAAGCAGTCATGCAACTGCGATTGCTATCCGTACTCGGCCAGTTCCACCACGCTTGACGCCTGGCGCGTCGACGGAAAAATGGAGATCTACATCACCTGGTCGGAGCCGCATCCGGAGATGGCCAGACAGACACTGCGGGAGATTGCCGCGCAATGGGGCATAGACCAGTGGCAAGCGACTGAGCGCCTGCGCCCGGCCGGGGCGATTTACCATATGATGAGTGAAGAGGATGTACGCAAGATCCTTGCCCATCCACTTTCGATGATTGGTTCTGACGGTTTGCCTGGCGATCCTAATCCTCACCCGCGGCTATGGGGCACTTTCCCTCGCGTGCTGGCGCACTACTGCCGCGATCTGCAATTGTTCAAGCTCGCCGAAGCGGTGCGCAAGATGACCGGCATGCCGGCTACCCGCTTTCGTTTGCAAGATCGCGGCGTTGTGCGCGAAGGGGCGTTTGCCGATTTAACCTTGGTGGATATGGCGCGGATTGAGGACGTTGCAACCTACAGCGATCCCTGCCGACAAGCTCCGGGCATCGATCTGGTGGTGGTTAACGGTGTGGTGAGTTACGAAGATGGACAGGTACAAGGACGACAGGGGCGATTGCTAAAACGACGGCCGGTGGGGTTGAATGGATAGGTATCTGTGGAAAGCCAGCATTGTACTGCATCTGTACCGCACTCTCTGCGGTATGGATTTCTTTCTCGTTTACCGGCGTTAGCGGTTTTGTTGTGACCTTTTTTTCGTTATTCGTGGCATTTTACGTGTTCGTTTTTTTCCAGAAAAGATCGGGCGGTGATATACATGAGCTGGTTCACTGGAACTGCGCAAAAAGCCCGCCCATCCCGTAAATGGAATGACTTCTATCAGTTATCGCTGTGGACTGCAGAACAGGTATGACGGCTGGTGGTTAAAATTTAAGAGATTGCAAAGGTTTCAGAGCCTGCTTTAGTGTTAATATCGGTGCATAGTGTCGTGTTATTTACACGTATATCATTGCCGGAGATGAACGATGACAGCTAAAGAACGAAACACGCAGAGCGTGACAATGGCGGTGGAGCGTACCTTACTGGCCCGGGCTCGTGAAGCTGGCATTAACTTGAGTGCTACCCTAACTGCCGCCCTGGATTCTGAGCTTCGCCATCATGAAGCGAAAAAATGGCAGGAAGAGAACATGGAAGCGATCGAAGCATTAAATCGTTTTAATGATGAGCAGGGTTGTTTCAGCGATGAATACAGGACGTTTTAGCCATGCAATTCACTGTATATGGTAATACCGGGAAAAGCGTCGTTTACCCTCTGTTGCTCGATGTAACGAGCGATATTATTGGACAGTTAAACCGCCGGATAGTGATCCCATTGTTGCCTGCTGAAAAGTTTCCGGGAGGGCGCCGCCCGGATCGCCTTGTTCCTTTAATCAGACTGACGGACGGAAACGAGTATGCTGTTATGACCCATGAACTGGCAAGTATACCTGTCCGGGCCCTGGGGGCTGTGTTCTGTGATGCTTCGCAGTACCGTACTCAGGTAAAGGCCGCAATAGATTTTCTCATTGACGGAATTTAACATTTCTTTTTGGCTTGATTGGATAGCCTTATTGACCGTATTTTCACACATCGTCTTGTGCGGGTTATGGTCGCCGGGGAACACCAGCTCCTGAAGGCCAAAAATTTCCCTTATCTGTTTAAGGATATAGATAGCCTGTCAGGACAATGGCACAATATACGGCGTACGTATTTTTACTCCACGTCAGGAATAGCGTATATCGCTGATGGCTTCACAGTTGGCGGAAAGGGACCAGGTTTTATTTCTGAAATCAATTTCCGGCTATCGGGCAAAACGCAGTTCGCTGGAGCGGATAAACGGGTGGAGGGTGAGCGATGCCGCCAAACGGGTTAATTTCCGCTCCTACTGATAGCCATCAAATAGAAAGCAAAAAGCCCGCTCAGGTTTCCCTGAGCGGGCTTTTCAAAATCTGGCTCCCCTGACTGGGATCGCCTTTGCCAGTAACTGGCTAACAAATAAGCTAAACCTGCATTCTTATCCTGTCAAGACCACCATAATGACCACCAATCGACGCTGATGAGAGAATGGCTGGGATGTAGTTACTTATTGTTGGAATTCGGGGCATGCTGCGGCATCAATTCAATGATCCAATCAATAAAAACTCGCAGTTTGGCGTTGACATGGCGGTTCGGCGGAAACGCCAGGTGCAGAGGCATTGGACTGATACGCCATTGTGTAAATAACGGAATTAAAGCGCCAACAGCCTGATGTGCTGCCGCCATATAGATTGGCAGCGCAATCACGCCTAACCCGGCTAACCCGGCTTCGAGGTAAGCATTGCCATCATCCACGGCAAGTACATAGCTGCCCGTGATTTCAATATGTTCACTCTCACAGTGCAGCGCCAGAGGCGCAATCTTACCGGTGCGTGAGGACAAGAATCCCACTATGCGATGGTCGGTGTTTTCCAGCTCTCGCGGATGCACAGGGGCGCCAAGGCGTTCCACATAACTCGGCGCGACGTACACGCCGATTTGCAAATCGCCGACATGGCGTGCGATCAGGGACTGGTCGTTGATTTCGCCACCGCGCAGGACGCAATCCACGTTGTCGCCGATCAGATCCACCACCCGGTCGCTCACGCCCATGTCGAACTGGATATCAGGGTAGCGTGCGTGGAAAGCCGGTAGCGCCGGCACCAGGACGAGGCGGGCCAGCGGACTGGGCACATCCACCCGTAGCCGCCCCCTGGGCGTAATCGCCGCGCTGGACAGGCTGTTTTCAGCATCCTCCATGTCCGCCAGCAGGCGGATGACGCGTTGGTAGTAAACCGCGCCATCGGGAGTGACGCCGAGCCTGCGGGTGGTGCGATGGAGCAACCTGACGCGCAGGCGCGCTTCCAACTGCTGAATGAGCTGCGTCACCGTGGTTTTACTCATATGCAGCGTTTGGGCAGCCTTTGTGAAGCTACCGGCCTCCACCACGCGAGCAAAGGCGCGCATCGCATCGAAACGATCCATTCCTTATCCTCTCTTTTCAGCGATTGTTTGGATTTTACAAACAATGGTGGACAAAGTCGCCTGTTTATCCGCCCGATCTGGCTCCTGTAAAGTGTCTTTATGTTCACCGGGTGGATTTCGCCCCATTGCAAAGGTACAAATATGACGGCACGCGAAGCAGTTTTTCCCGTCGGTCGGCAGGCGCTCTATGAGCGCAATCGCTATTCGCCGGCCATCAAATCCAACGGTTTCCTGTTCGTTTCGGGGCAGGTAGGTAGCCGCGAGGATGGTTCGCCTGAGCCCGATCTAAAAGCGCAGATCGGGCTGGCATTTGATAATCTTAATGCCGTTCTCACGGCGGCGGGCTGCACGTTTGATGACGTGGTTGACGTCACCCTCTTCGTCGTCGATCCTGAGTCGAACCTCGACGCTATCTGGAGCGTTCTGCCAGAATATTGGGGGGAGGCGCCTTACCCCACGTTGACCGGGATAGGCGTGACGTGGCTTTACGGATTCCAGTTTGAGATTAAAGTGATTGCCAGGCTGCCGTAAGCGCTACGGAGCCGTGCGGCAGCGAGCGGCGGTTGTGACCGCCGAGCGGTCAGAGAGACGGAGGAATACTTATGAAAGCAGCGGTTTATGACGTACAGGGCGCGCCCGGCGTCCTGAAATATGTCGATATCCCCGATCCGGTTGCAGGACCTGACGACGTCCTGATTTCTGTCGAGGCTATCTCGATTGAAGGGGGGGATCTGATCAACCGCCGTTCAACGCCGCCGCCTCATCCTTCATGGGTCGTCGGCTACGCGGCCGCGGGCACGATTGTCGCTGTCGGATCGAACGTCCGCAGCCGTACGGTTGGGGAGCGGGTCGCTGCTTTTAACATGCAGGGGTCGCATGCGGCGCTGTGGGCTGTGCCCGCGGAACGAACGTGGCTGATACCCGATGGCGTGGGGGCGGCAGAAGCGGCGGTGCTACCGATCTCTTTCGGCACCGCGCATCACTGTCTTTTCACGCGGGGCATGCTTCGCCACGGAGAAACCGTCCTTATTCAGGCGGCAGCCGGCGGCGTGGGTCTCGCCGCCGTGCAGCTTGCCTCACAGGCGGGCGCGACGGTCATCGCCGTGGCAAGCGGAACGCAACGCAGGAGCTGTCTGCTTGAACTGGGTGCCGACCATGTCGTGGATCGCGCCGTGGATAACGTGGTGGACAGCGTCCGACGGTTCACCCACGGCGCCGGTGTTGACCTCGTCATCGATCCCGTGGGGACGACGCTGCCTGCTTCACTTTCTGCACTTGCTGCGGAAGGTCGTCTGGTCTTCGTCGGTAATGCGGATGGCGGCAGCCTGACTGTCGACCTGTGGCCGCCAATGCAGTCTAACCAGACGCTCATGGGGGTATTTATGGGACCTCTTTTTGCAAGGCCCGCAGTTCGCTCAAGCGTGGACGACATGCTGCAGGCCGTAGCGGCAGGGCGCATCAGGGTTGTCATCGACCGCGTATTCCCCCTGGCCAACGCTGCCGAGGCTCACGAATTCGCCGAGACCGCGAAACCGCTGGGCCGCATCGTGATGAAGCCATGAGGCGGGTTTGAGCTGCCTGACGTCAGGCAGGGAGACTGTTAGCATCCCGCTAAAACGAACCATTCACTTTTAGCGATCTTTTGTCATGGTCCTCAGTTTTATTGCTGAAATAAGAATTTTATTATCAACATCTCTCATCGGTATTAAATCGGTTAAGACGATAATAATGACATGGTTAGTAAATAACGGTAATGACTTTGTCTGTATCGAGGTGATAATAACCGGTGCGCTGGAATCCAGCTGGAAGCGCGGGCGTCAGGGCGTGCGTCAGCTGGATACTGAAGGTTTGATTGCGCGTGTTTATATCGGTAATTATAGCGCTTTCAAAACCGAAAACTTTTCTCACCTGGGGATATAGCGCCTTATAGAGACTCTCTTTTGCCGAAAACGCGATGTGTAATGCAGTGTTATAATCTATTTCACTTTTCGCCAGGCGTTTTCGCTCACTTTCTTGAGCGATCGTTTCGGCTATTTCGTCCAGCGCTTCGGGGTTAAAATTCTCAATATCAATACCGAGCAAGTATCCTTTATTTTGCGGGGCGATAACCGCGATTGCACAGCATTCTGTATGAGAAATAGAACCAAGCCATCCCTCTGGCCATATGGGCGCCCCTTCCGCTGATTTGGCGACCTGCGCATAAATTTGCCTTTCGTTTAATAGCGTTTGCGTGGCAAGACGCCCGCACAGATATTCGCAGCGACGCTTTACTACCGCGGCGAAGAGCTTTTCTGGAAACGGTATCGAATGCTCCGTGAATCGCTCATCGCGATAGCTGCTTGTTTGAAACGCTATCTCACAAACACCTATTGAGGGTTGGTGAATAAGATGGCCGGTTTTATGTGAGCGAATGAATTTGCCATCAGGTAGCTTTTTTGTAAACACAAACATGATTAAAGTCAGACCATGGTTGAAGCTGGGGACATATTCTATTTAGGCTATACGGAGCAGCGTGTTTTAGCAATTTTATTGTGGTTTAAGATGTAAGGCGTCGGCTGGGGAAAATCAGCCTGTTTGCCAGACCGGGCATTTGTCGGGGATGCGGCGAACACTTATCCACGTCATTAAAATGGATATCCGGCGCCTGCAGCGCTGAGCGGGACGGTTTTGAATTTCACAACCTTTCTGAGTGAAGAGCACATATTCGGTGCTGTTATTTAGCCCTTCGCATATTCAAATGTCTTAAGGCATAACTTATAACGCATGACGGCAGACAGTGATTAAAACCAACATATCTCCTCATTGGCAAGGAAATAGCCAAAACCTGTTTTCGGCTATTGACAGGAGATATCACCACCATGAGTTCGCCAGAAGCGCTGTTAAAAAGTCTGTTAACCCGGCTGTTAGATGTGCCCTCAGAGCAGTTGCATGACGAAAGTGACTTGATCTGCCACGGCCTGGATTCGATGCGCACCATGCGTGCGGCCAGTGAACTGCGCCGCGCAGGTATCTCCGTCAGGTTTACTGAGCTGATTGGAAAAAGAACGCTGGCGGAATGGATTGCCATTGTGCGGGCGGCCAGTAGCATCACCGTGCCTCCAGCCATGCACGTCAACGCAGGCGAAGCCCCTTTTGAACTGGCGGCGATGCAACATGCCTTCTGGATCGGTCGCCAGGAGCAGCAGCAACTTGGCGGCGTCTCTGCCCATTTTTATGCTGAGCTTGATGGGGCGGAGCTGGAACCTGAGCGTCTTAATCAGGCATTTAAGCAGCTTATCGCCCGCCATCCGATGCTACGGATGCGCATCAATAGCGAAGGGTTACAGCACACCGTCGCGGTTTCAGATTGTCAGTTACAGGTGAATGACTTAATCGATCTCTGCGCAACGGAAGTGACGCTACAGCTGGAAAAATATCGTCAACGCTACACCCACCAGCGGCTGGATATCGAACAGGGCCAGACGATGATGCTGGCACTGACGCGGCTGCCCGGACAGCGCAGCCGGCTGCATCTGGATCTGGATATGATCGCGGGTGACGCCGCCAGTCTGCGCATCCTGCTGCGCGAACTGGCCTCACTCTATGCCCGGCCCGACGCGTCCCTTCCCGAGCTAAATTTCAGCTACCAGAGCTATCTCCGGCAAAAACGTGAAAATCAGCAATCGCAGTGGCAGGAAGATCGCCGCTGGTGGCAGCGGCAATTAGCCGATTTGGCCGGTCCGCCTGCCTTACCGCTGCGCACGTCGAGCGCTGTTCCCCGTACTGAACGCAAACACTTCTGTCTTAATGAAGCTCAAAGTCAGACGCTGTCACAGCTGAGTCAACAGGCCGGGCTGACCGTTCCGGTCGTGTTGGCGACGTTGTTTTCCGAGACAATTGGTTTGTGGAGCGGGGCCGCTCCCTTCGTACTTAACCTGCCCGTATTTTCCCGCCACTCCGACCATCCTCAGGTCGATCTCCTGGTCGGTGATTTCTCCAGCTCGGTGCTGGTGACGATTGAACCTGCCAGCCAGCCTGACTTTATCGCCCAGGCGAGGGGATTCCAGGGGCAACTGCATCAGGCAATGGCGCATTCGGCCTACGGCGGTGTTGAGGTGCTGCGCGATCTGGCCCGGCAGCAAAGTGGGGAACAGGTGCTGGCTCCGGTGGTTTTCACCAGCGCGCTGGCGCTGGGTGAATTGTATGAACCCCAGGTCAAACAGACGCTGGGCGACCCGGTTTGGTCAATCTCGCAGGGGCCGCAGGTGTGGCTGGATGCCCAGGCCACAGAGTATCAGGGGGGGATCCTGCTGAACTGGGATTTCCGCGCCGACCTGTTCTTACCCCAGGTTATTGATGCGATGTTTGACTGGTTCCGTCAGCGTACGCTTCAGCTGCTGCAAGATCCCGTCAGCTGGCGGAAACCGCTTGCCACGCCGGTTCCGCTGGCGTCATTCCCTCAGCCCGAAGCGCCTGTAGCATCGGGTATCCCGCTCCATCAGCGCTTTTTCCACCAGGCTCAACAACGGCCCCAGGCGATTGCGCTGATGTGGGGGGATAAGCAGCAACTGACCTATGGCGAGCTGGCGCATCAGGCGTTATGCGTTGCCGGATATCTGCAGCAGCAGGGCGTGAAGGCAGGCGACTACGTTGCTGTCAGCATGGGGAAAGGCATCGGGCAGGTCATCGCCGCGCTGGGTATTTTGGCCGCCGGCGCAGCCTATGTCCCCTGCGGGATTGATGTGCCGTTACAACGCCGCCAGCAGGTGTATCAGACGGCTGACGTGCGGTGGGTCCTGAGCGACGATCGGCCCGGTTGCCAGCCGTCATGGCCAGAAGGGGTGGCCGTGGTGCCGCTCAGCGCGGCGTTAGCCAGCCCGCCATTGCAATTTTGCCTGCCGGTTTCGCCTCAGCAGGCCATGTACGCGATCTTCACATCCGGATCGACGGGGACGCCAAAAGGCGTGGCCGTTTCACATGGCGCGGTAGCCAATACCATTGATGCCGTCGACGGCTTGTTCCGGTTCACGCCGGCGGATCGCACCATCTCGCTTTCTGAGCTGGATTTTGACCTGTCGGCTTACGATATCTTCGCCAGCCTGAGCCGTGGGGCGGGTCTGGTGGTGGTCGATGAATTCCAGCGCCGGGATGCCCACGCGTGGGTGGCGTTATTACAGCGCTGGCAGGTCACGATCATCAGCTGCGTTCCGGCGCTATTGGATATGATCCTCACCGCCGCGGCCGACAAACCCCTGCCATCGCTGCGTCTGGTGATGATGGGGGGCGATCGCATCCCGGCGGAGATGGCCTCGCGCTGGTGGTCGCTGACCGGGCAGGCTGCATTTGTCGGGCTGGGCGGGATGACGGAAGCGGCTATCCACTCAACGGTTTTTGTCCTGCAACCGGATGATACGCGATGGTCAGCGGTGCCTTTCGGGCAGCCGCTGGCAAATATGCATTGCCGTATCGTCGATGATCGCGGTCGCGATTGCCCGGCCTGGGTCGGCGGCGAGCTGTGGGTTAGCGGACCCGGCCTGGCTTTGGGTTATCTGAAAGATCCTGTCCGTACCGCGGAAAAGTTTGTTGAGGATGCTGGCCGCCGCTGGTATCGCAGCGGTGACCGGGTACGCTACTGGCCTGAAGGCATCATTGAGTACATTGGGCGTACCGACCAGCAGATTAAAATACGCGGCCACCGTATTGAATTGGGTGAGATTGAAACCGCGTTACTCAGCCATCCCCAGGTGCTTCAGGCAAGCGTTGGCATCGTATCGCCGGCTGCCAGACAGCTGTGCGCCAGCCTGGTGACGTTGCAACCCCTGAGTCATGCAACGCTGCGCAGCTGGCTACAGGCGCAGCTGCCAGCCTATGCCGTGCCGGAACACTATCAGTTCCTCGCAGAAATGCCGCTGACGGCGAACGGTAAACTGGATCGTCGCGCGTTGCAGCAGCAGGCAGAGCGGCAGCTGGCGAGCGCTGAACGACAATTTCAGCCTCCCGAAGGGGAGATTGAGCAACGGGTCGCCGCCCTATGGCAGCAGCTGCTGCAGGTCGCGCAGGTGGGACGCGAGGACAATTTCTTCGTGCTGGGGGGCGACAGCCTGATCGCCACGCGCCTAATCGCCAGGATGCATGAACAGAGCCTTACCGCCCCCCTGGCCGAACTCTTCGCCACGCCAACGCTGGCGGCATTTTGCGCCCACGTGCGACGCCAGCATCAGGTACCTGACCAGCCGCTTAGCGCCGATGAAGCCAATCGTTATCAACCGTTCCCGCTCAGCGATATCCAGCGTGCTTTCTGGATAGGTCGCTCCGGGGAAATGACGCTGGGGGCGGTAGGGTCGCACTTCTACATTGAGTTCGACGGCCAGGGGCTGGATGTCGTGCGGCTGGAACAGGCCTGGCGTCAGCTGATGCTGCGTCATGACATGTTGCGCGTTCGCGTAACGGAGGAGGGGCAGCAGCAGGTCGCGGAGCAGCTTCCCGCGTGGGAAATTGAGCAGCACTGGTTGAACGAAGATGCACAGGCTGAACTGGCAACCCTGCGCGAAACATTGTCGCATCAGGTTTACGAACCGTGTCAGTGGCCGTTGTTCGCCATCCATGTCGCCCATTATGCGCAGCGCCAGCGTTTATTCGTCAGCCTGGACAGTATGATGCTGGATGGCCGCAGCATCATGGTGCTGTTTACTGAATGGGATCGGCTGTATCGCGATCCCTGCTCCAGCCTGCCGGAACTGTCCATCCGCTACCGCGACTATGTCTTGCAAAATCGGCCCGCTGCGGAGCGCGAGCGGCAGGCGCAGGCATGGTGGCAGCAGCATCTCTCAACGTTGCCGGAACGTCCCGCGCTGCCGCTGGCGGTCGCGCCTGAAACCCTGCAACAGCCGCGTTTTCGTCGCTGGAGTCACGAGTTATCTCCCGGCCGCTGGCAGCAGTTAAAGGCGGTGGCGAAAAGTTACGGCATTACGCCGAGCGTGGTGCTGGCTGCGGCCTATGGCGAAGTGCTGGCTCGCTGGAGCAACCAGACCGCGCTGGCCATCAACCTGACGATGTTTGATCGTCAGCCGCGCCATCCGCAGATTAATCATGTGGTCGGTGATTTCGCCTCAATTCTGCTGCTGGGTTATCAAAGCAGCGCCGGAGGCGATTTCCTTGCCGCGGCCCGTCGCCTGCAGCAGCAGGAAGGGGCGGCCCTGGCGCAACGCGGAGTGTCCGGGATCTGGGTATTGCGCGAACTGGCCCGCCAGAAAGGTCAGACTATGGCCTCAATGCCGGTGGTGTTCACCAGCGTTATCGGGCTGGATAAAGACGCGTCGCTCGATCTTTCGGATGCCTTCCCCCAACAAATCTACGCCATCACGCAAACGCCGCAGGTGTGGCTGGACGCAAAAATCAGCGAGTCTCGCGGGCGTCTGCTGCTGGAGTGGGATGCGCTGGAGGCGTTATTCCCGGCGGGCATGATCGAGGCGATGTTCAGCAGCTACTGTCAGCTGGTGGCGCAGCTAACCCAATCCGACTGGCGCCAGCCGTTGACGCTGCCATTACCGGAGAGCCAGCAGCAGGTACGCCGGCTCACCAATCAGACCGCGTTCTCCTTCCCGGATTCACGGCCGCTGTACCTGCGCTTCTTTGCCGAGGCCCATCAACATCCGGACGCCACCGCGCTGCTCTGGAGCCGGGAAGGGCGGATGGATTACGGCACCCTGGCGCAACAGGCGCTGGCGGTTGCGGGCTATCTGCAGCAACGAGGGATACAACCCGGCGACAGAGTCGCCATCACTCATGCAAAAGGCCCCCGGCAAATTGTCGCGGTGCTGGGCGTGTTAGCTGCGGGGGGCTGCTATGTCCCTTCCGGCATCGGTTTACCGGAAGCGCGCCGCGCGGTGGTCTATCGCGATGCCGGGGTAAAGCGGGTGCTGTGCGATGAAAACAGTTTGCATCAGCTCAGCTGGCCGCAGGGCGTAGCGGTAACCAGCCTTAGTGAGGCATTACAGGCGACCCCCCTGGCCGCGCCCCGTGTGCAGCCTGCAGAAGCCGCGAAGTACATTATCTTTACCTCCGGTTCAACCGGCACCCCCAAAGGGGTGGTGGTGAGTCATGGCGCGGTGGCGAACACCGTTGATGCCGTCGCGGCGCGGTTCGGCATCAGCGACAACGATCGCTCCATCACCCTGTCGGCCCTCGATTTCGATCTCTCAGCCTACGACATTTTCACCTTCCTCGGGCGTGGCGCCTCGCTGGCGGTGGTGGATGAGGCGGAGCGCCGTGATGCCGCCGCCTGGGTGGGGTTAATTAACCACTGGCAGGTCAGCGTCATCAGCGCCGTACCCGCATTGATCGAGATGATTACCGTTGCTGCTCAAGCGCATGGACTCACTCAGGCGCTGCGTCTGGTGATGGTCGGGGGCGATCGCGTGGTGCGCCAGCTGCCGCAGGATTTATGGCAACTGTCGCCGCAGGCGCGTTTTGTCTCCCTCGGTGGGATGACCGAGGCGGCGATTCACTCGACGTGTTATGAGATCCAGCCTGACGATCCCTGGTGGGCATCGGCGCCGTACGGCGTCCCGCTGGCGAATATGCAGTGCCGGGTGGTGGACCAGCAGGGAGGTGATTGCCCGGACTGGGTCAAGGGCGAGCTGTGGGTCAGCGGGGCCGGCGTGGCGACGGGCTACCACGGTGATGAAAAGCGTAGCGCAGAGAAGTTCGTCGCGTGGCAGCAACGTCGCTGGTATCGCACCGGCGACGTTGCCAGCTATCGTCCCAACGGCGTGCTGGAGTTCTTTGGCCGGGCCGATAATCAGGTCAAGATCCGCGGCCACCGCATTGAGTTGGGCGAGGTGGAAGGCGCGCTCAGTCGTCTGCCGCAGGTGGAGAGCGCCGTGGCGGTGGTGTTAACCGGCACAACGCGGCAGCTGGCGGCGGCGCTGGTGGCCTCCCGGCCGATCGACCTGGCCGCGGTAAAACACGCCGCGCAGGCCAGCCTGCCGGATTATGAGGTGCCTGAGCACCTGATTCAAATCAGCCAGATCCCGCTCACCGCCAATGGCAAAGTCGATCGTGAAGCTATCACCCGACAGATTGCGGAGCGGCTGGAACAGGCAGCGCATGCCGGTGAGCAACAGCCCATCAGCGGCGAGGCGGAGACCCTGCTGGCGCAGCTGTGGTGTGAGCTGCTGGCGGTGCCGCACGTTGCCGCGAGCGATAACTTCTTCAGCCTTGGCGGCGACAGCCTGGTGGCAACCCGCCTGATGAGCCGACTACAACAGGCGGGTTTCCGTGGGGCGCTCTCGTCCCTGTTTAGCACCCCTGAGCTACGCCCGTTTGCTGCCAGCCTGAAACGTGAAGCAACGGCGCAGCAGCCGGTGCTAGCGCATGACGCGACCTGCCGCTACCAACCCTTCCCGCTGACCGATGTGCAGCAGGCGTACTGGCTGGGCCGCCAGGAGGCGTTCACGCTCGGTGATATCGCGGCGCAGTGCTACAACGAATATGAACTGCCGGGTATGGACGTCGCGCGCATGGAGCAGGCATGGCATCAGCTGGTGCTGCGTCATGACATGCTACGTTGTCGCATCACCGCTGACGGCCAGCAGCAGATTATGCAGGAGGTGCCTTTCTACCACTTCCGCCAGCATCACCTGGGCGCCGCTTCTTTGGATGAACTGCGTCAACAGATGGCGCGACAGAAACTCGCCCCCGACAGCGGGCGTCTCTACGACGTCCAGGTCATCCATTACGGCGATCGCCAGCTGCGGCTGGCCGTGCTGCTCGACAACCTGATTGTCGATGGCCTCAGCATGCTGACGCTGTTCACCGAACTGTTCCACTACTACCAGCATCCTGAGCAGCCTTTGCCGCCGCTCGGCGTGGGATTCCGCGATTACCAATGCCTGCGCCAGCGGCAGGGGACGTCCTCTGAATCCCTCCAGTACTGGCAGCAGCGGCTGGCTTCGTTGCCTGCCGCGCCTGCATTACCGACGCAGGTTGAACCGGAGACGTTGACTCAGCCTGTATTCCACCGCCTGCAGGCTCGGCTGGCAACGCCGCAGTGGCAAAAGATCCTGCAACGGGCGCGCCAGGCGCAAATTACCCCCTCGGTGCTGCTGTTGACCTGCTTCTCCGAGGTGTTGAGCCGCTGGAGCGGGCAGCGCTCGCTGGTGGTTAATATGACGCTGTTTGACCGCAAGCCGCTCCATCCTGATATCAACCGGGTCATCGGCGACTTTACCTCGCTGATACTGGCGGAATACCACGCCCGGGCGGATGAGAGCTGGCTTAGTCATGCCCAGCGGATGCAGGCGCAAATCTGGCGCGATTTGGATCATCAGGAGGTCTCCGCTGTCAGCGTGATGCGGCAGCTGGCGCAGCATCATGGCGGTGAAACGCGAGCGGTGCCGGTGGTGTTCACCAGCATGCTCGGCGTGGCCGATGCGCTGGCGAAAGCCGCGCCCTGGCCCGATTTTACGCTGTCTCAGACGCCGCAGGTGTGGCTGGATCATCAGGTGATTGACCTCGAAGATGGCCTGCTGCTGAGCTGGGATTATCTGGAGGATCTGTTCCCGCCGCAGATGGTGGAGCAGATGTTTGCCAGCTATTGCGCGGCCCTGCAGCGGCTGGCCGACGACGACTGGCAGCTGCCGCCGCCGCGCCAGTTGCCGCTCGCTCAGCAGAGCGTTCGCGAGCGGATCAATGCCACCGAAGCACCGCAGCAGGGCCCGGCGCTGCTGCATCAGGGCTTCTTTGAGCAGGCGCGTCGTCACCCGCAGCGGATAGCGCTGTGGGACGGGCAGAGCGGCGGCATCAGCTACGGCGAGCTGCGGGAAAGAGCGCTTGCGGTGGCGGCGGGTCTTCAGCAGCAGGGGGTTAACGAAGGCGACTGCGTGGCGATAGGTCTGCCGCGCGGCGTCGATCAGATAGCGGCGGTGCTGGGCGTACTGGCGGCGGGCGCCGCGTATCTGCCCGTCAATGGCAAACATCCGCCCGCCAGGCAGGCATTGTTATGCCGTAAAGCACAGGCGAAGCGGGCGATTGGCTGCGTGGACGGCGCCATATCTCTTCCTCTGCAGCAGCTACTCAACTGCGCGCCGCTGCCTGAGCCGGTGCTGCCCGATGCGGCCAGCCTGGCTTACATCATCTTTACCTCCGGATCGACCGGTGAACCCAAAGGCGTGGAAGTTGAACACCGCAGCGCCAGTAACACCGTCGACGACATTTGCCAGCGTTATGCCATCCGCAGTCAGGATGTGTTTTTGGCAGTGGCCGCGCTCGATTTTGACCTGTCGGTTTTCGATATCTTCGGCGCATTGAGCCAGGGCGCGCAGCTGGTGCTCAGCGCGGAAGAAGAGCATCGCGATGCCGAGGGGTGGCTGGCGCTAATGCAGCAGCACCGGGTCAGCGTCTGGAACAGCGTCCCCACGCTGATGGAGATGACGATCGAAATCGCGCAGCTGCGCGGCGGTGAATTACCGGCGCTGCGTCTGGCATTGCTGTCAGGCGATTGGGTCAGTCCGGACATTGCCGCCCGGCTGGAACCTATTGCGCCGCAGTGCCGGACCATTGCGCTGGGCGGTGCGACGGAAGCCGCCATCTGGTCCAACGCCTGGGCGGTTCCGTCCCGGCCGCCGCGCGACTGGACATCGGTCCCTTACGGTTTACCGCTGCGCAATCAGCAGTTCAGGGTGGTGGATGAACTGGGCTGCGATCTGCCGGACTGGGTGGCAGGTGAGCTGTGGATTGGCGGGATGGGGGTGGCGCGCGGGTACTGTGGCGATCGGAATCTGACCCAGGCCAGTTTTAGCGGCGACTACCCGCAGCGCTGGTATCGCACGGGCGACATGGGACGTTACCGCCCCGACGGCGTCCTCGAATTCCTCGGGCGACGCGATGGTCAGGTGAAGTTACGCGGCCACCGCATTGAACTGGGCGAAATTGAACAGCAGCTGCAGCGTTGTCCGGGGGTACGCCGCGCGGTGGTGTTACTCAAGGGGAGCGGCGTCAGCGCCAGCCTGCACGCCTTCTATGAGGGCGGGACAGCGATCGACGAGGTGCAGCGCGGGCTGCGTAGCGTGTTGCCTGGCTGGGCGATCCCTGCGGCCATCACTTCTCTCAGCAACTGGCCGCTCACTGCTAACGGCAAAATCGACCGCAAGGCGCTGGCGCAGCTCACCGCTCAGGCTGCGGAAACCGCGCTGTCCCTGGACGGCCCTCACCAGCAGGCGCTGGCGGACATCTGGCAGCAGGTGCTGGGCGCGCAGCCGGGCCATGCCAGCGAAAGCTTCTTCAGCGCTGGCGGTAATTCGCTACTGGGCACCCGCCTGGTAGCGCAAATCTGCAAACACTTCGGTATCTGTCTGACACTACGAGACTTTTTTGCTGACGCTACCCTCTCGGGCCTTTGCGCATCCGTCGAAAGGCATTTGGCTGACAAAAACAGTATGGAAGAAGGTTTATTGTGAAAATTTCTGACGTTATCGTACGACTGGAAACTCAGGGCATTGAACTGTGGCAGGAGGAGAACAATCTGCGCTTTCGCGCGCCTGCGGGAGTGATGACCGAAGCCATTATGCAGGAATTGCGCGACCATAAACCGGCCATCCTCGACTGGCTCAGGCAGCAGGAAAGCGGGGCAGTGCTGCAAGCCGATCCCGATGCGCGTTTTACGCCTTTCCCCTTAACGGAGGCGCAGCAGGCCTATTTTGTCGGGCGTCATAGCGCGTTCGCGTTCGGCGGCGTCGCCTGTCGGGGATATCTGGAGATTTGTTTTGATCGGCCCGTCACGCCTGCGCAGCTCAGCCGGGCGCTTAATCAGCTGATTGCTCGCCACGACATGTTGCGGGTGGTGATTGAGGAAGAGGGATTCCAGCGCGTTCTGCCGCAGGTGCCGCTATTCCAGCCGCAACAACACGAATGGCCAGACCTGCCAACCACAGAAATCGGGGCGCGTATCGCTGAGTTGCGCGAAGCGATGCTGGCTGCCCCGGCGGATTACCAGCGCTGGCCGCTTTTTGCCGCGGCCACTATCTTCGCGGCAGGACAAACCCGCCTGCTGTTGTCGATTGAGCTGATCCTGGTGGATTCCGCCAGCCTTTATCTGCTGGTGGATGAACTGGATCAACTGCTGTTTGCGCCAGGGACGCTGCTGCCCGCGCCCTCGTTGGGTTTCCGTGACTACGTGATTGCCCGGCGCGCAGCGCGCCAGGGCGCACGCTACCGTAAGGCGCAGCAATACTGGCGGGAGCGCATCCCTGAGCTCCCCAATGCTCCGGCCTTGCCAGCTAGCGCCGCCGCTGAGAAAGCCACATTTGTCCGTCGCCATCTGCGCTTGTCCCATCAACAGCGTCAGCGGCTGAACCAGCTGGCCGCGAAGGCGCAGGTGACGCTGAACGCGCTGCTGCTGGGGGCGTTCTCACAGGTGATGGGGTTCTACAGCGACAGTCGCCACTTCACGCTTAACCTGCCCATTTTCCGCCGTGAGGGGCAGCATCGTGACCTTGAACGAGTGGTCGGGGATTTCACCTCTGTCACGCTGCTGGAGGTCGATCTGCGTGGGGATGAGGTGTTTGCCAGGCAGCTGCTGACCCTCAATCAGCGCCTGTTTGCCGATCTCGACCATAGCGCCTTCTCAGGCCTTGAAGCGTTGAGTGAACTGTCACGCCATCATGGTGAGGCGGTGCTGATGCCCGTGGTGTTTACCAGCACGCTCGGCCAGGGGGAGCGGCAGGAGGCCCCGGCGCGCTATCGTATCGAGCAGGGTTTAACCCAAACCCCGCAGGTGTTGATTGACTGCCAGGTTACCGCCCAGCCCGATGGCATGATGCTGGCGTGGGACTCGCGCGAGGGGCTATTCCCCGAGCAGTTTATTGAACACGCGTTTAATGCCTTCAGCGGTTTAATCCAGCGGCTGCTGGAGGACGGCGAGTCTTGCCTTAACCAGCGTCAGCTGCTGACTCTGCCTGCGGCACAAGCCGCCGTTCGCCAACGGACTAACGCGGATAGCCAGCCAGATTTCGCCCGGCTGCTACAGCAGGGATTCCTGGATAAGGCGGAACGGCAGCCGGATGCCATTGCGCTGTGGGACGATGAAGGGAGCCTGACTTACGGCGAACTGGCCGCCCGGGCTTACGGACTGGCGGCGGATTTACAGCGGGCGGGGCACTGTCCAGGCGAAGCCGTCGCGGTGATGTGCGGGAAAGGGCGCGCCCATGCGCTCGCCCCTCTTGCCATCCTGCTGAATGGCGGGTGCTATGTACCGGTTGATGCGCAACAGCCTGCCCGCCGCCGGGAGGCAATTTTGCGTAACGCCGGGGTGCGCCGGGCAATCTGTGACGATCCTGAACAATTACCTGAGGACGTAGATCCGATCGCCTGGCGTACGGAGACGTCCGCTGGTGATTTCCAGCCACTCAGAATCGGTCTCCATCAGCCTGCCTATATTATCTATACCTCCGGGTCGACCGGTGAACCGAAAGGCGTGGTCATCAACCATCATGCCGCCTGGAATACGATTGCCGATATCAACCGTCGCTTTGCGGTGAGCGCCCGGGATAGGGTCCTGGCGGTCGCTAACCTGAGTTTCGATCTGTCAGTGTACGATCTGTTTGGCGTGCTGGCGGCGGGAGGCGCTCTGGTCTATCCGCAGGAAGCGAGAAAAGCGGATCCTTCACACTGGGCTGAATGCATCACTCAATATGGCGTCACGCTATGGAACAGCGTGCCGGCCCAGCTGCAGATGCTGGCCGATACGCAACAGCCCCTGCCGACGCTACGCCTGGCGCTGGTATCGGGAGACTGGGTTCCACTTAATCTGCTGGAACAACTGCAGGCCATCTCAGCCGATGGTCAACTGATAGCGCTGGGAGGCGCGACTGAAGCGGCAATCTGGTCGGTATTCCATCCGGTCACGCACGTCGCGCCGTCCTGGCAGAGCATTCCGTATGGTAAGCCGTTGGTCAATCAGCAACTGCATATTGTTGATGAGAGCCTGCACGATCGCCCTGACTGGGTCAGCGGCGAGATCGCCATCAGCGGTGACGGGCTGGCGGATTGTTACTGGATGGACAGAGAGAAGACCGCCGCGCGTTTTGTGACCCGCGATGACGGGCGGCGCCTGTACCTGACCGGAGATCGGGGGCGGTACTGGCCGGATGGCAACATCGAGTTTCTGGGGCGGGTCGATAACCAGGTCAAAATCCGCGGGCACCGCGTTGAGCTGGGTGAAATCGCCGCGGCGATGCGCCAACACCCGGCTGTCGCCGATGCTGCCGTATGCCTGACGGAAGGTCATGGCACCGCCAGTAATCTGCTGGGATTCGCGGAACTGGCGGCGGGCGAGCAGCCCAGCAGTCGGCCGGCGATGGAAAACGCCCGGCAGCGTGCGCGACATATTGAACAGCAGATTGATGGTGAAGCTTTCGAGGCGTTAATGGCGGGAGCGGATCGCGTGGCGATTCTCGCGATGTCCGATCGCCTGCGTCAGGATGGCCTGTTCGCCACGACCACTTCCCGTCACTCGCTGGAGGAGATCTATCATGCGACCGGGGTGGCGGAGGTTCATCAGCGACTGTTGCGCCGCTGGCTGGCCGGATTGGTCAGCGCCGGTGCGCTCACCCAGGACGCGCAGGGACGCTACGCAGACCTGATCCCCTGCGATGCGACCACGTTGCAGCAGTGCTGGCACGTGGTGGAACAGCTTGAGCAGCGTGCCGGTTATGGCAGCCAGACGTTGCACTATATCCGCGTTTGCAGCGATTGCCTGAGCGGGCTGCTGCGTGGCGAAACCGATGTCCGCGGTATTCTGTTCCCGGAAGGCGAGCTGTCGACCGCCCACGCGGCCTACCGGGATAACCTGGTCAGTCAGAGCATGAACGCGATCGTGATTGCGGCGATCTCGGCGCTGGCGGCTTCCAGCGCCCGCCCGTTACGGGTGCTGGAAGTGGGGGCCGGCGTGGCGGGGACCGCCAGCGATTTGGTGCCTGCTCTGGCGCCCTGGCAGCCTGAATACTGGTTTACCGATCTGTCAGAGTTCTTCCTCGTTGAAGCGCGTAAGCTTTTCGCCCCTTATCCGTGGATGCACTACGGCATTTTTGACATGAACGAAGATGCCGGGCGGCAGGGGATGGCGGCGAATAGCTTTGATGTGATCCTGTGCGCCAACGTGCTGCATAACGCCCGCAACGCCGGTGACGTGCTGGCGCAATTCTCCTCATTGCTGGCGCCCGGCGGTACGCTGGTGTTTATCGAACCTTTCCGTCGTCATAACTACCCGCTGCTGGTTTCGATGGAGTTCTTCCCGGAACTGACGGGCTTTACGGACCTGCGCGCCAACACCGATCAAACGTTCTTCACCCGCGAGCAGTGGCTTGACCTGCTGGCGCAGGCGGGGGCGACGATATCCGATTGCGCCCCGCCGGCGGAAAGCGCGCTGTCCAGCTCCGGGCAGGGGGTATTTATCGCCCAGTTCAAAACGGACCGCGCCAGCCTCCGCCGCGATGAGCTGCGGGATTTTCTGCGCGATCGGCTGCCGGGCTATATGGTGCCTGCACATCTACATCTGCTGGATCGTCTGCCGCGTACGGCTAACGGTAAAACCGATCGTCAGCGGCTGCTGAGCGCCGCGCCGCAGCAGTTGACCAGGGCGGAGCAGGCAGGCAGCGGTAACGCTCCGCGCGATGCGCTGGAACAGCAGATTGCCGCCGTCTGGGCGGAAGTATTGGGAGTGGCGGACGTGCAGCGCGATGCTGACTTCTATGCGCTGGGCGGCGATTCCCTGCTGTTATCACGCATGATCGGACGTCTGCGCGCCCGGGTCGCGGCGGCGGCTCATTTCGAATGGGAAACCCTGCTGCGCCATCTGCTGCGGGAATCCACGGTGATGGCGCTGGCGGATTTGCTACGCAGCAGCGCGACGCAGAGTGAGCAGCAACAGCAGGCTCGCGCCGTGCTGGTTCCATTGTGGGGCCCGCAGGATTATCACCGCCACTGCTGCGTGCTGCTTCACGCCGGTACGGGCAATCTCCAGCCGTATCAGCATCTGCTGGCGAGCCTGGACAAGTCGCTATTTGCCCGCGGCGTTGGTCTCGAACTGCCCAGCCAGCAGGCGTTTATGGCGCTGGCGCCGCATGAGGCGTTGGTTACGCTGGCCGGCCACTATGCCGATGCGTTGTCAGCGCAGGGGGAAAGCTTCACTTTGCTGGGATATTGCCTCGGTGGCTTGCTGGCCGCGGAAATCGCCCGTCAGCTCAGCGAACGCGGCAAAAACGTGCGCGAGCTGGTGGTCATCAGCGCGTATCAGCCGCCGCAGGTGGATGACGCGCGGCTGGTGGATTACGTGTTTGCCCGCGCGATCGGGGCCGACCTGGAGAAACTGGGGCTGCCGCAGGAGCCGGCGCTGGCCGCCGCCGTGAGCGCTATCCTGCAACGGACCCCGCAGCGTATCGCCGAAGACGCATTTGATTGCCTCGACGACCATTCGCAGGTCGCGCAGGCGCTGACGCGCTGGTTCCAGCAGCCGCAGTCCGTTCGCCTGCAAGCATTGCAGACGGCCGGCATGGCCCAGGGAGCCTACCATCAGGAGGATGAAGCCAGCGCGTTGTTTGCGAGTCGTTACGCCCTGTTCGGACACAGCATGGCGTCAGTGGGGCAATATCGCCCCGATCCCTGGTTTGGTAAAACCATCCTGGTGCGTAACAGCGAAAGCGATCCTCTCTTGCCCGGTACGCCCGGCGATGTCCACGACTACTGGCGCCGGCTGTGCCTGGGTGAACTCATTGTTGAAGATACGCCCGGCGACCATTTTAGCTGCCTGGCTCGTCAGCATGCGCCCGCCCTGGCTGCGCTGATCGCGCGCCACACCGCGCCGGGAGAAGCCTGATGAACGACAACATCATCGCGGTACTCGGCGCCACCGGCGGCGCAGGGCGCTATGTCAGCCGCTGGCTGGCTCAGGCAGGATTTGCATTGCGGCTCGGCGGTCGCCGTCGCGATCCCTTACGGCAGCTGGCGACACGGCTGGATGCGGAAGCTCAGCCGGTGGATCTATGGCAGGAGGCGGCGCTTCGCGAGTTTTGCCGGGGTTGCGTCGCGGTGGTGAACTGCGCCGGTCCCTCCTATCAGGTGCTCGATCGGGTGGCGCGTGCTGCCGCCTCGGCGCATGCGCATTATGTGGATGTCTCAGGTGATGGCCCGGCGTGGCATCTGTTACAGCGGCAACCTGCCAGCGATAAGCGCTGGACTGCGGTGCTCTCCGCCGGGATGTTGCCCGGGCTGGCGAATCTGGTCCCGGGCTGGATGAGCCAGCGTGCTGGCGGCGATCTGACGGTCTACAGCGGCGGTATTGAGCGGGTGAGCGGCGCGGCTGCCGCCGATCTGGTGCTGTCGTTAAATGAACAATGCAATGCGTTGCAGGGCAGCGATTACTGGTACGGCGAGGCCGGTGCCGGCTGGCGGCTCGGGCGTCGCGCACGCCACGTTCTGTCAACGCAGCAGACGGATACGCTGGCGCATTTCACCGGCCACGTTACGTTACTGCCCTGGCTGAGCGCCGACGCCGAACGGCTGGCGCTGCGCCATCATCTCTCCGCTCTGAGCTGGTACAACGTTTTCAGCGGTCAATGCCTGCGGGAAACCCTGACCGGGCTGCGCGGCAAGGTGGATGGCTCATCGCAGAGTCTCGCGCTTGCCCGTGCAGCGGTGGAGAAGGCCAGTGAAATTGATCTGGCGGGCTACGCCCCTTATTACCAGATGGTGTTTGACTGGCAGCAGGAGGGGGAGCGGCGTCGGCGCGTCGTGGTGCGCACGGACAGCAGCCTGGCGCTCACCGCCGCCACCGCCGTCAGTACCGTTCTGAGCCTGATGCGCGGCGAGATTGCGCCGGGCGTGTATTTTGCCGATTGTGTACTGCACCCGGCGACCGTGCTGGCTGATATCACGCGGCTGCATGCGGGCACCCACATCAGCCAGTATCTGCCGGATATGCAGCCAGAGCAGGGGGTGATATGACTCCAGCTTCGACACCCCGCCGCCGCGCGATTGTCTGTGGTACCAGCTTTGGACGCTTTTATCTGCGCGCGCTGGTCAACAATCCGATGATTGAACTGGTCGGGATTCTTTCCAGCGGCTCTGCCGCGTCCGCGGGCTACGCGCGTGAGCTGAATATCGCTCACTACACCTCGGCGGCAAGTCTGCCGGCCGATATAGACCTTGCCTGCGTAGTGGTGAGGGCGGCCGTCTCCGGCGGCAAGGGCGCGGAAATCGCCTGCCAGCTGTTAACGCGGGGCATTCATGTATTGCAGGAGCATCCGCTTCATCCTGACGAGCTGGCCGATTGCCTGCGCACGGCGCACCAGCATCGCGTCCGTTTTGGCATCAATGCCTTCTACCCCTTTGTTGCCCCCATCCGTCGCTTTCTCGAGGCGGCCGCGATTCTGCGTCAGCGCCAGCCGGTGCAATACATTGAAGGCGTGTGCGGCGCGCAGGTTCTCTACCCGCTGCTGGATGTGATTGCGCGTGCGCTGGGAAAACTGCGCCCGGCGCAGTTGGAGCTGATGCAGCCCCGCCAGGTGGGACCTTATACCTGCCTGCACGGCAGTATCGGCGGCGTACCGCTGACGCTGCGTGTTCAGAACCAAATCCATCCGGCAGACGCCGACAACCACGCGCTGTTGCTGCACCGCCTGACCATCACCGCCGAAAGCGGCGTACTGGCACTCGCGGATACCCACGGCCCGGCGATCTGGAGCCCCAGATTACATACCCATCGTGATGAAACCCATCGCCTGGTGCTGGAGGGCGAGGGGACAGAACGTTTATCGGCAGCCAGCAGCACCCTTTTGCCTGGCAGCGAAGCCGTCAGCTTCAGCGAGATTTTCGAACAGATGTGGCCGCAGGCCATTAATTGCGCGGTGGCGGATTTTCAGCGCTCCATCGACGCCCCTGCGCTGGCGCAGCAGCAGGTGCAATGGGCGCTGGGCGTGACCGGATTCTGGCATCGGGTGTCATCGGTGCTGGGGCCGCCAGAACTGATTTATCCCGACACGCCGGCCATCCTGCCGCTTATTGATCGGTTAACTGGGGAGACCCCGCGATGAGTCAGCATTTTTTACGCTTTTACCAGCCCGCACCCGCTGCGCCGCTGTTGCTGGTTTGCTTACCCCATGCCGGCGGGGCGGCCAGTACGTTTCGCCCGTGGCCTTACTTGTTCGATGCGTCTGAGGCGGAGCTGGCAGTGGTGCAGTATCCGGGACGCGAGGACCGCTTCGCTGAGCCTTTCATCGACAATATGCCCGAGCTGCTGACCGCCTTGCAGGAGGAGCTGTTGCCGCATCTGGCGGGACGCCGTTTTGCCCTGCTCGGACACAGTATGGGCGGTGCCATCGCCCATGAGCTGGCGCAGTCGCTGGCCGCCCACGGCCGGCATCCAGAACTGCTGATCGTCTCAGGCCGCCAGCCGCCGGATTTTCATCCGCTGGACAGCGGCATTCATCTGGGTAGCAATCGGCAAATTATCGAGGAACTGCTGCGCCTCAGCGACGATAACCAGACGCTGCGTGAACAACCAGAGCTGGCGGAGCTGCTGCTACCGGCGATCCGCAATGATTACCGACTGATTGAGAATTACCGCCCGCAGCCTGCGCGTTTGCTCACCTGCCCGATAGTGGTGTTGAGCGGCGAAGGCGACAGTGAACTGCCTCTGTCGCAAGCCGAGGCCTGGGCGGCATACACCTCAGCTGAAAGTATCGTGCATCGTTTTCCTGGCGATCACTTTTTCATTGCCAGCCAGCGTGCCGCCGTGGTGGCTTGCGTGCGGCAGGCATTACGGCAGTTCTCACCCTTGTTCAGTGAAGGATAATCTATGGAAGACTTCTACTCGCCGGTCGCTGAGTTTTACGATCTGGTTGGTCGCGCGCACTCCGCGGGTGAAACCGCGCTGCGTGAGCGGCTGTCGGCATTCACCGATATTCACGACCCGGTGCTGGATATCGGCGCTGGCACCGGACGAACGGTGCTGGCGATAGCCGAAACCGTGCCGCTGGTGGATATTCTGGCGGTGGAGCCAGCCCCGGCCATGCGCGCGGTGCTGACCCATTGCGTGGCGCAAAGGCCGGAACTGCGGCGGCGCGTCACGATTATCCCGGACACGGTGGACAAGCTGCAGCTACCCGAGCGGCTGGGCGCGGTCGTGGCCTTCGGGGTGCTGGGACACCTGACGACGGAGGCGCGTCAGGCGCTGTGGTCAATATTGCTGCCGCGGCTCGCACCCGGCGCGCCGGTGTTCGTGGAGCTGCTGCCGGTCGAAAAACCGATGGTATTGCCGACGATGACGTTGGCCAGTGAAACGATCGGTCAGCGTCACTATCACGCGACCCTTGAGGGTGAGCCTGGACCCAACGACACCATGCTGCTGACTTCATGCTGGACGGTTAGCGGCGGCCCCTGCGCCACGCAGGTGATCCGTAACCGGAGCGTCTGGCATACCTTTGGTCTGGACGATCTCGCCCGCGAAACCGGGCTGCATGCTGAACGTCTGACTGCGCAGGCGGGGGTGCTGTATGTCTGAACCGATTGCCTCCCCCGATCGTCGTATCCTGCCGGAGGAGATGCGCTGGCCGGTGGCGTTGGCCGAGCGCTATACGCAACGCGGCTACTGGCGGCCGGAAACGCTCGGTCAGTTGATTCTGCAATGGCGGCAGTATGGTGACCGCACCGCCCTGATCGAACCGGGCCGCAGTTGGAGTTATCACCAGTTAATCAACCAGGCATGCCGTTTCGCCGGTGAACTCAGGCGGCGAGGGATGCAAAGCGGGGAAACGGTCGTTATTCAGTTGCCCAACGGGGCCGATTTCGTGGTGGCCTTGTTCGCGGCGATCCTCAACGGGGCGGTGCCCGTGCTGATGTTACCGGCTCACCGCCAGCGTGAAATCCTGCACGTGGTGGAGCTGGCGCAGGCGCGCTGGTTCCTGAGTGACGCCGAACAGGCGGGAATTGAGGCGCAGAGCCTGCGCGCTAAGGCACCTGACTGTCATAGCCTGCTCTCAACGGCGGAGCAGCGTTTTGCCGCCAGCCAGGCTCCGGCGATGGAGGAATTGCCCCCCGGCGATGCGCCCCAGCATATTGCTTTGCTGCTGCTTTCCGGCGGTACAACCGGCTTACCCAAGCTGATCCCCCGCACCCATGCCGATTATCACTACAACTTCCGCGCCAGCGCCGCGCTTTGCCACGTCCAGCCGGATGACCGTTACCTGGCCGTGCTTTCAATGGCGCATAACTTTCCCCTCGCCTGTCCGGGCATCCTCGGGATCTTTTCCCGCGGAGGCTGCGTGGTGGTCCCGGCCACCGTCGCCGCTGAGGATGCGTTTGACGCGATTCATCAGCACCGCGTGACGCTCACGGCGCTGGTCCCTTCGCTGGCAACGTTATGGCTGGAAGCGGCGGAGTGGGAACAACCCGACCTTAGCTCACTGAGGCTGGTTCAGGTGGGGGGCGCGAGGCTGAGAGCCGATGCCGCCCGCCACCTGCTGGCCCAGTGGGGATGCCAGCTGCAGCAGGTGTTTGGCATGGCGGAAGGGCTGCTGAACTACACGCGACTGGATGACTCACCTGAGCTGATTACCACCACGCAGGGCCGACCACTATGCGACGATGATGAGATCCGGGTGGTTGACGAGCAGGGCCTGCCGGTGATTAGCGGGCAGGCTGGGGAATTGCTGGTTCGCGGGCCTTACACCATCCGTGGCTACTATCGCGCGCCTGAACACAATCGTCGGGCGTTTGCCGCCGGGGGGTTCTACCGCAGCGGCGACCGGGTACGGCAGTTGCCCGGCGGCGAGCTGCTGGTGGAGGGGCGAACCCGCGACACGATCAACCGCCACGGGGAGTCGGTCGCCGCCGATGAAATCGAGGAGTGCCTGCGGGCGCATCCGCTGGTACGCGACGTGACGGTGCTGGCGGATGCGGTCGGAGAGCAGCAGGAAGCGATCCATGCGGTCGTCATCGCCCATTCCCCTCTCACGCTGGCCGAGATGCGGGCGTTTCTTGAACAGCAGCAGGTCGCGCCATTTAAATGGCCGGATCGGCTGACGCTGGTTGATGCTTTCCCGCTGACTCCGATTGGCAAAATCAATAAACAAGCGCTGGCAGCCCGGCTGGCGGTTTAACTTTCAGGAGTCAACATGACGGATACACGCACCGAACTTCGACTCAACCTGCCCGCAGATCGGACGCTGGCCGCGATTGTCAGCCTTATCCGGCAGAATCCGACGGAGGATTTCTATGTCTATGAGCGGCCACCATGCTGGTATGTGGGCCTTGGTAAACGGGCGAGTTTAACCCTTTCAACCGATGGCTCGCAGGTCATAACCGAAAGCGAAGAGGGCTGTCGGACAGCGCCCGTCACCTCATCGCTGGCGGATTACGCCCGTCAGTTCCGTGCGCAACATGCCAGCGCCTCGCCCGGCAATTACAGGACATCTTACCGGCACCGGCTGGCGGCGCGCTGCTGGCCGACCTGACCGCGCAGGGCAAAGATTATCAGCACCAGGTGACACGCGCGCTTGAAGAGATCGCCGCCGGCGAATACACCAAGGTGATTGTGTCGCGCGCTCTGGCGCTTGCCGAGCGCATCGACATGCCCGCTACCCTCTGGCGCGGGAGAATGTCCAATACCCCGGCACGCAGTTTCCTGCTGCAGCAGGGGGCGTTTGCCGCGACCGGTTTTAGCCCGGAGATGGTGGTGACGGTGGAGCAGGATATCGTCACCAGCGAACCTCTGGCTGGCACCCGCGCGCTATCGGGTTCGGCGGGTGAAGATGCTTACAATCGGGCTGAGCTGCAAAGCGATAGCAAAGAGATTGTGGAACACGTTATCTCGGTCAAAGCGGCGATTGGGGAGCTGGAAACGCTGTGCGTGCGTGACTCCGTGGCGGTCACCGACCTGATGTCGGTACGCGAAAGGGGGAGTGTGCAACATCTGGGATCTCAGGTGTGCGGCAAACTGGCGTCGGGGCGCGATGCCTGGGACGCTTTTGATGTGCTGTTCCCGGCGATCACCGCATCCGGTATTCCCAAGCTCCCGGCACTGGCTGCCATCCTCCGCCTGGAAGCGATGCCGCGTGAGCTTTACTCCGGCGCGATACTGATGCTGGAAGGCGATCGCTCGTTCGAGGCGGCACTGGTTCTGCGTAGCGCATTTCAGGATGCGCAGAGAAGCTGGATCCAGGCCGGAGCTGGAGTGATTGCTCAGTCGAACGCATTACGTGAGCTGACGGAGACCTGCGAAAAACTTTCCAGCGTGGCGCCTTACCTGGTGGTTTCGCAGGCGAAATGACGGATGACGCCTGACTCAACTGGCACGAGATCTATTGGTATTTTCTGGTTAATTAACCTGTTGCGGATGCGCCCTCTTCGGCTGAGGAGGGCGCGGCTATCATAGCGTCTGACCGGTTTGTTTGTTGCATGGGGAGAGTGTCAGGAAAGCGTCATCAATTGATAATGATTATTATTTACATATTTATAAACCCCAGTATGATGATTCCCTGAGTTTCGTTTCGGGAACTAAGCACCTGGCGAGTTCGCCAGCCGGGTACTTACAAAAGAGGGTTTTTTATGCAATCCACTCACCAGTTACATTCTCTGCAGCAGTTAACCGATATGGCGCACAAATGGGGCTACGACTACGAGCTGGCAAATACCAACTGCTCGGTTCGTCAGTCTGGCGAGTTTGAAGGGACAATCAAAACGGTCACGCTGCCCTACGGCGTCAACCTCTGTCTCAATGAGCTGACCGCCAACGGTGACGACCATCGCAGCGGCACGCTTCACCATTGTTTGACTATTTTACTGACGCTCGGCGGCGATGAACCCAACTATCATCTTGATGACGGCAGTCCGTTGCCGGCGGAAAGGGGCATGGCGAAGGTGATTGCCACCAAAGATCGTATGCGCCTGTGGTGCCGCAATCCGCGTGGACATCATTGCCGCAGCCTGGTGATTCAGGCGGCGCCGGATCGTATCAGCGATAAAGAGCTGGCGGATCAGGTCGAACGTATTTTGCAACGTAATCATGTCTTCAGCTTAATCATCCCGCAGTACACTATCGATCGGGCCAATGAGCTGTTTGGCTTTTGCGATAACTGCGTGATTGGTCGGCTACAGACCCATAGCTGCGTACTGGATCTGATGGCCCAGGTGCTGCGCGCGGCGAATCCGGATTTACCTCAAGTGGGGGTGATGGCGCCGCATCGCGATGTGACGCGGATGCTGAAAGTGCGGGATAAGCTGGTCACGGAACTGGACTGCAACCATTGCCTGTGTGACCTGGCGCGTGATGTTGGCATCAGCGTCAGCGCCCTGAAAAGTAAGTTCCAGGCGGTCATGGGGCAGTCGGTTTTCGCCTTCCTGCGCGACCAGCGCCTGACCCGTGCCCGCCAGGGATTAGAGTCAGAAGGGTGGACGGTAAAGCAGGCCGCCTACTATGTTGGTTATCAGCATCCCAGTAACTTTTCAACGGCCTATCGGCGCAAATTTGGTATGCCCCCGCGCGACTCTCTCAGCCTCTGACTGGCTGAAAACATAACTCATTTGGCTTTGCTCATAGCTGAGTTAACTAGGGTGTCGTATGACCACCCCCATATAATTGTGACAGATATAAAACGATTTTTTTTGTTTCTGTTTCAGCACCATGGGGATGGTCATGCGCACCAGTTCACACCAGCTTCGCTTAAAACAAAATCTACCTGCCACCATTAAACCGCTCTGCCTGCTGTGCGGTCTGGCGATTTCAGCCCCGGCTTTTACCGCGGAACAAACCACCGATAGCAAAAAAGAAGAAACCCTGGTGGTGACGGCCCGTAAGGTGAAAGAGGATCCGTTGAAAGTCCCGGTCAGCATGACCTTGTTCGATCGCCAGACGCTGGGCGATCGCCGCATTGATGATGTGGAGCACTTAATCCGTGACGTGCCAAACATCAGCTTCAGCTCGCTGGGGGATATGCGCTCAACCTATATGTCGATCCGTGGGGTCGGGCCGATGGCCCAGCCGCTCGGCTTTGATGATACGTCGGTCGTGACCTATATCGATGGCGTGCCGCAACCGGCCTTCGGTTCGGATCTGCGTTTCCTGGATGTTGAACGGATTGAAGTCTTGCGCGGCCCGCAGGGCACGGTGTTTGGACGCAATGCGCAGGCGGGGGCGATTAACATCACCACGCGCCAGCCTGGCGATACCTTTGAAGGCACATTGCGTGCGGAAGCGGGCCTGAACAGCGAATCCGAGAACGTGGGCCAGCTGACGGTTTCCGGGCCACTGATTGAGGACCGCCTGGGCGGGCGCTTCTCCGCCGCCTATTCCAACCTGGGCGCCGATGTGGATAACAATGCGCCGGGTGGCAAGCTGGGCAAGGTGGAAACCGGGGTGTTCCGTGGTTCGCTGGTCTTCACCCCCGACGACCGTACCCGCTTCGTGCTGACCGGCAACTACGAGCGGGACAACAACACGCCGTCAAACTTCATTCTCAAAAATGGCCCGAACTTCCCCACGGTAGAGCTGGCTCCTAAAGGCTGGGTCGATCGCGAGATTTCCGGTCTGTCATTAACCGCCAGCCGTCAGCTTGATCGGATGCAGTTCACCTCCGTATCCGCGGTGAACCATTACGATTTTAAAAACCTGACCAATAACTCCGAGGCGCTGACGTATAGCAAAGTGTTCGGTATGCCGACGTCGGCATTTATTCCAGCCACCGACTGGAGTACTTATGACGAAAGCCAGAACAGCCTGTACCAGGAGCTGCGCCTGAGTAGCCTCGATGACGCGGATATTGTCTGGGTCGGCGGCATCAACTATCTGCATGACAGCTACAAGCTGACCACCAAATATGATTCCGCGTTCTTCGCTTCCACCAACGGTACGCGTAACGGGGATTACACCACCAACAGCTATGCCGCTTTTGGCGAGGTGATGGTACCGCTGTTTGGCTCCGAGAAACTGAAAGGGACGTTAGGCGGTCGCTACACCCACGACCGTAAAAGCTATGAATCGCTGTATCGTTCCAACGGTTTCCCCGGGACGGTGGCCTCCTTCAATCAAAGCGGGGTGCTGAATTACGACATGGTGACAGGCCGCGCGGCGCTGAGTTATGACCTGACCGATGACTCGACGATCTATACCAGCGTCGCACGCGGCGCGAAAAGCGGCGGTTTCCCTAATTTTACCAACAACGCACCCAGCGGCTTGAAGGATGAGCCTTATAAGGATTCCTCCTCCTGGAGCTACGAGATCGGCAGCAAAAACCGTTTCCTGGACGGGCGTGCCGAACTGAACGCCTCGTTGTTCTATAACATCGTAAAAGATGAAAACCTGTTCGCGCTGGATTCCGCGTCATTCACCTTTGTGCCGAAGCCGATGGATACCCGTAACTATGGCGTGGAGCTGGAGGGCTCGCTGCAGCTGGCTGAGCACTGGAAGGTCAGCGGCGGGGCGGGTTACACCCATACGGAACTACGTAATGTTTCGGATGATGTCGCGGCCTCATCCGGCGCACGCGATGGCAACCGGGTACCGGCTGTACCGAAATTCAACACCAACCTGACGCTGCAATACTATGATTCTGCCGCCTGGCTGGGGCTGCCGGAAGCCAATATCTTCGCCCTGGCGCAGCATCAGTATGTCGGCAGTCGTGAAGCGGATGTCGGCAGCCACTTCAAGCTTGATGCCTACCAACTCTACAACGCCAAAGTGGGTCTGGAATTCTCCTCCTTTGATGTCTATGTCTTTGGTCAAAACCTGACGGATGAACGTCCGCAGTACATTGGTCTGTACTACGGCCCAGGCAGCGAGGCGGTCACCGTTGGACATGGACGTGTGTTGGGCGTCGGCACGCAAATAAAATTCTGATTACGCGCTGCGCCCGGATTGGTATCCGGGCGCGTCATTCAGTTTTCCCGGATGCAAATATGATGAAATTACGCCTGTCAGGGTGGCTGTTCCTGGGTGTGACAATGGCTCTGCCCGCCGCGCAGGCTGCCGCTGAGCGTACTCTCCGGGTGGTGATGTTGGGCAGCCAGAGCGAAACGCTCGATTACGGGCGCGCGCAAACCTATTACCCCTGGGTGGTGACCGGCAATGTCTGCGATGTGCTGGTGGCGGATAGGCAGGGCAGTCCCGACTATCAGTTGAGTCGTGACATTACCCCCAATCAGGATGCCACGCGCTGGACCGTCTCACTGCGTTCCGGGGTGCACTTTTCCGATGGATCGCCGCTGACCGCTGATGATGCGCTGGCGAGCCTGCGCTTTCTGGCCGCCTCTCCCGGTTTTGCCGGATTCTTCAGCGATGTCGATATGCAGGCCAGCCATGTTGTTAATGCCGAAGCGCTGGAGCTGGTTCTTACCCGGCCACGTGCCGATCTGGTCACCACCGTGCTGACCGCCGCCAGTATGGTATGGAAACAGGGGCGGGGCGATGCAGCGATCCCGGTATGCAGCGGCCCGTATCAGGTCACCTCCTTCAATGCACAGAACGGGGCGTTGCTCAGCCGCAACCCTTATGCATGGCATCCTGCGGCGTGGTTTGATCGCATTGAAATTCGCCCGCTGGCCGATGCCACGGCGCGGGTGAACGCGCTGCTGAGCGGCGCGGCAGACTATGCCTTTGATATACCGGTCAGCAGCGCCCGCAGCGTAGACGGACGCCAGGGCTGGCAAATCATCCGCAGCGGTGTGGCGAATGCCAGCGGTTATTACTTTGCCATGAATACCAGGGTAAAACCGTTTGACGACGTTGAGGTCCGGCAGGCGCTGAAAACGCTGGTGAACCGTCAGCAGCTGCTTGATGTGGTCCTCGGCGGCTATGGCTATCGCGGGAATGACGTTTTCGGCCAGGGGCTCAGTGGTTTTGACAACCAGCTCCCTCAGCGCCAGACCGATGCTGCCGAGGCGCAGGCGCTGCTGCGCAAAAAAGGTATCACGCAGCTGACCTTGCTGACCGCCGATCTGACCCCAGGGCTGAACGACGCGGCAGAACTATTACGCCAGCAGTTGGCCGACGTGGGCATTACCCTCAGGGTTGAGACGGTGGCTGCGGCTGATTATCTGGGGGATATTTCACGTCTCCATCAGGCGCAGATGTTGTCGATGTATGCGTTAAATCGCCCCTTCCTGGCGGCGATCCCGATGCTGTTCGGTGATGACAACCCCTATAACTATGGCGGGTGGTATCCGGACGATTTTGCGGCAGGGGTTGAGCAGGCGCGTAAAACGCTCGATCCGCAGCGCCAACAGCAGCAACTCGACCAGTTACAACAACAGTTGTGGCAACAGGGGCCGTATTTGCTCTGGGGGTATCGCGATCAGCTTTCGGCGGCGGTGACGGCTTTGCAGGGCGTTGAGCTCAACCAGGGGATCCCCCTGTTCCGCAGCGCCCGGATGGCGGCCGGCCAATGATGGCCAGATTTGTCCTCTGGCGTCTGCTCAGCACTCTGCTGCTGCTGTGGCTGGCGAGCATGTTGATCTTCTTCACCCTGGCGCTGGCGCCCGGAGATGCCGCAGTGCAGGCATTGGGCGAACGCGCCACCCCGCAGGCGTTGCAGACGCTGCGGCATCAGTTCGGCCTCGATCGGCCCGTCGCCGCAAGGTACTGGCAGTGGCTTAGCGGTATTCTGCGCGGCGATCCCGGCATCTCTTTGACCAGCCAACAACCGGTAGCCGATATTATCGCTCCCGCCGCACGGCGGAGCGGGCTGCTGGCGCTGCTGGCCGCCTGCGGGATGCTGCTGCTGGGAGGCACCGGCGGTGTGCTGGCGGCGATGCATCGCGATCGCTGGCAGGACCGGCTGCTGTCATTCATCGCGATGAGTGGATTAAGCACCCCGGAATTTATTGTTGCCACGCTGATGATCCTGCTGTTGGCGGTTGGGGCGGGGTGGTTCCCGGCGGTCTCCCTGCTGCCGGCTTCCGGCAACATCAGCGACCAGTGGTCGATTCTGGTTCTCCCCGCGTTGACTCTGGCACTGATCGGCGGCTGTTATTTGCTGCGTATGATACGCGCCTCGTTGATAAGGCTGACTGCCGCGCCCAACATTCTTAGCGCCCGCCTTAACGGCGTGCGCGGGCTGACGCTGGTGGCCCGCCATTTGCTGCCTCAGGCCGCGGGGCCGCTGGCCCAGTTATTTGCCGCCAGTTTACCCTACCTGATTGGCGGCGCCGTGGTGGTGGAACGCGTATTTGGCTTTCCCGGCCTCGGCGAGCTGCTGCTGACGGCGCTGAATACCCGTGATGCCATTTTGCTTCAGGGGGTGGCGATGCTGCTGGCGCTGATTACCGCCCTGTGTTGGTTCGCGGCGGATATTCTGGTGGTCTGGCTCGATCCCTGGCGGAGGCGCTCGTGAGAATCGTCGCTTTATTGATGATTGCCCTGATTATCTGCGGCCCGTGGCTGGCCCCCTATAACCCACAGCGTAGCCTCGGTCTGGCCTGGCAACTGCCGGATGAAACACTGTGGCTGGGCAGCGATGGCCTGGGGCGGGATGTCTTGAGCCGTCTGCTGAGCGGCGGTCGCAATATTCTGCTGTTCCCCCTGTTGTGCGCACTGTGTTCCTCATTTTTAGGCAGCCTGTGTGCGCTGCTGCTGGTGGCTTTGCCCGATCGCGGCAGAAGGCTGGTGGTGTTACTGGATCCGCTGCTGTACATGCCCCCGCTGCTGGTACTGATTGGGGTGATCTACGCCTTTGGCAACGGGCAGGTCGCGCTGTTGATCGGAATGACGTTACTCAATATCCCTTTTACCCTGCGCTACGTACGTTCGCTGGCGGATCCCGTCCTCGATACCGGTTACGTTGAGGTCGCGCGTGCGGCAGGCGATGCGCTGCCGTTACTGCTATGGCGCGAAGTCCTGCCGGTCATTGTGCCCGGTATCCTGGCCGATGGGACAACCCGTTTAGTCGCGGCGATTTACCTGCTCGCCTCGGCCAGTTTTCTCGGTATCGCCACTCCCGGCGGGATCGACTGGGCGTCAATGGTGCGCGACGGATTACCCGGACTGATGCTAAACCCATGGGCGGCGCTGCTACCTGCGCTTGGTATCGCGCTGGTGGTGGTGGCCATCAGTTTGCAGACTGACCGCTGGAGCAGGAGCTGATGCGCTGGGTGGTGCAGGTATCCGGCCTGACGATCCGCAACCCGCAGGGCGATGCGGTGTTGCAGGAGATTAACTTTGAGCTGGCCGCGGGTGGTTCGCTGGCGCTGATTGGCGGCAGCGGGGCGGGGAAAAGCACCCTTGGGCGCGCGCTGCTGGGTGACCTGACCTCCGGGCAGCGCCACGCCGGCGGGCAGATTATCTGCTGCGGATGCGAGGTATTGCAGGCGACGCCTCGCCAGCTCCGGCAGCTCAGATTCAGGCATACCGCCTGGCTTGGCCAGGACCCGGCACAGGAGCTGACGCCGGGTATGTCGGTGCGGCGTCAGCTGAATGAATTTCATCATGGTGATGCCAGCGCCATTCGCGAGATGCTGGCTTCGCTCGGATTACCTCAGGATGACGCTTTCCTGCAGCGTTTCCCCCACCAGCTTTCCGGCGGGCAGCGTCGGCGGGTCGCACTGGCCCGGGTGTTATTGAAGCGCCCGCAGATCCTCATTCTCGATGAGCCCTTCGCCGGGTTAGATCGGCGACATCGTGAGCAGATGATGGCGGAACTGCGTCAGCTACAGCGGCAATATCGCTTTGCCCTGCTGCTGATCGGTCACCAGCTCAACGCCGTGGCGGAGATAGCGCAACGGATGCTGGTACTACATAACGGGCAGCAGCTGGAATATGGCGACACCCGGCAGCTTTTCGCCGCCCCCAAAAGTCCGCTGCTGCAGGCGTGGTTGTCTCCTGTGACCTGCTCGCGGCCGGTAACCACTGAGGGTGAGCCGCTGCTGCGGGCTGCGCACTGGCATCCGGGGGATTCGCGACGGACCGCGTTGCCAGCACTGAGTTTCGCGCTGCATCCGGGGCAGTGCCTTGCGGTCACCGGGCCATCCGGCATTGGCAAAAGCACCCTCGCGCGCTCGCTGGCGGGGCTAAATCCCCCTCATCAGGGCGCTATCACCCTTGGCGATCGACCGCTGGCGAGCGATGTGCGCCGGCGCTCCCGCGAACAGCAGCGCGCCATCGCGCTGGTGCCTCAGGACCCAGCCCATTCGCTGCACCCGCTGCGCAGCGTTGGGCAGCAGCTGCAGCAGGCGCTCGATCGGTATCGATTATCCCACCCAGGCAGCGTGGCCGCGCTGCTGCGCCAGGTCGGACTGCCCGGCGATTACGCCCGTCGCCTGCCGCGAGAGCTCTCCGGCGGCGAACAGCAGCGCGTGGCGCTGGCGCGGGCGCTGGCGGGTCAGCCCAGCGTGCTTATCTGCGATGAAGTGACCTCGGCGCTGGATGTGCTCAGCGCCCGCACGATTCTGCAACTGCTGAGTCAGCTACTGGCGCAGGGCCTGGCAGTGCTTTTTATTACCCATGATTTACCGGCAGCCAGACAGATTTGCACCGCAGGTCTGCATCTCAGCTGCGGTGACGCTGATCCGGGCGCGGTGTTTGACAAGGAGATTTGTGATGACTTCAACATGCGAGACTGAACCGCAGCAGGCCGGGCTATTACGGCCGGTTCGCGGCTGGATTGCGCTGGCGGTAGTGCTTCAGGTGGGTTCATCGGCGCTGTTGCTGGCCCCGCTGATTGGTCTGACTGAACTGGCGCGGGTGCTGATGAGCGCGCAGGCAGATCGCGCGGCCCTCGCCTGGCATATCGTGAAAATATCCGCTTTCTGCCTGGGCGGAGGATTGGCGTTGCGCGGGCTGGCCGATCTCACGACGCACCTCGCTGACAACGCGTTCTCCCTGTGGCTGCGCCGCCAGCTAGCGCGTCGTATGGCGCACGCGCCGCTCAGCTGGTTCAGCGCCAACAGCAGCGGCAGAATTAAGCAGGGTATGCAGGATGACGTGACCGCCATTCATCATCTGGTGGCGCACTCCTATCTGAACCTGGCAAACGCCGCCGCCACCCTGCTGTGCGTCTACGGCTACCTGCTGTTCATCGATTGGCGGATGACGCTGATCGCCTTGATTCCGCTACCGTTCTTTTTTCTGCTCTATCGCCGGATTATGCGTGCCAGCCAGGCCAAAATGGCGGAGTACGGCCAGCAGCTGGAGCAGGTCAATCTCTCGGTGGTGGAGTTTGTCCAGGGCATACCGGTGGTGAAAACCTTCGGCCAGCATGGCGTTGCTCATCAGGCGTATCGCCGGGCGGTAGACAGCTTTCGCGATTTCTTCCTCGACTGGGTGCGCCCGCTGATCAAGCCGGAAAGCCTCTCTGGGGTGATCATCGCGCCGATCACCTTGTTGCTGTTGGTGCTGGTTGGCGGCGTCACCTTTATTCATTTCGGCTGGATGGATATCTGGCAACTCCTGCCGTTTGCGGTGCTGGGGCTGGGGATCTCGGTGCCAATTGGCACGTTAAGCAGCAGCGCACAGTCGCTGCAGATGGCGAAGGGGGCTTTTACTCGCCTGGCCGGGTTACTGGCGATCCCTCAACAAAAGGAGCCGGAGCGGGTGATGCTCAATGCGGGCAGCCAGGTGCGTTTTGATCGCGTCAGCTTCAGCTACGGGCCCGAACGCCAGATTCTGCATGACATATCGCTGAGGCTGGAACCCGGTACGGTAACGGCGCTGGTTGGCGCATCCGGGGCGGGCAAATCAACGCTGGCGAGGTTACTCCTGCGCTTTGCCGAACCCGACGCTGGGCGGATTATGCTGGGGGGTGTCGATCTGGCGAATATCGCGACCGACCATCTCTATCGCCAGATTGGCTGTGTCTTTCAGGAGGTACGACTGCTGCGACTCAGCATCAGAGACAACATTGCCCTGGGTCATCCGCAGGCAACCGATCGGCAAGTGATTGCCGCGGCGCAGGCAGCCAATATCCATCAACGCATTCTGCAATTGCCGCGCGGCTATCAGTCGGTCTATGGCGAAGATGCCCGCCTGTCGGGCGGGGAAGCGCAGCGCCTGAGTATTGCCAGAGCGCTACTCAAGGAGCCGCAGCTGCTGGTGCTGGATGAAGCCACGGCACAGGCTGATGCCGAATCAGAAGCCGCCATTCAGGACACGCTCTCCCGGCTCATTTCTCAACAGGGTAACCGCTCGCTGCTGGTGGTGGCTCACCGCCTCGCGACGGTGGTTAACGCCGATAATATCGTGGTGCTGGCGCAGGGACGTATTGCGGAACAGGGAACGCATAGCCAGCTGCTGGCTAACAAGGGGGAATACGCGCGTCTGTGGCAGGCGCAGTTCTCACCATCAAAGGAGGAGGTATGCTGCTGACCCGTCTCTCGTCACTGCTGGGCAAAGATAACGCCAGGGTTCTGCGACGTTACCTGATCCTGATGGTGCTTTTCTGCCTGGTGCAGGGGATCGCTTTTGCGATGGTCGTGCCGATCGTCCAGGCGCTATTGCAGGCTGATATCACGCGGGCGACATTGTGGTTATTGCCGCTCACGCTGGGTACGCTGCTCGCCTGGTATCTTAACTACGTTGCCTCGTTGGGCGGCTTCAAGGTGGCCATCGCGCTACTGAATACCTTACGTCACCGCATTGGCGACCATGTGGTGACTCTGCCGCTGGGCTGGTTCAGTCCCGCCAATACCAGCCAGCTTGGCGTGCTGCTCAGTCAGGGGGTGATGGAAATCCTGGGGCTGCCCGCCCATCAATTAAGCCCGTTAATGCGCGCCACCTTGACGCCGCTGGTGGTGGTGGCGATTACCTTTTTCTTCGACTGGCGTATCGCGCTGATCGCGCTGGTGATTTTCCCGCTGGTGGCGCTGGTTTACTGGTGGGCGGGCAGGCTGGGTCGCGCCGCGGACGAAGCCGTTCACCATGCCACGGCAGAAGCCAGCGAACGTATGCTTGAGTTTGCGCAGAACCAAATGGTGTTGCGAACTCACGGCTGCGGCGAACAGGGACATGCCAATTTTGATGCGGCCTTAGTGGCGCAAAATCGGGCCAGTAAACGCCAGCTGTGGCTGGTGCTGCCGCCGTTACTGGCGAACTCCTGGCTGGCGCAGCTCAGTTTCCTGACGTTGATGGCCAGCGTCACCTGGCTGGGGCTGGCCGATAACGATCCGCAGCAGCTGGTCACGCTGCTGGCGCTGCTGGTGCTGATTAACCGGGTGATTGATCCCCTTACCGAAGTGGCCGCCTATGGTTCCGGGATCCGTATGGCTTCTGCCCAAATGGATGCGGTGGAACGGGTACTGGCCGAGCAACCGTTGCCGCAGGCCGACGATCCGCAGCCATACAGCGGCGAGGCCAGCATTCAGCTGCATAACGTGACCTTTGGCTATCAACCCGAGCGGCCGATCCTGAAAAATGTGTCGGTTACGCTGCCCGCCAACACCACCACGGCGCTGGTGGGCCTCTCTGGCGCCGGTAAAACCACCCTTATGCGTTTGATCGCGCGTTTCTTTGATCCCGACGGCGGCAGCATTACGCTGGGAGGCACCGATCTGCGCCAGTTAAGCAGTCGCGAGCACATGTCACTGATCGCGCCAGTCTTTCAGGACAATTATCTGTTCAGCGGCACCCTGCGGGAAAACGTATTGATTGGCAATCCGCACGCCGATGCGCAGGAAATTGCGCAGGTGGTCAGGCTGGCGCGGCTGGACGAGCTGCTGCAACGTCTGCCGGATGGCTGGCAAAGTCAGGTTGGCGAGGGCGGCGGCCTGCTTTCTGGCGGTGAACGCCAGCGTGTCGCCATCGCTCGCGCATTGTTGAAAAACGCGCCGATATTGCTGCTGGATGAGGCCACCGGCGCTCTTGACGCAGAGAATCAGTCCGCGATCGCCGCCGGATTACAGTCTCTGCACCATCGTTGTACGTTGCTGGTCATTGCCCATCAGCTCTCGACCATCCAAAACGCTGACCAGATTCTAGTGCTGGATCGGCAGCACATTATCGAACAGGGCAACCATCAGCAATTACTGGCCGCAGGCGGTCGCTATGCCGATTTCTGGCAGGCGCGTAACCGTGCTGAAGGCTGGCGTCTGCAATAAACCGGGGAGGTAACGATGTCCGAAGCGATTATCAACAGTGAACAGGCCGCGCAGTATTGGCCGCTGCCTGACGTGGATCTGACCAATCTGGACCTGTTCAGCCGCGGGTTTCCACATCAGGTATTCACCGACCTGCGTCGCCACCACGGGGCATTGTTCCATCCCCGGACGGCGCTAACGCCCGATGGCGAAGGATTTTGGGTGTTTACGCGCTATCACGACATTGCGGCCATCGCGAAAGATAACGACACCTTCTCCTCCGCCGGCGGCGGCGATCGGCAGGGCGGGGGCACCATGATTGAGGATTTGCCGCGTGAAATGGGGCCGGGATCGGTAATCAATATGATGGACGATCCGCGCCATAAGGCGCTACGCAGATTGATTGCTCCGGCCATCACCAATGCCCGCGTGGCGGCGATGGAGGATGTTCTGTTTGCCGCTGCAGGGGCTGCCGTACAGGCCGCGCTCCAGCAGGAACGTGTCGATTTCGTCTCGGCCATCGCGGCAGAGCTGCCGCTGTTTGCTATCGCCAGTTTAGTCGGTATCCCACACGACGATCGCCATCAGATTTTTGCGTGGATTAACGCCGTGCTGGACTATTCGGACCGTCAGTTGGGGGAAACCAGCATCAGTAGCCAGCAGGGGATGAAGAACTTTATGGCCTACGGGCATAAGTTCGTCGAAGAGAAACGCCAGAACCCAGGCAGCGATATTGTGTCGCTGGCCGTGACAGGCGAGCTACCCAAAGGGCTGGGAAAACTGACGCCGCTGGAGCAGTTGATGGTGTTCAGCGTGGTCATGGTGGCGGGGCTGGAAACCACGCGTAACGCCATTGCCGGCGGTATTCTGGCATTTATTCACCATCCAGAGCAGTGGCTGCGCCTGCAACAGGACCGGGGGCTGATGAATTCGGCGCTCGACGAAATACTGCGTTGGACTTCACCGACCCCCTATAACCGCCGCACGGCAACGCGCGATGTGATTATCGGCGACCGGCTGATTCGCCGGGGGGAGAAAGTCACGTTATGGTGGGCGTCGGCCAACCGGGATGATGCTTATTACGAGCAACCTTTTGCGTTCGACATTGGCCGCCAGAAAAATCTGCATATGGCATTTGGCGGCGGGGGACATAGCTGTCTTGGCGCTCAGCTGGCGAGGCTGGAAATGCGCGTTATTTTGCACCACCTGCTGCAACAGGTGGATGGCTTCAGGCTGGATGGCGATGTTAATTGGGTGCGCAGCAATAAGCACACCGGGATTCGCAGTATGCCGGTGCGGTTTGTTAAGCGTTACTGAGAAATATTACTGCGGAAAGAGTATCCCTTATTGAGGAAAACATCGATCTTGCTGTACGGATCGGTGATACAGGTAAATCTGCCGCCAGTCGCCATTTCCCCTTATGCCGAAACCGCCTGTATGATGCCGATGTCTCGTCGGCGCTAGTCTCAAAGGTCACCTACGCCGTCATGGAGCAGGTTATCGAATGGCAAAACAGGCCACTGGATGCGGTTTATCCTATTGTTTATCTTGACTGTATCGTCCTGAAAGTCCGACAAAATAATCGCGTCATCAACAAGTCAGTGTTCCTAGCGTTGGGCATCAACATCGAAGGTCAGAAAGAACTACTAATATCCCAAATCACCAACCGGACTGAGCGATGCCGATCATAGCACCAATACCCCGCGACGAACGATGCCTGATGCAGAAAGCGATCCATAAAACGCGTGACAAGAACTATGCCCGTAGGTTGACCGCCATGCTGATGCTGCACCGGGGTGACCGTGTCAGTGACATAGCCAGAACACTCTGCTGCGCCCGTTCGTCAATAGGCCGCTGGATTAACTGGTTTACGCTTTCGGGTGTCGAAGGCCTGAAATCGTTGCCTGCCGGACGCTCCCGACGCTGGCCCTTTGAACACATCTGCACATTGTTACGTGAACTGATAAAGCACTCTCCCGGCGATTTTGGTTATCAGCGTTCACGCTGGTGCACAGAGTTACTGGCAATAAAAATCAAAGATATAACAGGATGCCAGTTACACGCGGGGACCGTCCGTCGCTGGCTGCTAGTAGCCGGACTGGTATGGCGCAGGGCTGCACCGACTCTGCGCATCCGGGACCCACATAAAGATGAAAAGATGGCAGCAATCCACAAAGCGCTGGACGAATGCAGTGCAGAACACCCGGTCTTTTATGAGGATGAAGTCGATATCCATCTCAATCCTAAAATCGGTGCAGACTGGCAACTGCGCGGACAGTAAAAACGCGTGGTCACACCGGGGATGGCTTCACGAGTAGCCGGAATGGTCCAGATTTTGTTTCTAATATCGATCTCAGGCCAACGGGCAAAGCGCAACTCGCTGGAACGGATGAACAGGTGCAGAGTAAGTGATACTGCCAAACGGGTTAATTCTCGCCCTTGCTTGTAGTCCTCAATGCGAGTCAACAGTTCCGGTAGTTTCTCCAGCGGAAGGGCAGGGTAGTGGCGTTTAACGGGCGGGGCGATGATACCGTCCAGATTGGCCGCCGGATTATGCTCTATCAACTCCTGATGCACGGCATGACGCATGATGTTGTGCATATGCTGCCGAGTTCGTGCCGCCGCTTCCAGCAGACCTTTTTTCTCAATATCTTTCAGCAGGCCAATGAAGTGACGAGTTTTCAGTTCTGTTATCGGCAGGTGTCCAATTATCGGGAAGATATGATTGTTCATGCTGGCAAGCAGACGGGCGGCATGGTTCTCTGACCAGGCTCTGTTGTTTTTATGCCAGCTTAGTGCCACTGATTTGAAGGTTTACGCTGGCGAGGCAGTGGTTCTTTCTGCAGAACGTTGTTGTGCTGGATTGATATTCTGCGCCAGCAATTTACGAATACCGTCACGTTGTTGACGAGCATCGGCCAAAGATACACCGGGATAGGCACCTAAGCTGAGGCGGGATTCTTTTCTATTGATGCGATATTTGAGATACCAGAGACGTGAACCGCCTGGATTAACCAAAAGGTATAGACCGTGTGAATCGGAAACTTTGAAGGGATTAGCGGATGATTTTAAGTTGCGGATTTTTGAGTCGTTAAGAGACATTTGGGGGTCACTCCATTATCGAACCAACCTGACCCCAAATCTGACCACCATTTTTTCCCGATGCGGAGGGAAAACTAGAAACGCATCGGGAAAGTTTTTCACGCTAACCTGTTGAATCAATGTACAAATAGGGATTCGCAAGGATGCATGAAAACAAGTAAATGGCTCCTCTGACTGGGATCGCCTTTGCCAGTAACTGGCTAATAAGTAAGCTAAACCTGAATTCCCTTTCTGTCAAGACCACCAGAATGACCATCAATAGTTGCGGATTCCATAAATCTGGTATGAGCGTTCCGCAGCATGGGTGAACATTACTATTTTACTCTCTGAAAATGAAGCGTAGTTAGAGGTAACGTCGAAGGCGTTTATCCTATGTGAAACTGTGTGCAAAGAGGTTTAACTGTCGGCTGAGTGCCAAAAGCAGACATTGATAACATTGAGATATGTTAATTTATGGGGAGCAGGTCAACGCTGTAAAACCTGTCACCAAATTAATAATGCACAAAAGCCCATTGGATCGAGTACATTCAGCAGAACCAACACCATGTAGGCTTCATAGCATGTGGCTGATGCGATTCGTTAACTCAACCCTCTCAGAAGCTGAGAAGTGAAACTGAAGTGGTTTACTGATGTGGACCTTACTAGACCAGTAAACATGAGCAGATTGCTGGATATGAATTGATAAATAACACCGGCAAATTAATCATTGTGCTTCTTTAACCTTGCGCACTCTTTTCTAGAGCAGAAAGTACTTTTCCGACACACAAGCATTATGATGGAGGTTGCATTGATCATTCCTCTTCAAAAACAAACTGAGGGTGGAACACTCTACACACGCTTACCTGAGACCGAAGTTAGGCTGGCAGAATTAGCCACCCTCACGGATGAAAATCTGATTCAGTTGTGTAAGCAGAGCAAGACACATCCGCAATATGTGCCCAGTGAATGTCTTCTTTACTTCGTCCGGCGCAGCGCATTGACTAACCAAACTCTTTTTGATCCCCTCTTCAGGATCCTCTCAGAACGCATTTTCAGGAAGCTTCCTCGAGCCGTTAATCATGGTGGAAACTCTGTATCAATGCTGAAAAGCGACATTCAGGAGAGTGTTTTTGACCGTATCGTTGAGATGCTTATGCTTGATAAAGCAGGGTATGAAGAACGGTTGGACATTTTTGAAATCCGTTTTGATTTGGCCTTTTCAAATTTAAAAAAAGATGCTCAGGAGAAGTCTTATCGGTCGGAAAATAGGAATACTGAGTTGGAGTACGATGATTCAGAGGACGTAACTATAGAGGTTGAAACTGCTTCTGAAGGTTTTAATCCTTTTGAAGAAACAGATCTCAATGATTTTCATTACCGTCGTGAGCTTGATGCGGCGATTGAGACTTTACCTGATCTACAGAAGCGAATCATTGAAATGCTCCGATTAGATTTTCCAATAGACTCCATCGACCCACAAGAGATAACGATTTCCAAAGCTCTAAACAAGTCTGAAAAGACCATCCATAATCATAAAAATAAGGCGTTTGCACGTCTTCGTTCACTGTTTGAAGGGGGCATATGATGACCGGACTTTCACCTCAGGCATCCCTGGAAGAGGTACTGGAGTCATTTTCCATAGAGCATGATGTGGGAAAAGCGACTCTGCAAAAGTACCTTGCAGCCTTCCCGGAATATGCCAATGACCTCATAGATTTATCTCGAGAGATAGCCAGAATATCAATCGAAGATGAAGCGCCACTCTCTGAGTCCCAGCGCCGCTTAATCAATTCTGCTACCACTCGCATCCAAAATTCACCGGGCAAAACAGCGGTGGACCCCTTCGCTAGACTCTCGGCACAAGAAATGCGGGCTCTCTCTAAATCGCTAGAGATACCTCGACAGGTCGTCATGGCATTCAAAGAGCGAAACGTAGTCGCCAAATCTGTTCCCAGGGGTTTTCTGGTCAGGTTTGCTGAACAACTTCAGATCAGCGTACAACAGTTATTTACCTCACTCGAGCAGCCGCACATGGAGGTTGCAGGGAGTTATAAGTCCGAATCTAAACCGGGTGAAGCAGAGAAGATTACTTTCGAACGACTGCTTCGGGATGCCGGGTTGTCTGAGGAAGAAATCAGAAACTTAATGGAAGAGGATAGATAACGTGCAAGCAGTGGAACTGGCTCGTAAGGCCGCTGCTGCTCTACATGATCAGGCCGTTGATTCAGGACAAAATCCATGGACTCCCTATGAGTTTGCTGTTGCTGAAGCCAACAGACGAGGCCTTGATGTAGAGAGCACAAGAAAAGGATCGCCTAACCTGAGAGGCGCGCGCGCTCGTTTTATTCCAGAGGAGATGTTTATTCTCCACGAAAAATGCGCAACTCTTTTTGAACAAGCATTCCTCGTCGCTCATGAAATTGGTCACGCTGAACTTGGAGATGATGTCGAAGAGGATGAACAGAGTTATACGATAGATCCCACAAGGACGTCGGAGAGCTCCCCACTGGGAGTTGAGCGAGTCGTAGATTACAGTCGCAGACAGCGAAGAGAGGTCCAGATGGATCTTTTTGCGCGCGAGTTTTTGCTACCTAGACATTTTGTTAGAACGCTTTATCTGGAGGGCCAAAGTGCTTCAAGTATTGCCGAAAAGCTTGGAGCGCCATTTGACGTCGTTGCTCAACAACTTTTTGATGCACTACTGTTGCCCCCGACTTTGCCTGAAAATCCAGAGTCAGCAATTGAATTTCCTTTAAACGATGAGCAGGCTAAAGCCGCAGCCCATCGTGGTGTTGCCTTTTTGCTTGAAGCCGGACCAGGCACAGGAAAAACACAGACATTGGTAGGCCGTGTAAAAGGACTGCTTAATGAAGGGGTTGATCCCCGGGAAATTCTCTTGCTGACTTTTTCAAATAAAGCGGCAGGAGAAATGGCTGAAAGAATTGCGCGTGTCGATAGCAGTGCTGCAGCTGCAATGTGGATCGGTACCTTCCACTCATTCGGCCTCGATTTGGTTCGCCGGTTTCACGATAAGTTGAATCTGCCACAATCCCCCCGGATATTGGATCGTACAGAAGCAGTAGAATTGCTGGAGCATGAGTTCCCAAAATTAGGACTTGTTCATTACCGCAATCTTTATGATCCAAGCCGGATTATTGCGGACTTTCTCGCCGGCATTTCACGTGCTAAAGACGAGGTAGTTGATGCAAGCACTTACCTGAGACTGGCGCAGGCCATGCGCGATAGCGCTGTTGAGAGTGATGCTATTACCGATGCAGAGAAAGCGATTGAAGTCGCCAAGGTATACGCAGCTTATGAGAATCTTAAGCAACAGTCTGAATGTATAGACTTTGGGGATTTGGTTTCATTACCTGTAAAGCTACTTGAAGAAAATGATGCTATTCGCTCCCATATCCAGTCTACCTATGAACACGTTTTGGTGGACGAATACCAGGACGTCAACCACAGCAGCGTGCGACTGTTGAAAGCTATATGTGGTAATGGTGAAAATTTGTGGGCAGTTGGGGATGCTAAGCAGTCAATCTATCGTTTTAGAGGTGCCTCTTCATTTAACATGACGCGCTTAGGAAATGAAGATTTTCCAGGCGGGGTGCGATATCGGTTAAAAATGAACTACCGATCGGTGCCTGAAATAGTTTCAACATTTTCGAGATTTGCGGTGGGTATGGCTGTGGGGGATGCTTATAGCGGGCTACGCCCCAATCGGGGCAGTAATGCCTGCAAACCCGAACTTCGCTTTGTGGGACAAGGCGTTCAACAGTCACCAGCTCTTGCGGACGCTATACAGAAAATGCGAGGTGCCGGTTACCCATATCGTGATCAGGCCGTTCTCTGTACAGGCAACGAAAAACTCTCAGAAATTGGGCAACAACTCGAGCGTTTAGGAATCCCTGTCCTTTTCTTGGGCAGTGTTTTCGAGCGTCCAGAGATAAAGGATTGGCTGTCACTGCTTTCCCTTTTAGTGGATCGCCGCGCAATGGGCCTGGTGAGGATGGCTTGCCTGCCAGAATTTACGATGTCGCTGGAAGATGTCGGAAATATTCTTGCATGCCTGCGTGAAGAAGATGACAGGGGGGATTGGAGAGATAAAGTAGATCAGTTCCAAATCTCTGCAAATGGCCGTACTGCCTTAAAGCGGCTGATTAAAACACTGGACGGTTTTAGCGGCGATACTTCACCCTGGACTGTGCTGGCCACTGTACTTTTAGACAGGACTCGTATTGTAGCTCGCCTGGCAACTTCTTCAGGTCGCAGTGACCGCTCCCAATGTATTGCAACCTGGCAGTTACTTAATTTCTTGCGAGTCCAGCCTTCAACTGGCGAAGGATTATTTATCACTCGCACATTAGATCGCATCCGCCGTTTAGTCCGACTAGGGGACGATCGTGACCTCAGGCAACTCCCGGTAGCGGCACAAAGCATTGACGCGGTTCGCCTCATGACTATACATGGCTCAAAAGGGCTTGAATTTCCTGTAGTCCATGTCCCGGGGATGAATGCGGATACCCTTCCTGGTTATACGCAAAAGCAAGCCTGCCCACCACCCGATGGGATGATAGTCGATAGTAAGGCGAATGCCAGGGAGCAGTTTAGTATGGAGCACAAGGCGGAAAGAGAATGCTTATTCTATGTTGCATTGTCGAGAGCCAGGGACCAGTTATTCCTCTATGCTGCACTACGAAACGCTGCAGGTAGTACCCGAAAGAAATCCGAGTATCTGGATCGTATTGAGCCCAATCTGATTCAAAGAAACATAGAGCCTCATCATCCGGTCATTGAGCCTCCCGAATCTTTACCTATAGACTGGGTTGCGGATGGAGAATTCAAACTTAGTGGCGATCAGGTCTCCCTCTATGAATCTTGTCCTCGACGATTTTTCTATACTCACGTCCTTCAAATCGGGGGGCGACGATCACCAACCCCATTCTCAAAAATGCACGATGCTGTCCGAAAAGTGTTCAAGGATATGATCGAGGCAGAGTCTACAATAATTACGAATATAGAAGTCAGCGTTGAGCAAGCCCTCAAAGTTGAAGGTCTGGCTGAGCACGGATATGCCCTTGAGTTTAAGTCTCTGGCACTTGACATGGTTAGATATTTTAATTCAATTCGCGAAGGTCACGCTCCTGAAACACCCAGTGTACTCACGATGAAGTTCGGGGATATCCCTATCACCGTAGAACCTGACGATGTGTTGATTTACTCAAATGGGCGACGTACGTTTCGCCGGGTTAGAACCGGACATAAAAGAGATAAAGAAGAATCGGACCTTGGCGCAGCCGCTTTTATACTGGCAGCACGGAGAGCCTTTCCTGACGCGATAGTGGAGTTAGTTCATCTTTCTGATAAGACTGTAACGCCGATTGATCTGAGCACTAAGATGCTACATAACCGGCAGGAAAAGCTTCATGTTGCCTTAGACTCTATAAGTCGGGGTGTATTTCCCGCCGAATCATCATCCCGGGTCTGTCCCTCCTGCCCGGCATTTTTCGTCTGCGGATTGACCCCTCCAGGCGCGCTCCAAAAAAAATTCTAAAATAATTTACCGCTTTGGTATAGCTGCATCGATTGAGTATTAGAGCCAGACATCGTCTGGCCAAACTCAAGGATATGCAAAACATGAACAGCCAAAATATTAACAATATCGACGATGTCGGAGAAGCTATTCGCGAAGGCCGCGAACTGCGTCCGGCAAATGCCTACCGCATCCTGTTTGCGCAGGAAAACCTGGATTTTCACGCAATTGTAGTCAATGACCCAGTTCCACTGGGTCGACAAATTCTGATTGCTGCGGGTCTGCGTGCAAATGATGACTATAGCCTCTTCGCCATTCTTCAGACGGGAGACTTTGAAGATCTTCGCCTTGATGAACCTTTCGATTTACGCGGTCATGGCGCTGAACGTTTCGTGGCCTTCCAGACCGATCGTGATTTCAAACTTACTGTAAACGACAGTCAAGTATCATGGGGTAAACCTGCAATTTCAGGGGCAGCACTTTATGAACTGGCAAAACCAGGCGACGGCGATGCCGTATTTATGGTTGTCCGTGGCGGTGATGATCGCCAGATTGAACCGAATGAGGCGGTGGATCTTACGACTCCGGGAATTGAACACTTTGTAACGGCGCCAAAGCGTAAACCAAAGATTGATATCGTCGTTAATGGACGTGAAGTTCAGGTCAGCGATAGTCATCAAACTTTCGAGCAATTTGTGGCTATCGCATATCCAGGTGAAGCTCCAACTGCTGAGATCGTATATTCAATTACATATCGTGGAGCGAGCTCAAAACCACACAGTGGTGAGTTAGCTGCAGGTGCCTTTATCGAAGTGAAAAATGGGAGCGTAATCAATGTCGGCCGCACCATTCAATCTTAATAGCGATCTGAAGCGCTTGCGCGAAGAAGGTTACCACGTAAACATTGTAGGTGCTTTCCTGGTCATGCGTGACGTGCCGTATGTTAACGCGCAACGGGAAGTTAAAACCGGCACGCTTATATCGAGCCTTTGCATGTCTGGCGACGTTACTCAAAAACCAGAACCACACACAATTCACTTTGATGGAGAATTTCCATGCACTTCCCAGGGGGTGCGCATTCAGGCTATTTTTCATCAGAGTGAAGAGGTAAATCTTGGGCATGGACTGTCTGCTCAGCACTTATTCTCCAGTAAGCCAGGGCCTGAAGGTTACAGTGACTACCATCAGAAGATGTCCACCTATGCGACGATCATTTCTGGCCACGCCGCCACCCTCAAACCTGGCGTTAGTCCACGTGTTTTTAAAACCCCTGATGAGGAGGAAGGGGGCGTATTTAACTATCTTGAAACCGCATCTGACCGGGTCGGGATCGGGGCATTAACTGCACGACTTGAAGGTCAGCACATTGCCATCATTGGAGTCGGAGGTACAGGTTCCTACATACTGGACCAGATAGCCAAAACGCCGGTTAGTGAGATACGTCTCATCGATGGTGATGATTTTCTTCAGCACAACGCTTTTCGCGCACCTGGCGCCCCGTCCATTAACACTCTCAGGGAAGTGCCGAAGAAAGTAGATTACCTGGCGGGAATTTACGGTCAGATGCACCGTCATATCGTTACGCATGCAGTACAGATAAGCCTGGATAATCTTAATCTCTTGGATGGAATCACCTTTGCCTTCCTTTGCATGGACGCAGGCGAGCCAAAACGTTTAGCGATGCAGAAGCTGGAATATATGGGGGTGTCATTCATAGACGTGGGAATGGGGCTCGAGTTGGTGGACGGATCGCTTGGTGGCATCCTGAGGGTGACGACCAGCACTCCAGAGAAGCGTGAACATATTCGCACCCGTGTGTCTTTCAAGGAGAGTGGCGCAGAAAACGTTTACGCTTCAAATATTCAAGTCGCCGAGTTAAACATGTTGAATGCGGCACTTGCCGTCATCAAATGGAAGAAACTACTCGGGTTTTATCGTGATCTTGAAAATGAACATCACTGTTCATATACGACTGACGGGAATATGTTACTGAATGGTGACTTACTATGATACGCCATTACCAATTGACCCCGTGTTTCGTTAAAGGGATTCCACGAGAACTTGAAGCCGGCACTCTGTACGTTTCCATGGAGTATGGCACGGTTATCCACAGTTGCTGTTGTGGTTGCGGACATGAAGTAGTAACCCCTCTAACCCCAACTGACTGGAAGTTAACCTTCGATGGTGAGACCATTTCGCTTTGGCCATCCGTAGGAAATTGGAATTTACCCTGTCGATCGCACTATGTAATTAAGTGTAACCGCGTACTGGAAGCAGCTCCTTGGGATAAAGCCAAAATCGATGCGGAGATGCGTCGAGATAAAGCGGCTAAGAAGCGTTATTACGCGCAGACTAATGCGACCGAAACTTCTGAAGATTTTAAACAGGAGCCAACTGAGGAGTCTTCTGGGATGAGAACTGAGCCTCTATCCATTTGGAGTAAGTTAAGGAAGTGGTTGAGTTAGGGCAATGACTTTAACAGTGCTCAAAACTATCAGACCTGAAAAGCATGACTCTGGGCAGGTTACATTCAGCTTGTTCTACAGGCGAGTTCATCGGTCTGGCTATGGACCGGTATGCTGGAATGTCATAAAAGCATACCGGTACCCTCTACCGATGAAATCTGGCTGCCGGAACGGTACCTTTTTTCTGATGCCGCCAATTTCTGCGCCACCGGTCTGCATGAGCTGATTCACTGGAGCGGGGCATCAAGTCGGCTGAACCGTGAAATGAAAGGGAAGTTTGGCAGTGAGGATTATGCTTTTGAGGAGTTGATCGCCGAGCTGGGAAGCGCGTTCCTGATGGCGGTCTGGGTATCGCTGGAGAGGTTCAGCATGAAAGTTATATTGCTTCCTAGCTGAAAGCACTGAAGAACGACAAACGCTATATTTTCAAGGCCGCCAGCGCGGCATCAAAAGCTCATCGTTATTTGATGGATAAGCTTTGAGCGGGAATGCACTGCAAAGGAATGCGGCTTTGCGTGTAGGGGCCGTTTAAAACAGTAACGCTGTAGGGACATGAGTGAGGCGGAGCGCAGACAGGGCGAGCACCGAACAGTCATGTTCCTGCAGTGGAATTAAGACAACCCCAAGGAGGGATTGATGTGTAGTTACTCCATGTGATTAACTGCATTAGCTCATATCGCCGTACGGCTTTCTCGTACAGCACACAACCATATATGGCAGTCAGTTAAGAGCGGAAGTTCATAATTTTTTACTTTCTAACAGGCATTAACATCCGAGTTGAAGATAATATTGGCGTTCATATTCTAAATGTCCACAGTTCCGGTGGACATATCCAGAACCATTATCATGTACATGAGCCGAAAGTGCTAACGTCCGTTTCACGCCCTGAGACATTCGACAAGCTTTTTATGCCTTCAGTAAGGGCGATTTTCGCGCTTCAAGAGCCAGCAAATATTTTGCTTCGTCGTAACAGGTTCTAGTCTTCCAACAACGGTAAATGATCCTTATCCATTTAAACGCTAGGGTCGTTCAGAGTTTGCATTACCAGAGAGGCGCAGAAATGGGCAAAAAATTATGATTTACACTGAACGGCAATCTCGTCCAACGCCTCTTCCAGCGAGGTAAAAGGGTCAGTGTGAATCGCCGGTGCATTTTTCTCTTCAATACGCACGGCAACGTAATAGCCCGAATCTTCAATGACGGCATAGGAACCTATCGCGCAGTTGGTCAGCATGTCGTCATCATCCAGTATGTTGACGGTCGTGCCTTGATAGTTGATTTTTCTCATTTTAGTGATTTCTCCGTTTATAGATACTGGGGGAATATTCTGGGCTGGCAATGCCGCACCCTTCATACATACCGGCCTGTCTAATAATAGCGCCTCACGATTAAAATCATTCACTACTTTGAATGGTCCTAACAACTGACAAATAAGGATTATCTTCCGGCACAGCTTCATCAAAGATATCTTCCGGCCTGTTTAGCAGATACCCCTTCACCCGACGCGTTTTACGCGGGCCTTGCACTTCACAAACGAAAATGTTGATGCCATCGTTGCCGCGCTGATGGAGTTTCAGTTTCTGGAATGCTTTCTGCACCTGTTTCCATTCATCACCGGTTGCGCCGGTAGTGGTTCTGACATACAGCTTAAAGATCTCCGGCGATACCAGAAACGCTTTTCCTTCCACCATATGCACTCTTGCAAGCGTATCGTTGACTGCAATTTTATGGGTTCGTATGCCCTCCTTGAGCCAGTCGATAAAACCGGCATCCTTAACCTGATCGGCTTCCGGTACGGCAACGGGACGTGGCGTCTCTGGTTGCAGACTGACGTTTTCCCTGCCGCCTGTCTCTGCTTCTACCTGTCCGGGCTGAACTTCCGGTAATTCATCCACTATATCCGTTGATTCGGGCAGGATGTATTTATCAGTTTCCTGTTCCGGTAGTGCAAACAGAGAAAAAGCCAACTCACTGAGTTCGTTTTCAGGTGTGGTAATGTCGGGCGCGCTTTGGCTGTCAGCATCTTTTTTTTCAGGGGAAGTCGTCGCCGTACTGCCTGGTATCACTTTTCCGGTAAATGGCGCGGGCCGTTCTTCTGCATTCGACCAGATCAGTGATGGCGCCAGGCGCAACAATGTTAGTGGGCGGCCCGGCGTCCAGCCACTGTCAGCGGTGACGGTACATGACCAGACCGCCTTTCCTTCCGGTGTGGGAACAATCAGGCCGTGCGCCTGCATTTCATCAAATAGGCGGACATTGCTGTCAGGTACGCTGGTTACGCCCTGTTGCAGCAGCCATGCCCGCGCTCTGTCGGCCGTGGTTTTGCTGATAAGCCAAAGGGCGTCGTCTGTTAGCCAGCCATCGGAGCCTGAACTTGGGTTACTTAGCTTGAATTCCGCTCTCACCAGTTCCCGCAGGGCAGAGATGAGTTGTTCCGGCAGCGAGGATGCCGGGCGGGTCAGCGTCTGGCTGGCATTGCCCCCCATAAACTGTGCCACCGACGCGCGATCCGCTTCCTGAACCAGTTCACCCAGTACACCCGCGTTGTCATAATGGCCGCTGATACAGTACAGAAAGGATTCGTTCAGTTCCCGGTATTGTGCCAGCCAGTTGAGCGCCGAAACCGGCAGGATCTGTAAGGCCATCAGGCTTCCGATCATCGGGTGGAGCCGGTGATCGCGGTTTTTTTGGTATCTCAGGCGATAAGGTTTCGTCAGCGGCCCCATCCACGGCAACCAGCGCTGGTTATCGTCGGTCATGACTTCAATATCCGTCACTATTTTTCCGACATCATGCAGCAGTGCGGCGTACAGTATTCCCGCCGTCCAGACTTCGGCTTCTCTGGCCTGATCTTCCGGGGCCGCACCAGCGGGAAGGAGATGACGCTGGCGCAGCTTTGCCGTAAATGCCATGACCTCCAGCGTGTGATCCAGCAGCCCTCCCGGATGCGAGTGATGATGGTATTCAGAGGCCGGAAACTGTTGTACCAGTTCGGCAAAATGTGCAACCGGGCGTTGATACAGTTCCTTGAATAATGCGACGGGTAGCGATGTTCTCTGCCAGATGATTTTCATCAGTTGTCGGCGTAACGGAGTAACGAGCAGCGCTTCTGCTTTCTGCGGATATAACCAGCCGGTAGTAATTTCCTGAGAGACAGGGGCGGTTGCCGGTTCGGATATTGGCTTTTTGCCGGTGAGCCATTTTAGTTTTGCATGAATGCCGGTTTTCATGATGGTGACCTGTCATGATGTTATTTGTTCATCTGGCGGTAAAACTGGTAGCACTCCAGTAAAAATGCCGTGATGGTTTTTCCCTGCTCGGCGGCAAACGCCTTGATTTCTCGGTGCATCAGGGGATCGATGCGGATCTGAATGGGTTTTGTATTGTCGGTCTGGTGCTCGGTGCTCGTTACCTCCAGTGGACGGGGTGCAAGGGGCGTCAACTTGAGTACGGATTTTTTTGCCATATCAGAAGTCCTGAATGCCGAAAGTATCTGAAATCATGAATACCGATTTTTCTTCTTTCCTGTTTTCATGCAGGAAGAGATCAAGGCAGGGGACGGGCCGCGCGACCGCAAATTTCGTGGATCACGTTTTTGGCGCGCTGGTTCAGCGTTTCCCACGGCGTTTCCGTGATGGAAAGCCCTGCATCCAGTGCAATGCTGTAACCCGGTTTAAACGTGAGGAAGGTGTGCGCGCAGGCAAACTGCCAGGCGGTGATGGTCTGACAGGCGGAACGGCCTTCGGCCTGGCTGGGCGCTTTACTGACCACATAGAACAACCGGTTGTGGGGGATACCTCTATGCACCAGTTCATGGCCCAACAGTAGTGAGGGCTCCAGATCATCCAGCGAGGTGCCGGTGGCGATCACGACGAGGTTTGACTGACGGGCGATATCGAGAGAAGAGATATCGACAAACGGACGGGTATCGATGATAAGGCACTGATAACTGTTTGCGACTTTTAGCGCCACGTCGTGACGGCGATAAACGCCGGTTTCCACCGCGGGAGAAATACCGGCGTTATCGCGGCGCTCCGCCCATTTGGCGGACGTTTGTTGCCGGCTGTCCAGGTCTGCGAGATGTACTTTTTTGCCTGAGTGAATGAGTTCAACGGCAGTGGCGCGGGCGAGCGTTGAACGGCTGACGCCGCCTTTCTGGCTGATAAAACTGATGATCATAGGATCTCCTGAATTCATGAAATACTGAAAAGCCAAAAGAATGAATGCAGGAGAAACTCTGACGGAAAATCACTAATTGGTCGGTAATTAATTAAAAACAGAGCCAGCATGTTTTATTAAAGACTGAATGCATGAAAACAGGATTTCCTGTTCAGGGAAATGACCTTTTGCCTCAGGCCCTTTCGGTAATGCCTGTTACCCTTAAAAACCTTTATCCCTTGCCGTTGGCCTTTTTCCTTTTTAGTCCGTCAAAGATAATAATGAAATCCATTTTTCATGAATGCATAATTAAAAAGCACCCTTCAGTGAAGGGTACTTTCAGATTATATTTCGCCATGTTGGGAAAAGGCATAATACGCATCGCCGGGCGTGATAATAATATGGTCCAGAATATTAATGTCGAAGAGGGAAAGGCACTGCACCATATTACGGGTGAGTGCGCGATCCGCTTGGCTGGGAGAGGGATTTCCCGAAGGATGATTATGCGCCAGAATCAGGCTGCTGGCGTTATGTACAAGCGCCTTGCGGGCAATAATTCGGGGATGAACTTCCACGCGAGCCAAATCACCACTGAAAAGTTTCTCTGCGGCAATGAGTTGGTTTTGTGAATTAAGAAACAGCACCATAAAATGTTCTCTGTCATGTTCGCTGAGTTGTAAACGCAGATAATCAATAACCATCAGACTGCTGGTAAAAACGGGCGTATTTTCGCAAGCATGGAAAAATTGTTTCTCGATTGCCTGGATAGCTCGGGCAATCAGCATTTTGTCCGTAGGCGAAAAAGGACCATATTGGATTAATTCAGACATGTTGGTTCTCCGATATCAGGAATAATGTGGAGGGTATGCACCAGCGCGTAAGGCGTCGCTCGTTTTCAGGTGTATGAGCATTCGGGGGCGTGAACGGCGTTCACCGGGTGCTGCGACAGCAGCGACTTGCCGGGGGAATGGTGGATTACGGAGTGGCGTGGATATACGGAAAACTGAATATCTGAAATGATGTTTTTTAACGGGTTACTGTGTTGGAGAAGGGGAAGCGGGTATTAGGACTCACTCGCGCCATCTGCAAAATGGCCTGGTCGCCGCTATTCATACTTCCCGGCAGACGGTTCTTCTCTGGTTGTATGTAAGCAAAAAGCCTGTTTTTTCGTTATAGGTGACGAAAAACAGGCTATGATTTTATTGAAATGAATGATGATCGGAAACGGCAATCAGGCGTTGACTACCCGTTAGTCGCATTCGCCTCAGCCAGTTCTTCTTCGATTTGCTTCTGGCAAGTATTATGCAGACATTCAATCCGTTCCTGCAAAACGAACAGCAGAACTTCACGAACACCCTCTCGTTCAATTCTCACAGCGGCATAAACCAGCGCCCGGCACTGATCGATCAGTTCGTCCAGTTCCAATGGCGTGTCATCGTACATAGTCCGCCTCCTGAACCAACAGGCGAGCAGTAGCCTTTCGCAGAATGGGAAGAAGTTGTAAAAGGTACTGATATTTAAGACGAGCTTGGGTAGACTGGGCATCAGCCATAGCGTTACTCCTATAACGTTGTGGTCAGAGGCCCGGTTAGTGTTGGCGCACTGCCGGGCTTCGCTATTCACCATAGAGTATTTTGGTGCACATACACCATAGCGCTAGGTGCATATACACGTCAATATTTTTAAAAACTCTTTTCCTCTGTATAGTGTTCCTTCACCGACAAAGGAAAAACGGTATGCCTACAGGTTTTAAAAACAATCGTTCTACAACAAAGGGGGTTCGTTTCCCTCATGAACTTATCGACGAAATCAATACCAGCGTAGAGCAGGAAAAAACGGATAACCCTAACGCCAATTTCTCCGCCTGGGTACTGGATGCCTGCCACAGAAAACTGGATGCGATACGACGCAAGAACCAGCAAAAATGAACAAATATTGTGCGTTTTTTGTGCAAGGTGGTAAACTTTCATCATGCTGGCGGACACGGATAAGGGAATGCAACCATGAAAAACAGCCTCAAAAACTGGCTGAAAAGCGCCCCGGATAACGAATGGACCAATGAAGATAAATGCCGGGAAGCGATGCAGCAAATGCAGCAGAGCCATGATCAATCGCCCGCGTCGGAGTCGCAGGATCAGGCTGTACCGGTCGGTGAATTGATTATGGACTTTCTGGCGCTTGTACCTGACATGTCCGACGATGAAAATATAAGCGGTTATCATGCTGATGGCCCCGAAGGGCCTGGTTATTATTATAAAGGTGCATTGTGTCGGCGTGTTGATGACTGAATTACTTTCTTTTCCGTCCTGCTGATACCAGCATATTGCCTCCTGAACCTCCGGCTGCTGTAGCATCTTTGGTCCCTGTTGTTGCTGCCATTTCCAGCGTTCCTCCTACTTTGATGCCCGCCCATCCCAGCGCCCCCATCCAGAAAGCCGGCAGCACCAGAAACATGGTACCCATCACAATGTTGACGATGATGTCGTCGCTGCTGTTCTGGAATCCGTAATTCAGCGTATTCAGCGAAACGCTGCTATGGGTACTGCTGTCGTACAGCGCAATCAGCAGCCAGCTATCGAGCCAGCGGGCGAGTTCCCACCAGAAGGTGACGAAGAACAGGGCGAACTGTACAGCCGTCAGTGTGATCACCGTTTTCAGCGCATAGGCGGAGAACAGAATGACCATGGGAAGGCAGATCACCAGCGCCATCTGTAGAATAGTCTGTACCATCGGCAGCGCCTGGCGCAGGCTGTCGAATGCCGGAAACATCGCCAGACTGGATACGGCAGTGCCCGTCAGACTGCTTAGTCTCGTCAGCGCCTGCGTTGTCGAGATCATGCCGGCATTGCCGCCATACCCGCCATAAACGGAGCCGCTTTGTGATGACTGCATGTTTCGCTGACTGACCAGAGAACGCAGTACGGACGCTTCGTAAACGCTTTTCGGTTGCCCCAGCGCTTTGAGCTGCTGCCAGACGGTAGGCTGAACCAGCGCCAGCAGGCGATCTTTCAGGCCGATGCTACCGTCCTGCCACCACTGCTTGCAGGTGGGATAGCCGCCGGTGCCTGCATCAAATAATCCAGCGTCCCGGGTGCCGTCATACGGCCATTGGCTTCGCGGCGAACGTGCGTGATCGGTATCGTAGTAGCCGGGCGTCGTCAGGAAGTGAGAAGAGCCGAGCCAGGCCACGTCATCGCTGATATCCAGCGCCAGACCGGCTTCTTGTCTTTTTAGGCGGGCGCGGGAAGGCGCATAACACTCCTCCACAAAATCCTGGAGCTCCTGCGCCAGCGTCGGATCGCTGATGCGGGTATGCTGTACCTCGAAGCGGATCTGTCGCAGGTCGGGAGAGCAGGGGAGTGTGGAGACCGCGGCGTTAGTGACGCCTTTGGATACGGCATGAATAAAATACCACCATACCGGAACCGCTGCGGTTTGGCCGCCCAGTTCGTTGGTCAGCGAGGCGTAACCCGAATCAGCCGGCTGCACGACGGTGCGGCCACACTGCGAGATACGAGAGGCATCATAGCGGAGAGTGGACAGATCGACATCCAGCAGAGGAACGCAGGTAAACATGATGACCACCAGCGCGGTATAGACCGTGTGCTCCATCCAGGCTAACGCCAGTCCTCCCTGATTTCCCTCGTCAGCCCCCTGACTGCGGGCTTTTAGCCAGATTTCAATGAGCTTCGCCAGCAGCGGGAAGGCGAACAGGCCGGTCGCGGTGATGACCGACCAGATGCCGTTATTGGCGAGCCAGCCCAGCAGAGTGAGGAAGTATTCCAGATAGGTATTGGCCGTCATGCGTCACCTCCCCTGAGATATGCCAGATTGCTGTATTCAGCGGCTGCGACCAGCAGAAAGAACAGGAAGGCGGTACGCAGCGACAGGCGCTGGCAGGCGGGATAACGTTGTAGAAGCGTTTTGCGTAGCGACAGCCAGAAGCCAGCCAGACAGAGGTACAACGCCAGACGCCAGCAAAGCAGTCCGAAGCGTGCCTGATACAGCCAATGGCGCCAGTCAGATTCACTGCCGGTTAGCTGTATTCCCAGCCAGATCGTCAGCGCGGCAACCAGTATCAGCGCCACAACATACAGCAGTATTTTACCGGTTCGGGAGAATGTCATCAGTGGCTCTCCTGTTCCAGGTTATTCAGTTTGTTGATGCGATTATCCATGTCATCATGCGTATCAATAGTCCGGCCCTGCGTCAGATTGCGATAGGACTGACGTTCCAGAATGACGCTGCTGGCGTTATCCGCCAGCGCACGGCGAATCTCCATTTCGAGGCGTAACTGGTTCAGTTCCTGCTCGAGTTGCAGGGCGGTCTGTCCCAGTTGTGACTGCGCTTCTTTTTCACTGGCGATATTAGGCTCGCGCATCCCGGCCAGCAGGGTGCGGCGGGCCATTAGCGCCTGTTCCATCACCCTGGCAAGCGCCATTTCTCCCGATAATCGCTGTACCAGCACCAGGGCGTCGGGATCGTCTTTCAGTGCCTCTATCACGCCGCGTGTGAGCAACAGCTTGCCGCCGCTGGCTTTGGACAAATTCTCGTGCGTGGGCCGAAGCGAACCGTTAACCAGTTCGGCCAGTACCTGCGCGATTTTCTCCTGCTCTTCTTCTATCAGCGGGGAAAGTCCCACGCCCGCCTGTGCGCCGGTTTTATTCTCGCTGTTGCCGGCGGCATCATTATCGGGAGCGACATTAATCGTCTGTTCACCGACAACGCGCGTTGTCCATGCGGCGGCCTCTTCCGGGTTTTCCCAGACCTGACAAAGCTCGCCTTTGCACCAGGAGCCCGAGACGCTGCTGGTATCCGTTACGTCACGCTGGTTCAGGAGGTTGTAGCCCGCTTTGACGGTATCGCCGATAAGTTTGATGGGGCGCTGACCCGCACCGCCGCGTTTTTGCCCGCCCACCCAGGTTTTTCCTTTTTTAGCCGCTTCCCGGCTGGCTTGCTGCTCCGCGCGTATCGCATCGGTTTCACTGGCGGCGACGGTCTGGTAATTTTCGGCTTTTGCACTTTGCGTCCATGTCGAGCCGGAAGCAAAGTCGGTCATTTTCTCCGCCATCCTGCGGCAACTCAGCATGGATTTATCAAAATCGTGACGCCCCTGTAGAATGCCGTTGGTGAGTAAATCATAAAGCTGAGGGTTCGCTCGCTGGATGAGCATCGCAGGCAGACTGGCCACGGCGCCTGTGGCGTTCTGGATAACCTGTCCCATTAGGTCCTGAAACCCGCTTGTGACGCCGTTAAGCTGGTTTTTGACCGTGGTGCTGATATCAAAATTGCCGCACATCAGATCGGCATTCCAGCCCAGTTGCATATTCAGTAGCTGCGTGTTGCGGCGCGTCAGGGCGGGGGTGATCACCGAACCGCCGCCAATCTGATAATACAGCGCATCGGCAATGGCGCCCTGCTGGTTCAAACCATAGCTGTAGTCAGCCGCCAGCGCGATGTTACAGAAGGGGCCAGTCAGCAGGCAGGTCAGGACGAATGTCAATGTCGGTATTTTCATTTTCTCCTCCGGTACTGCCGAGAAATATCTGACCGCGACGTTTGCAGCAGGAATAAGGACGCCAGAGCGTCCAGGCGTAGTTGCCATCAATGGCAAGCCGGTCGGCGTAGGTGTCGTTGATGCTGCGGTCGGGAAAGGTGATGCACTGGTTGCTGGTTTGGGGAACGAGCATCTGCCAGCCGTGATTGTTGGAGCGGTTTTCCTGCACCGGGGACGGCGGCCAGTAACCGGGACGGGATGAGGCGGTCAGCGGCATATAGACGTGCAACTGGCCGGAACGGGTAACGATATCCGCTGCGCGTTGCGCCATGACCGCCGCGGCTTTGTGATCGTGGGTTTGTCCCAACGCGCCGGCGCGGGGATAGACGTTGCCCCATAAATCGCCGGTCTGTCCCACTTCACGCAGACCGGGAGTTAACGCTTCGGGATAAAGCATCTCCGGCACGCCGCCGCGCCAGGCCAGCGTATCGAGGGTACTGAGAAAGTAGGGCTGGAAAGGGACGACATTGCTGCTGCAACTGTAACCGAATGCGCCCAGAAAACGATTGAAGACCTCGCCGCCGGGGTGGCCGATGGCGTCGGTGTTTTTAAAACGAATTTTGGTTTTGATGTTTTCCGGACGTGGGTTGGTGTCGCCGCCGCCTTCGGCGCCAGTGACCGCAGTCCCCATAAAGGCCATCTCCCGCCACGGGTTATCGCCGGGAGTGACATAAGCCGACACCACCAGCTCGGGCAGATTGTGTTTGACCTTGATGGAGACTTTTACGCTACAGCCCCAGGGCGTGCATAATAGCCAATAGCAAAGTCCCACTACCCGATATTGCAGGCAGTCCGGCGACAGTGAGGAAGCGATAATCTGCGGCGTGGTGATGGCGGCGGCGGGCAGCGTCACGGCCAGCAGGGCGTATGAGAGGGAACGGCGCAGTTTCATGGCTGCTGCTCCCGCCAGGTTTCCAGCTTTTGCCGCGCCAGCCCGATATCCGTGGTGCCGTAGACAACGTATTTATCTTCAAACACCACTGCCGGAACTTTGGCAATGCCCAGCGACCAGGCATCCATCAGTGCCTGATAAGCGCGAGTTAACCGTGCTTCCTGTTCCTGCCAGTCTGGCTGTTGCATACGCAGCAGCGCCTGCCGTTCAGCCTGTTCCGGGCTGGCGTACAGATTGGGGAATAGCGTCTGTTCCCGTTTTTGTACATCCTCCAGCATTTGCACCACAGTTCCGGGTTCAGGGCTAATTACCGGCCACTTCTCCGTGGTGTAGATGATAGTCTGCGCGGCGGCGGATTGCGCGGCGAGCGCGGTCAACAGCGCTAAAAAACAACGGATTTGCATTTTTTCCCCCTGATCGATGAATCTGTTAGGAGGATTAAACTGGAGACATGGGGAATGTGGCAGCAAACAACTAAATATGGTGGTGAGCGGAAAGTTTGTCAGATGAACGTAACGGTAACATTCAGGTGTATTAGGTTGGACTAAATAGCTGTTCCTGGTTCGATGCTAAGCCTTGCCATCTCCGGGTTTAATGAGCCCGGTCTGTACCCCAGAAACTGTAGCTGTGGTGGTATTCGGAACAGTTATTTAGAAATAAAAGAATCGAACGTTTTCATTATGAGATTTATATTACCTTCCCTGCCGACCACCCGCCATCAATTACCAGCGTTGAGCCGGTCATAAATTTTGATTGGTCAGAGGTGAGGAAATAAACCGCGTCAGCAATATCGTCGGGAGTTCCATATTCTTTGATGAACTGACCAGTATCAATTTTTCCCATTTGTTCGCGATCATTGAAGTAAGCCTCAGTGAGTTGAGTGCGGATCACGCCAGGAGCAATTGCGTTGACTCTGATGCCATATTTACCGTATTCAATAGCCAGTTGTTTGGTAAGTCCTAAAACCGCGTGCTTGGAGGAAACGTAGGCTGTACGGTTAGGTTCCCCAAGAAGCCCTGAGACGGAAGCAATATTAATGATGACGCCATTTCTTTCCTGAACGATTAGTTTTTGGCTGAATGCTTGTGAAGTGACAAACGAGGCCGTGACATTAACATCAAAAACCTCTTCCCACAAACTCAAGGTTAAATTTTTTATGGAACAAATTTCCCGAATTCCCGCGCAGTTTACCAACGTATATTTTTCTGCGTTTTCCGAAAGAATATTTTCAATAGTGCTGGATAAACAGGAAAAATCTCGTATGTCCATAATATGATGTTTATAGTTATGTGATTCCAATTCTATCGGCGATGGGCAGACATCAATACCATGCACAATAAAATTTTTTCCTAAAAGATTCTCTGCAACAGCTTTACCGATTCCTCCGGATGAACCAGTTATAATTGCCAGATTTTGAAGCATCTTATTTTCTCCTTTGGAATGTCACTAATATAATATCACGGGTGCATTGAGTTTCTTTGTTAGCGGTTTCTTTACACCATATTGGGGTTACCGCATGGAGTTTGGCGTGGTTCACAACAAATGTATCTAAAGGTTTTTCCAGTCTCATAACTCGTTCCATGTGGCGACCATCAGTGGCGATAATATTGTCGCCACCCATAGCGTTTTCAGATAAAGAAAGTAGATGGACGAAAACAATATCTTCGTCATCCCGGTGTAACCAGGCAGGCGAACTAAAGGCCGGGGCTTCTGGTGTCGCAAGATATCTGAAAAGGTGAATTCCAATAATAGTTTTACTTGGATCGCCAATTTCGCCATATGTTTTGACAAAGTGTATATCGTGAGTGATTAATAAACGGAACAGCCTGTTCTCTAAAACCTCCGACGGAATTAAAGGATAGGTTCGAACAATGCCGCCTGTATCAGGGTTGTAGGTTTTGGTCTGAAGATAAGGTTCAAAATGCCCAAATACTAAGTTGTCATAATCATTCATTTGGCACTGAGAGTACGCTCTGAAACGGCTTCCCGGCGAATAAGGATCTAGAACGAGTTTTTCGTAATGCTGAATAATTTTTTTTGTTTCTTCATTAATACTTTCATTTATGTATGGACTTTTCATATAAAGCTTTTCATACCATGCGCCGGGAATAAAAGCATATCCATTTTGATGGAGTTTTTTTTCGTAATTCATGATCACTCCTCAGGTCCAGTAAATTACTTTTCGTGAAGAAATTGAACTAATGAATCGGCCTGCTGTTAACCGCTGTCCATTTTTTACTGTCTGTACGCCATGGAGGAAGCCTGCATTCAGAAAGTAAATATCACCTGGATTCAGGCGTACTGAAATGGACTCGATGTTACCAAGATATTGAGGCGGATACGGATAGCCTGTTTTTTCGACACCGAAGCTATGGCGGCAGGTTTCGTCCGGCTCAAGATTCCATACGGTCAGTTCTCCTCCTTCCCCAATGGCCTGGACGCAGGCGTTAAATGCTATTACATGTTTCGCGTTTTCAATCTCAAAGCTATCTTCCTGAGCGAATGCTGTTTGAGCCTTATCTTCATGTGGCATCAAAGACATTGCGCCATTATCGAGCCAGCGGCGGAAAGTGGAAAAATTGGAATAACCATTTTTATAACGAGCTGGACCGAAATGAATCCCATAATCAAGAAAGTTATTCTCCTGAAAGTAGTTAAGGAAAATATCTTCAACTACATGATGTGGTATATCTTTGAGTAGTTCGCTAACACCGCCAGCCAGTTTTCTGGCTTCCTCCGTATAGGTCGCGCCATTCTTGGAAAATTGAGAGGCACCTATCTGTTTGGTTGAAACGTAAGTATCGCCTTCCCTGTTCCCACCAATTTCAGTGATGTATCTTTCAAATTCATCGGTTATTAATTCACACCATTTTTTTTCAACTTTACTCCGTATCACATAAAGAATTTTTCCATGGTAATTTCCTTCCAATATAAGCGAACGGATAATTTCAAAATCGAGCTTTTCTCCTGTTGTTTCGAGATAACCAAAACCAGAAGAAATGATATTACCTGATATGTTGAATTTATTTTCAGAAATTTTATTTTCCATTTTTCACCTCATCATTTATTTGTAACGAATTGAATCATTGTGCTTTCTTAAAAACAAATGGATTCAGATTCAGCGTCCCGCAAAGACCGGCGGCAAGGATCATGATCCCTCCAGAGATCTGTAAGGCAGAGAACACATGATCAAAAGCTAAGTAATCAACAATGACTGCGGCAACTGGATAGATATAGGAAAGAATGGCAATGGTCGCTGTCTGTAACTTCCTATACGAAGCATAAATCAGAATATACATGAAAGCGCTGTGGACGATGCCGAGTATAATAAGACAATTCCATTGCCATAGTGTGCCAGGAAGTTGTCGGAAATCTGCTAATGGCAATAATACTACGACGCCAATTAACATCTGAGACAGTGCCATAACATGTGGAGGAATATCCTTGATAAATTTACTGGCGAGCGTTGCTATTGCATATAATGCCGCAGCGATAAGAGCCAGTCCACATCCCAGAAGATATGAGCTGCCGACGGCGATAGTTTGATTTTCTGGATCGCCAATCAGAATAACGCCCAGAAATGCGACGAGTAGCCATATAAGCCTGGATTTACTCACTCCCTCTTTAAAAAGAAACGCACCAGCGAAAAAAACAATGAATGGAGCCATATGGTATATCGTCGTTGTTACACCTATAGACGCATATTTATATGAACTGAATAGTGCAATCCAGTTAAGGACGATCGATAACCCTACGATAATCATCAGTCCTATATTCTTTGCAGTAAGATAAGATATATTAAATAATCTCGCATAAAAGCAATAAATAACCAGGAAAATACTCCCTATCACACATCGAGCGAATACAACGTTAATAGGGGACTGACCGGATTCTATAACGAAATACCCGATAGTACCGGATAGAATCATGGCAACGGATAACTGAATAGTACCATATTGTTTGTCTGTCATGTTCACGAGAGTATTTCCTTGCCGTTTGTTTCGTTAAATAAAATTTGGACACCAGAGCATGCCGCCTTGTTGCCAGGGCCGATTTTCTCTTCTGGGTGCATTGATGTTTGAACGCGAGCCGAGCGTATTTTCAAAAATATTTTCGTAATTACCAACGGTTCTTATTATTGCTTTTACATAATGACGATTAAGCCCTAGGTGTTTACAAATAAATTCGGGTGGGTTAAGGAATCGATATTCATAAGAGTCTTTGTTTTCATTAAATTCATCTATATTTTGGCTATCAATCCCGAGAGATTCTGCTTCGATTAACGTTCTCATGATCCATGTCGTAGTTGACCGCCATTGTGGGTCTGAATCACTGATAAAAGGCGCCATCGCTTCCCGGGAAATAATATAGGGAAGGATCTCGTGTTCGGATGGCGTCCTGAGAACAGTCTGTACCCCAGCAAGAAGATAACGATCCAGACAGAACATATCACATTCGCCATCATCATAAGCCTGAAGGGCCTCTTTGGGAGACTTATATAAAGCAACATCGAAATTGTAATTGTGGGGCTGAAAAAAACGGATCAGATTTTCATGAGTCGTAGATCCTATGAGTGCCGCAATACGTGGATGACGAGATAATAAATTTACCCACGTTGAGGCGTTTTCATCTCTTTTCGTTTTTCTTGCGAGTAATCCTTCCCCGTCATATAACATGGGATGGGTAAAATGGACCTGGGAAATTATTTCACGGCTTAGTGTAATACTGGCATTATATGTTCCAATATCTATCTGATTATTTTGTAACGTGTCAAAACGATCAGATGAAGATAAAGGTATAAATTCGATGCTTTCTTTATCGCCTAGCACCGCGGCTGATACGGCCCGGGCGAGTTCAATATCGAACCCCTGCCACTGATTTGTGGCCGGATTTAGCCAGGAGAATCCCTGAAATCCCAGGCTAACCCCGGCCCGGAGAAATCCTCGCTTTCGTATGCTTTCAATAATCATATATGATTCTCCCTATCAGGGGTGTTCCTATGTCATCGAAGGAGCCGGATTAACCGTCAGATGTAGTGTTGAAGATATTTCGACATCTGTGAATAGACATATTTAAAAAGGAGTTTTGCACCGTGCGCATAAATAACATTGAGGGACTGCTGCCTAATTTGGTTACTTTTACCCACGTAGTAAACGGGGGCAGTTTTTCTGCGGCGGGAAGAGCCATGTCACTAAGTCCTTCATCCGTCGCCAGACAGATAGACCGTCTGGAGAAGGATCTGAATGTTGTTCTGCTGCAAAGGTCGACGAGATACTTACAGGTGACGGAAGCCGGGCGGGAAATTTATGAGATGGCCTGTGCAATTATTGGGAAGGCGGATGAGCTGTTAGCGAGAGCGCAAACTTACCGTGAGATCCCTCAGGGATTTCTTCGTATTACGGCACCCACTACGCTGGGTAAAATGGTTCTTTCGCCACTGCTTCCACACTTTCTGGCGCAGTATCCGGATGTACATGTGGATATGGATCTTTCGGATAATCTTGCTGACCTGCTTCGGGAGCGTTATGACCTTGCGGTTAGAATTACCAATCGCCCTCCCGAAGATTGGGTCGCCAGGGTACTGATGCCCGTGAATTATGTTCTGGTATGCGCAAGAAAATACGAAAGAGAGCGACCGGATACGCTTGATGAGCTTAAACAGCACGCTGTCTTTATGCCTAAAGATAGAGGATTTGGAACAACATGTTGTTTTGCAATGGATAGTCAGGAATATCAAATTTCAATACAACCCCGGTTGATCACGAATAACGGTGATGCGATGCTGGATGCTGTGCTAGAAGGCCGTGGTATCGGTATCCTGCCAAATTTTGTAGCGCAGAAACTGCTTGGATCTGGCGAACTGGTCGTGGTCCTGCCTGCATATGAAATCATTCCTCCACAAAAAGATATCGCTTACATCATATCTCCTCCTAATTATCTGACTCCCCCCAAAGCCAGGGTGTTTATTGATTTTTTGATGAAAAATGTCAGGCTGATGGTTCCTCATTCCTGAAAGTTGAGGATGTAACGACTAAGTGAACAGAGATGTGTTGGCTTTGATGCGAGAGCTTTAATTTTTTCTAATACTCTGTAACACATCGTCGTTAACTGGAATTCGGATGACAGGACAGTAAACAACGGAACAGGGGAGTGAGGCGCAATTTTTCGCTGGTCGAAAAGAATAAAGCTTCACTGCCCTCTACAGACAGTGGAGCTTTAGTTTAATTTTATTAATTCAGTCCGTAGTCCGGCGGGCTGGCGCTTCTGCGCGTTGCTGTAAATCCGTAAGGGCGGGGATAAGCAAACTTACCGATATCAGGCTATGACCTAATTGACACAGACTTGCTGGCGTGAATTCGTGTACTTGGTTATCGGCAAAGGTCACGAGCGTGTCGCCAATAAAATTCAGGCAGTGGCAGAGCCCGGCGCGGGTGCCTTCGCAATAATCCGCCGCCAGCAGCCGTGAGTCATCGTCCATAGCGGAAAAATCCAGATCGGCCAGTGCGCCGCGCATGGTGGAATAAAGGCAATCGGTATTCGGCAGTGAGTCATGGTACGTGTTCGTGTTACTATCAGCGTTAGCCATAGCATTAGGCTCCTTAATGTTGTGGTTAGACGCTCCGGCGGTGTGTCCGCACTTCCGGGGCGTTGTCTTGTCCGGTGTCGCCATGATAAGGTGTACACCTATAAGGCAACTTATTCTATAGGTGTACACATGTCAACAAGAGACAGCCAATCACGGGGAACAGGAAAGTCCCCGCCGTTTCATATGCGCATTAATCCAGAGTTAAAGGCGCAGTTTGAGGCAGCCGCCGCTGCCGCAGGAATGAGTCTGAGCAATTGGTTAAAGACGCTGGGCAGGGAAGAATTGAAGCGTCTTGGCATTGATCCTCAGGGGTAGACGGTTTTCACGACCCAATAGACGGCATTATTGCAAAGGGCAACGGCGTCGGGTACGCCGTTGCAGACTTAATGCCGGTGATGTCGCCGGGTTTGGTTGATTATGCCGTCGTCAGCCCCCGTTTTTCATCCAGTTCACGCGCCACCAGAATGGCGGCATCGAGTTCGCTGATCCCCTGTTCTCGTATCAGTTGCGCCCGTTGTGCTTTTTCGTGTTTTTCCGTCATCCCCAATGCCAGAAACAGGCTGGGCGGGACTACGCGAAACAGCGCTTCCACTTTACTGGCCAGCACCACGCCTTCGGTGTATTTGCCGGGTGCTTTCTGCGCGGACAACAGCAGCAGGCGCTGTTCTTCGGTCAGGGCTTTGAAGCGCTCCAGTTGTTCCACTTCTTCGGGCGGTATGACCAGCAACTCCCACCACTCAATCATGTTCAGCAGCTTTTTCGCGTCATCCGGAAAGTCGGCCAGGTTTTGCGTCGCCAGCCACAGCCAGATACCGAGTTTGCGCCACATTTTTGAGCCTTTGGTCAGAAAGCGCGCCAGCAGCGGGTTGACGGTGATGATATGGCTTTCATCGGTAATATTGACGATGGCACGGGACAGGTGCTGATCGCGTTCGCCGATATTGTTAATGTGATTAATCAATGAGATATAGGCGATGGCAAGCTGGGCCTCGTAGCCTTCGCGGGCGAACGTAGCCAGATCGACCAATGTGATGTCGGCATCGGGCCAGGGCTGTCCTTCCCGGTTAAACAACTCACCCTCGAAGCCGGAGCAGAACATGTTCATGGATTCCGCCATTTCATAGGCCCGGTTGCGGCGGGGTTCCGGCAGCGTGGCGTCGCGGGAGAGGTCGAACAGCGCATCGCGCACATCCTGCGTCAGCGTCTGACGCCCGCCCGGGTGGCACGTCGTGGCGGCATTGATGATCGCCTGGCGGATCATGGCGCGGTCAGGGCGGGTGAGACGCGCATCTTCCCGCGCTTCGCCACCGGTAATCATCAGTCTGGCGGTAATCTCCATCTCGCCCAGGATATCGCGCTGGTCGTCATCGTCCTGTTTTTCCTCCTCGTCGCTATCCGGCAGGTCGGCGCTGATATCCTGCTCTGACAGCCGCCATGCGTCGGCGAAGACCGGCAGGGTGATCCCGCTGCCGGGCCTCAGACTGATTTTGTTGACCGTCAGCCCGTGCCGTCTGGCGTAATCGGCCATGAGTCCGAAAGAATTTCCCGCCTCGACGATAAACAGGCGGGGACGGTGCAGCGCCATCAACTGGGCGATCTTGCCGTTCAGCGTGGCCGATTTGCCAGCGCCGGTCGGTCCCAGCAGCAACAGATGCGCGTTTTTGGCTCGATCGGCCGGGTTCAGGGGATCGAAGTCGAGCGGCGCGCCGCCCCGGTTGAAATAGCTGATGCCGGGATGCCCGGTACCGGTTTCGCGTCCGAAGACCGGCAGCAGATTGGCGATATGCTGCACGAAATTAAACCGGGTATGCAGATGACGCTTGTCGCGGCCCGGATCGAAACACATCGGCAACCAGCGCAGGTAGCTGCTTAACGGCGCCACTTCATCACCGTTCTGTACCGGCACCAGTCCGGCGTTGAGCAATACGCTGTTCAGTTCCCGGCTTTGCCGGTTCAGCGCCGCAACGTCCGGGGCCGACAGATAGAATGCCAGCGTACTGCGATACATTTTATGGCCTGTTTTTAGCCATTGTCTGACGTCCCGGCAATCTTTTTTCGTGTATTCCGAATCGATATTTTCGCCGATGGCGCGGTCTGCCAGGCGGTTCAGGTGCGCTTCCAGCCGGTCCTGCGGATACACCACCATCGTCAGCGCCATGATGGCGGATTCGGGCAACAGGTCGAACAGGGCGTTGATGCCGTCGCCCTTGCGGTTTTCCCCGGTCAGATGGCCGATGCGCGGCGGTTTGCGCAAACGATCGACCGTCACAATCTTGTGAGGCAGCCGGTCAAAGCACCAAATCCCATGCCGCGCGTCGGAAATAGGTTCGCTGAACAGCAGTGACTCGGCAAAATCAGTCATGACCGGCGGTGTAGCCTCGTCGGGGGGATCTTGTTCCGGGGCCATGCCGTAAAATGCCTGGCGGTCGTCGTACGGCGGGGCCGGATTAAACCAGCGCGTCAGCCAGCGCTGAACGTCGGCGCCGGTCTGACGTTGTGCGCAAAGCCCGGCGCCCGCTAGCGCGGATACCAGCCTGTCGCCTGCATTGTTCAGCGCCAGCTCTGGCGACAGGTCGCCGGGCGGCGTTTTAGCTGGTGAATAGCGGTAAATCACCAGCCGGGTGCGACGAATCTGCCCCCGCCATGGTGTGCGCGTCACCACATCATCAAAAAACAGACCGCCGGTGCGAGTGATGCCGTTCAGGTGCTTTTCCATTTCGCTCAGCCAGGCTTCGCTGAATGGCGACCCTATTGCCGCCGGCGTCACATAGTCGCGTAGCTGTTGCAGATAGCCGCTGAAATCGTCTTCGTTCTGACAAAAAAACTGCGCCACCCACGGACAGCTATCCAGCTCTTCAAAGGTGTCCTGAAGCGCGTCTTTGACGATATCCCGGATCTCGGATAAATGCTGCTGCGAGCGGCCTTCGGTGCCGACAGGGGTGATATCGTAAACAGCGCCCACCGAGCGGCCGTCGTCAAGCAGCAACGTCTGGCTGTCGTGCTGGTATTCTACCCACGGCAGCAAATCGACAAAGGAGGGGCCTTTCTGATACGCGGCGTTCGCCGCCTGTTGCGTGAGTTTCCCGGTACGGGGTTGTGCGGTCTGTATCATTACAGCGCCTCCGCACGTTCGCCGGGCATCGCGTACTGTACCCGCGTGTAGAAGGGGAACACGGTGGAATAGCCCGGCACCGGCGTGGGTTCGCCGTCCGTCAGGTGCGGGTAGACATACATCAACATATCGGGGTTGGGCAGGCGTCGGAACTGCGCCCGGATTTCGTTTCCGGCGGTGCGGGTATAGGACTGCTGCTCTTGCGTCAGGGGCTGTTCCAGCGGGCGGTGCAGCAGGCTGCGCTGGTCATACAGCGTGCGGTTGTCGCCGGTTTGACGTCCCCACAGGCTCAGCATGGTGGTGTTTTCATCCACCGGCAGCAGGGTTTCCTGCGAGGTGCTGCATCCTGTAGCTGCCAGCGTCAGCAGCAGAAGAGAAAGAAAGTGGTGTTTCATCAGTCCAGTCCTCCTTTATTGCCGGTGACCGGCGCGTATTTCACTTTGCGGCCCTGTTTCTCATAATCGATAGAGAGTTGCTGCGTGATATGTAAGGCGACCGGGTGGCCGGGTTGGACGTAAACGGCATCGAACATCTGACCGTAGCGCTGTTTGAACCAGTCGGCGGATTCTTTCAGGCCGCCGCCCAGCGCCTGTCCCAGGACATACTGGCCGCTGTTGCCGGTGACGGCGGATGTGATCGAACCGTCTTCCACGGTGGAGGTAGTCTGTCCGTTGGCGAACGCACTGGCGGCGGCGGACGATCCCGACAGTAGAAATTGCGACGACAGATACGCTGCGGCGTTGGATTTACGCTCGCCGGGAATGCAGGGCAGACCGTGCGGATCGGACAGCCAGCCGATCCCGCTGCCGCTGTTCTGTGAACTGTTGCCGTCACGGCCTGATTGACCGGCGGCCTGCGGAACGGTACGCACGGTGCCGTCGCGGAAGACGAAGGTGATGCTGTGAAGCGTGCCGCGCACGCAGGAGAGCGTCCAGTCGCCGGATGCCGTACCGGAAACGATCGCGCCTTCGACGTCGGGCAGTTCGATGCCGTTGGCGGTCAGGTTATCGCGGCCGATCAATATCTTGAAGGGGTATGGGTCGCTGACCGTGCCGTTAATCGGGATCCGCCCCAGCAGCGCGGTCATGGCGACCGACCCCGTCAGGGTGCTGTTTTCCGGCAGCGTGTAAACCGGCACAACCTCTGTAGCCGCGCGTTTGCCTGACGTTTCCTCACCCCGAGCCTCCTTCTGCTGACCGTTCGCGCTATCTCCGGCTAAGCCGAACGGCGTCGGGAACTGCACGCCGGAAACGGCGGGTTGACCTCGTTTGTCCACGGGCATGGCATCGGCAGGCTCTATCCAGCGCAGGGCGCCGGCGGGGACCCCCTGATTTTCCAGCCCCAGTCCGAGAGGAATATCGTCCGCGGCGGCGGGCTTCTGCGTCAGCTGGCTGAGTTTCTCCTGAACGCTGTCCAGCAGGGTGCTCTGCTGCTTTTGCAGCGCTGAACTGAACGTCTCGCGCTCCCGGCTGATGGCGTTATTGATGCGGCTTTCCACATTCTGGTCGCGTTCACGTAGCCGCCGGTTTTCCTGAACCAGCGAGGCGCTGTTCTCACGCATTTCCGCCATTTCCTGACGGTACTGCTTCATCTGGCCGACCAGCGTGGCGACGGTATCCCGGGGCGTATCGCCATCGATGCCCAGCGCGGTGAGCTCGTCGCCGCTTAAATCAGCCACGGCATGTTCGTCCTGTTCGTTTTTCTCACTGTCGGAGGGCTGGCAGGATTTCAGTCCGATAAATCCCGCGCCCAGCAGCAGGCAGGGGAGCAGCAGTTTCAACAGGTTGTTGGCCTGTAATTTCATCGTGTCGCCCCCTTGTTCCCTTTTTCGACAGCGGGCGGCTCCGGCAGTATGGCGCGATCCGCGCCGCCGTCTGTGACCAGATACGCCACGGTGGTGTCTTCCGGCGTGCCCTGTGCGCCGATCCAGTCGTGCTGAAAGGTGGCGGCGACAAAGGCGCCCTGTAACGCGCGTGGATCGAGGTGAATACGGCCCGGACTGTGGTTTCGCAGCCTGATGGCCGTGACCGTAAAGCCGTCGAGTTGCCAGGCCGCCAGGGGCGTGGCGGTTACCGGCTCAGTCGGCAGCAACGTGGTGACGGTAGCGGGCAGACGCGCGGGTGCCTGGCGAATGCCCGCGACCGGCTCGACGGTGCGCAACGGCGCATAGAGCATTTGCGCCGCATAGCGGGTGAGCGCGACCGGGACGGGGAAAGACGTTTTCGCGACGCTATCGGCCGGGGCCTCGGTATCCGGCCTGTCGGGGATATCGTTACGGTAAACCGCTTCGTCGTAGCGCAGTTCCAGCGGCTCCAGCGCATCGCCGTCAGCGGCGCGGATATCCAGTAAAATCAGCTCGCCGCTCTCCACGTCATGGAGCTGAAGACGGGTATCGGCAAACGGTTTGCTGGCCCGCAGGTAGACCGTTCCGCCACTGCTCTGGATCCGCAGTTTGTCGCCGAGCTCGGCAGGGTAGCCGACGCGAACGTTTTTGTTGATAAACAGCACGCGTTCATGGCCGACATGCAGTTCAACCGGCAGAGGGATGCGTTGCCATTGCACCAGTTCTGTTGCCGTAGCGAAGAAAGGGCAGAACAAAAGCAGGAGAGGCTGGATGACCTTTTTCATTTTTCCTCCGTTGCGCTCGTCGCTTCCAGTTTTTGCGGGGGGCGGGCAAAACAGTCGAGTGCGAGTCCCCAGGGATTTTTTTCAGCGTCCACGTCATAGCGCACGACGCTTAACGGGTAGCGCGCCAGCGCACGCTTGACGGGCTCTGCGCGATAATATTCATCCACGGTAAGATCGAGCGTGACCGTCCAGCGATCGCGATCCAGCACCTCCACGCGTTTGTGGTGAAAACCGCGTCCGGGGATTTCATAGACGCCGCGCACCCGGTCGCGCAGTTCTCCGGCGTCCCGGCGCTGACGGTAGTCCAGCTCCAGTTGCGCCCGGCAGGCTGGCGTCAGATAGGCGCTCAGTGCGGAAAGATTGCGCGGATAATCCCGATCGCCATCAACGGGCCAGCGGTTAATTTGCTGAAAAATATAAAATGCGAAAGCGTAGACATTGCCCGGCGGCACCTCCCACCACGGACGGGTACTACCGGCGCGCAGATCGGGCGGATTATGAATGGTCAGGTGGCGTGGCGCGCTTTGCCAGCCGTACCAGAGCGCGGCGATAATCACCAGCAGCAGACCCAGCGCCAGACGCAGCGTGATGATATGCGCATCGCGGGCGGCCAGCGCGTGTTTGAACTGGCTCATGATTTCACGCTCCTGCGGGTAGACCAGACTGCATTGCTCTGCACCAGACGGGGATCGCCGAAACCCTGACGGGCCAGCCAGGCGTCCGCCGAGCGGTACAGCCAGGTATCCGGTCGCCCCCGTTTCAGGCGCGCCAGATAGCGTCCGCCGACCAGAATGGCGAGCGCGGCGCCTGCCAGTCCGCCGGTGGGGATCAGCGCCCAGACGCCGAGTAACAGCGCGGGCGGTATTCCGCCGGTTAGTCCCGACAGGAAGCCTGCGGCCAGCGAGATAAAAAGCTCGGAAGCCGTCATCCCTCGAAACACGACCGGTTCGCGATTGAGGCGGTCCGGCAGGAAATCGATCGTCAATGTCATCACAGCACCTCGCTGGCCTGCGTCAGCAACCAGATGGTCACGACCAGCAGGATGGCGCCGACGCCCGCCATAGCGCCCAGATCCTTCCACTGTTTTTTACCGTTTTGGATCTCCGAATAGGTGGCGATGCAACTGTTGGCGACAACCAGAAAACCCACGGCGCAGACGCCCAGCGACAGCAGGATCACGATGTCGTAGCCGTAATTTTTTAGCGTATCCATGATGCCGTTGCCCTTGCCGCGAGAGGGATCTTCCATCGTGGGTAAATCGGCATAGGTGGAAAATGAACAGGTGGACAGGAGGGCGGCGAAATAAAAACGACGGATCAGGTGTTTTGTAGACATGGCATTCTCCGGATGAACGGCATTAAAGAAGACGGGGTATTAGCTGAGAACCAGCCAGAAGCAGACCAGAAGCAATAGCGTGGTGCGGGCGGCGATCCCGCCGAACTGGCGTAGCGTTAGCGCGTTGCCGGAATAAGCCTGCCAAGAGCGCAGCAGCACCCAGGCGGCCCACACGAACAGCGCGGCGCACAGTAATCCCAGCACCATCACGTTGACTTCGGTCGGCTGTGCGGAGCTTCCCGCCTGAAACGCGGTGATTTGTTCAGGCGTCATTGCGCGGCATCCTCAAGCCGGTAACGGCCTGAAAGCGGGATGATGTGGCGAGGCTGCGACCGTACCGGCGTCAGATAGTGCTCAATACCGGTACGGATAGTCCCGATATCCGCGTAGGCCTGCGTGTAATCGAAAAAGAAGCGTTCTGCGGGGGCCTGGGCGGCTTGCGCCTGCGCACGTTGCAGGGTGGACTCGATATGATTGAGTTGCGTTAGCATCAGGGCAAGACTGGCTTGCTCCGTCGTCGGCGCGGCATAAACCGGACCGGCCAGCATCATGGCGGATAAACACAGTCGCGAAAGAAAAGTCATTCTGGCCTCCAGAGACAATTGAGGGGAGGCTTGCAGCGTGCCAGAGCGGTTAAACGGTTTCCGCAATCAACCGTTTACCGGAAAAAAAGAAAATTCTTGGGGAAGGCATTTGGAGCATCAGACTCTATTGTGCTGAACAGGTAGTTCCGGATCCTGTCTCTCCTGTAAGATAGCGCTGATTGATAACCATCAGGATGACGATAAATGAGTGAAACCCTTAAGGTCTTAAATAACATACGCTCCCTGCGCGCTCAGGCACGCGAAACCGATTTGGCAACGCTGGAAGAGATGCTGGAGAAACTGACGGTCATTGTTGAAGAGCGCCGCGAGGAAGACTCCCGAAATCAGCAGGAACAGACTGAACGGCAGGCTAAAATAGACGCTTTGCGCGCCAGATTGCTGGAAGACGGTATTGATCCGGCTGAATTGCTTGGCAATATAAAAAACCGGCCAGCCAAAGCCAAACGCGCGCCTCGTCCCGCCAGATATCAATACACGGATGAAAATGGTAACGCGCGGACATGGACCGGGCAAGGCCGGACCCCTGCCGTCATCCGTGAAGCCATTGAAAAGGACGGCAAGACACTGGAAGATTTTGCCATCTGAAGTCTGGCTCAGATGTTCCCGGACATGAGTGATATCGATTACCACGCCAAATACATTGCCGAATCATTCACCCGGCTACGATACTCGTAGTATCGGTAATTCTTCATAACTACGATTATCGTAGTTATGAATGCTCATCGACCACACCGTGATATTTTTAGTAAACGTTTAAAGGATGCCCGGCAGCTTCGCGGGCTGTCCCAGAAAGGACTGGGTATCGCTGCCGGGATTGACGAATTTGTTGCCAGCACGCGTATCAACCGGTATGAGAAAGGCGTTCACGAAGCCAATATCGTGACCGCTGGTCGTCTGGCGCAAGCGTTACATGTCCCGCTGGCGTACTTCTATGCAAACGACGATAATCTGGCGAAGATGATCCTGAAATTTTCCGAACTGTCGGCAGCACAACAAAACGCGCTGCTTGCCTCGCTGGAAAATAAATGAGTCAGGTAATGCGATCGCGTTACTTAGCCCGCTTCCCTCTGATTTTTATCTTACGATCGATTAATTTTCCCTCAGAATCATAGTAGCGACTTGGCCAGATCTCGGCAGGATGAATTCCCAATGCCTCGGCAACTATCCATTCTGCTTTCGGCCAGGGACGGGAAATTACATTGGCCAGTGTCGACGAACTCAATCCGACAGAACGGGAAAGCGCGGCCATTGTTGTACCCTGTTTGTGTAAGGCGGCGAAAATATCCGCCTGATGCCAGTCGTTTTTCATAAGAGCCCCCTAACTCGTTTTCATAAAAGAAACATGTACAACTTAAATACTACGTTATTCGTAGTATTCAGTTCAAGTAAAAACTACGATTCTCGTAGTCATGAAAACAAGACCCCATTATCATGACATCTTCTGTCAGCGGCTTAAGCAGGCGCGCCTGGCGAAAGGGCTATCGCAAAAACAGCTCGGTATTGATGCAGGGATCGATGAATTTGTCGCCAGTACACGTATTAATCGCTATGAAAAGGGCGTGCATGAGGCCGACACCGAGACGATTCAACGGCTGGCGGATGTGCTGGACGTGCCGTTAGCCTATTTTTATGCCGCTGATGATGAACTGGCTGACCTGATCCTGGCATTTCAGGTATTGCCGCCAGAGGACAAAACGGAAATTCTTGCGCGGGTAAAGAATAGGGTTGTACTACATTGCTGATGGTGGGGTGTTTTATCGCATAGTGGGTTGAAAGTGCTGTACGGGAGTCTTTTCCCAGAAAACTGATCGGTTTGGTTGGGTGATATATTCGTTTTTGCTATTCCGGCTTCAAGTTGATCTGACTGTCAGGTCAGGGCCAGGAGGGGAAGTTGCTAAGTTCGCACTGCATTAATTAGAGGGGAGTGGGTCAGGTGTGGTGTAGTGCGATGTTTGTCATAATGAAAAATTTTTGGTCAGAAGTGGCATGTTTTCGATTGACCACTCTCATATAATGATAGGCATCATTGGCTTAGCTTTAGAGGTTTGAATGGATATCAACTACGTAGTTTCAAAAATGAGAAATATTAATGATCTCATAAATGCAGGGGCATTTGATTCTGCCTATAAAAATGCAAAGAAGATACTGAAGGGTATTGATGCTTTAAATACCATCAATGCAAATAGAATTATCATATTGTCTAATTTAGCTGGGAATCTTATTGATATTGGAAGTCTTAGTAACAAAAGAAGTATAGCAGAAGAAGGTTTGAGTATATTTATAAATAATAAAGATGATATTCTGACTATAACAACAAAATCATCATATTATTATAACTTAGCAAACGGCATGGGCGCAATTCTTGATTTTAACCCTCATAACGATGCAGACATTGATAGTTTTATTAAACTGAATGAAGTTAAAAATAACTACTGGAAATCGTATAAACATTCCCGAGAGGAGGGTGGTATTCATCCTGAGTTAATGGTCAACTTGGCTAATGCATTAAAAAGACAGTATCGTATATCTGAATCAATGGATTATTATGAACAAGCTATATCTATTGATGATTCAATTCCTCAAGCATGGGTCAACAGGTCTGAAGCATTAGAGTTACTTAATGAACTATCTACCATATATACATATAAAATGGTTAGGGAAGTTATTAGAGGTTATGAATGTGCAATAAATACAGGAAAATGTATCCCTTCATGGGTTGCAACTTATCAAAGAAAAATAAAGTACAACGAAGATATATTGGAGGAGTCATGTATAGATATCTTTGAGGATGTAGGTACAGATGAAAGGCTCACGAGCGAGGAGTATGATGCTTTATCACACTATCAGAGGTTTTGCGTAGATAATAATCTAATGTTGTCTGATCATTCTCTATATTGCAATTGTTATGCATCATCTAAAGATAACATTACTATTGCGCCCCCCGAAAAGGGCGTTTTTGGGGATTTTATTGTGCCAATGGAAATGGTGTTGAACAGGCTTAAAGCTGAGTACTCATTAGCAAGGAAAATGTTTTTTGAATATAAGGTTGGTAGTGAGTTTTTTGATGAGTATTCTGAAGTTTGTTATTCTGAATTGTATAATGGTGAGATATTATATGAAAATGTTGAGAAGTTAAGAATAGCATTTAGATCATGCTTTGGTATTTTAGATAAAATAGCAGTTGCTCTATGTAGGTTGTTTGATTTAAGGCCAGACAAAGGTCATATATACTTTCACAACTTCTGGCAGGTTCGTGATGAAAAAAGAAAGGATAAAATAAACAAAATAAATAATAAAGGGCTATTCGGTTTATTTAGTATTGCAATGGATTTGAACGATAAAAATGGTGAGCTTGCATTTTTTAGAGATTGGAGGAATGATCTAGAACATAAATTATTAGTTATTCACGAAAAAGGCATGTTCGCAGACTTATATAACTCTTATGGTTTTTTTGATGAAGTGAAATTTATTGAGAAAGAAGAGTTTGAGCTGCATCTGTTACAACTCATGAAAATTGTGAAATCAGCGATTATTCTGTTTGTTTTCACAGTACGTATCCAGGGAAACCGAAATATCCCAGATGACGTATTGACCATTACAAACACCATAGAGAGAAAAATTTTATAGCCTACTCTTCCAGGACGATAGTAAGGTCGGTATTTCTTTTTACCCCACAAATGTGTTTTAGTACTTAGGGGGCATTTGTGGGGGCATATTTGTTCGATAAAAGAAAGACCGGATACTTCAGTTTAGACTGGTACTGTTTTCAGGGAAGAGATCAGTTGATAGTGGCTGGACATAAGGTTATAACTGGCATTAAAGTTTTATAGAAAATTTTAATAAAAGGTTTTAAAAATGAAACTAAAAAGAATGCTTCAGATGGACTTTATTAAGGAGTTTCATGAACACCTGGATACTGATTTCGAGGAGCAGCTCTTCATTGCTTGCCTCAGAAATTATTGTTCTCACGGCAATCCGTTGAGGTTTAGCAATTTCGCTTATGCCATACGTGAGCTTATAAACCACGTCCTGTCCCGAATGGCTCCAGATGAAAGAGTGATGGCAGCCCCATGGTTCACCGCCAACAGAAACAATGCGACAGTAACTCGTAAACAACAGGCTAAGTACATTGCTCAAAAACATATACCTGATGGACTCTTAGATGCTACAGCACTTCAGGAGCTGGATGACGGTATTGGCTGGTTTAACAAAAATTATCAGTCATTGAATTACTACACCCATATTACTGAAGAGTCGCTTGAAAGCCAGCCAAAGGATTTTTTTGAAAAAGCGAAACTGCTGATTGAGCTTTGCAACAAGATATTTGTTAACTTTGGTGATCTGGAACGCATACTGACTGATTCCATTATTGAAGAGGTCAGCGACCATATAAACGAGGTTACGAGAGATAACACTCCTGATGAAGTTGATATACTATCGTCACAGACGATTGTAGACGGTTGCATTGTTGAATCTATAGAACCTCTCAGACTTACAGAAGATTATGTTTACCTATTAGTTAGGGGAACACTTGAAATTACGCGTCAATACGGACGAGGTGATGATTACTTAGCTCAAGGGGACTCTTATCCCTTTAAATTCGCTGTGTCTGTACGTGCTAGCAATTTTGAAGATATTAGACCTCTTGTTAGAACCGCTATTGTTGATACAGGTTCATGGTATGACGATGGTAATGGCTCAGCAATGGCTGATAAAATTTACAGTACACGGCGGTTTCTTGAAATGATCGCACAAGTTCACATAAAACCGGCAAGATTACGAAGCCTCTTCCCAGAGCTGAGTTATGTAATACCTGATGATGAACCAGATGAAATTGTTCAGGACCTCAATTACACCGAAATTGATTTTTGATATTCAATAACATTTTCTGGGTGTCAGAACCTTGCTCACCCAGTCATTTCGTTATGATGATTATTGGGGGTATCCAAAGTACGTGTAAAGGAATCTAATCCAATAGCTAAGTTCATAAAAACGCAGATTTTAGTTTCCTTTAGACATATCACTCCCACATTGAAGTTCCGGTCACTCCGAAAGCCTGTAAAAAAATAGGTGCATATTCACGATCGGCTTCTTCTATACCGGGATGGCGAGCATTATCACATATGAATTCATCAATGCGTTTAGCGGCCTCAATTCCCTTTCTGAGTATTTGAGGTGAAATGTCACGAAATTGCTCTGACTGAACCGCAAGGATTTCTATTGTCTGCAATGTAGTGCCTGATGGGTGTTTTGAAGGATGCTCAAACGAGGATTCGTATGTGTCGCCGTGTGCAATGCCGTCGCGTATTTTGAGGCATTTTGCGCAGGTTTGGTAATCAGCGGACCCTAGGAACTTGTCAAATCCGCACATCGAAAGTGTTTTCTTGTGGAAATCCTTTCGTGACATCCTGTCATTGTTTTTGTCGTAACCTGGCTCAACCTGGCGACGATAGAAGATGAACATCGCTTCGATCGCAAATGCCAGAAAGATAAACCCCGTATTGCAGTGATACTGTACCCAATCTTTTTGCGCCGCCATAGACGCGTCATCTGCCAGAATGCAGGCAGTCTCTGCGATGCTCATGCACTCGTAAGACGGTTTGTTCTGTTTGGTGACTTTCATCTGTACGGACCCTCCCAGTTAATCGTTAAGAATGCACCGGCATTGAGATTTCTTTTTGTTGTCCCTGCAGAGCAAGGCTGATCCGTGTTGTGACTAATCTGAGAAATTTAGCAGGCGTTGTTCCCCTGTTTTCAGGAATGAACGTCCGCTGGTAATGAGCTCTGAAGTCAGCCTTAATGTCGTCACACTCAGCAAGGAGCAGATCGATGTCAAGAATAACAGCATGCTGCATCCCTTTGTGTGAAGCACTAAGGGATGCATCGATTTTAGGCTCAATGTCATTACTGTCGTCGAAGAGGTCGTAGTCCTGGACGAAATAAATGGCGATCAGGTCGTCAAGCGAGATTATATTGATTCTTTCCATGTTATGGATCCGGAAATGCTGTCAGAACGAAATAGGGTTTGCCATGATAAGGCCGGAATTCCAGAGTTACCCTGACACAATAGCAGGACATCACCTGTGAAGATTCACGCTAAACCGCAATGCGATTGACTGTAAAAATACACGCTTCAGTGTCATACGAGCGGGTAAACTGGGCGGGACGTTTTTAACCCACATTTCAATCTGGAGTCGGTTACCGCGCACTACTGCAGAGATAAGCCTTTCGACATCATCTACGGTTCTAAAGCTACTTGTATGGTCAACGCTTAAGCCTCGCTTTAAACTCTTCAGGGGTTTTACCTGCGTAATTGAATCTGACTTAAGTACCCATTTGCATTTTATTTGGTGACCGTTTTCACATCACTTGACCATCCCCGACTAAAATTGGCGCATAACTCTCGTCTTATGACGAGGTTCGGTATGAACGGCTGCTGTGTGCCAAGAGCAGAAGTTCATAGCACCTCAAGAAATTAATCAAAGGCGGGGCCGATTTTCTTATAACAGTACTGCAATTAAGTTGAAAGAATACTAAAAGCAAATAGTTTCTTTTTATGTGATGGTGTCACATTAAAAAATTCATTTTTCAAATTAATTAAACGCCTTTAAAATAAACCGCAACCTCATAAAGTACCATGTTATGGTTGACATTGGTTAAAAAAGGCGCTAGTAATTTAGCTCGATTTTAAAAAAGGACTGCACACATGTCATCTTTATTTCTTTCACTCTCTTTCGTTGATGCTGATTTTGTTAGCAACGTTTATAAGCGTCTACCACATGGTTTAGCTAGATACTATGAAAAAAGCTTTGATCGAGGAGAAGACTTAATATCAGCAATGGAAAGATCTCTTGATAATTCTGATATATTTGTGCTATTTGCATCTCGGAGTTCATTATCTTCTTATGCAGTGAACTTTGAAATAGAGGAAGCTAGAAGAAGAATAATTTTTAATAAGTTAAAAAAACTATATATTTTCCCTCTAGATCCAAGCCTTAATTTTCAAGATCTTCCTGAATGGATGCATAACTATTGGGTGCCGAATTCTGGAGATTCCCCTTCTGATATTGCACGCTATTTAACTACTATTTTACTTGAGCCAGGCTCAGATAATAATACCAATATACCTGATGTTATCGGGAGGGGGGTGTTAATTGATAATGTGAGAAGGCTTTCAGCATTACATTTTTCATCACATAAAGAAATGCCAAAAATATACATCTTCCCAGGTATAACTGGTATTGGGAGAAGAACTTTTTCAAATTATTATCAAAGAAATGCCCTTAGCTCTTTAGCTAATTTAAGATATGGACCAACGATCGCTCTATCGGCACAAGCTGAATTGGTAGATCTCTACCGTGCTCTAAGGGTAGAAATAGACTCAAATATTAAACCATCTAAAATTTTAGAAGAACAAGAGCATTTTATAGAACTAAGTGAAGACGATAAAATAGACGAGGTAATTAGAATTACGAATCACTTCACAAAACTTGGGCAGTCAATAACTATAATTTCTACAGCAGGTTTTTTTGATGATCATGCGATACCAAAAAAATGGGTAAAACCTTTATTTCAAAGAATGCCTCAACAACAATTAATTTTTATAATTAGTAACATACAATTTAAAAGTGAATTTATTGATGAAGTTGGTGTGGCCGTACAATGCAGAGTTAATGAACTAGCTGATGAAGACATCAAAACATTGATGATTTTAACAGCAGACTTACTAAAAATCAGTGATTTTAAAATATCAGATGAGTTTATCAGAGCTATAGGTGGGCATCCTGATGTTGCTAACGCAGGAGTGCGCTTAGCAAAACAAAAAGGAACAGCTATTTTAGAAAAAGATCCAAGTCAATTGTTTAATATACAAAAATTAATAATTAACGAATCAATTCGCGCTGAATCATTATTAGAACAAGAAAGGATAATTCTAGATGTTCTAAGCTGGTTACCAAATCTTAGTGCTGATTTATTAGAAGAAATATTGGTACATGAATTACATTTTACAGTTGATAACTTCAATACATCTATTGAAAGTTTGATTTTAGGATGTTTGATTTACGCCTCTGGATGGAAGTATTCTATAGCTTCATCCGTAAGGTATTTATATAGACGTCATAATATCACTGATAAAAAAACCTTAACTGCTATGGGGAAAGTTTTTGAAAAGGCATGGAATGAAAGTAAAGAAAGTGGTTTTCGCGATGATCTATTTTCCGCTTTTATATTCATGCAGGTCTTAGAGGGCAAATCTTTACCGGATGAACTGCGTAGACTAATGACTGCAAGTAATATTTATGAGATGGTAAAAAACACATATGCTCAAGGAAAATCCACTGAGAATGATACTGTTATTGAGCAGGCTATCAAGTGGGGGAAAATTGCATTCAATATGCAAATGGAAGGACGGCTACATGAAGAAATATTATCTATTGTTGCCAGAGCTCAAATAAGGCTCGAACATTATTCAGATGCACATATAACCATTTCTCATATGAAAGAGAAAGGTTATAGGCAATATGGTTTTCTCGAAGGGCATTATTTAAGGAAACGAAGAGAGTTTACTAAAGCAATTCCTATTTTAAAATTCTATCTTTCGAGTAATTCAAAAAGCAGATCTGCCGTTCACGAACTAGCCATTTGTTATAGACGAGAACGACAAATGGTAGAACTTGAAACATTACTTGAAAAACACAAAAGTCTAATTTCAGAAAGTGCTGAGTTATTAGATTTCAACATTGCATTGCATATTTCTCGTGGGAAAACAGAAAATATTTTACATCTTATTGAACAATTAAGAGACTTAGATTTTAACTCAAATAGAGCAGATTTACGTTATACACAATATCTAGCTAAAACCCAAAGTGACCAATCAGCTCTCGATTACTTATCAGATATTTTAAAAAATAATGATAGAGACTCTAAAAGACTACGCTCAGCCAGGGCCGTATATGCAGCGAGAAGTGGTAATGTAAAGTTAGCTCGTGAAGATCTTGCAATGATTAGAAGCATAAGGAAAAATGATTTAAAAAATGAATCAATTGAATGTGAAATACTAATTGCGGAGAATAAATCATTTGATGCCTATAATTTACACAATAGGCATAGTTTAAAAGATGCTGGCGATTGGGCTCTTAGGGCTAAGATATTGGACTCTATTATAGAGAATTCTGACATCGGTATTTTAGAATTAAAACCATACAGAGAGGAACGAAGAAAAATAAGATCAAAATATGACGAAAATGACTCCGGGTTATTATTTGATGAGTAGTCATTAAAACGTAAAAGGTTCTGTGTTATTCCATTTACATAAGGAGTAACATATGAACCAATCAGATTTAAATATAATAAATTAACCTCTTCAATCATTAATGCATATCTCATAGACATTAATGATTGAATGCCTTTGTGTCCGCTGTTCGCTCAAAACTGTCAGTGAGCAGTACCTTGCCGTACAGTGCTAAAAGCAGTCATTCAATAATTATTCTTTGACTCTAATCACGAAATTCTTAGGTTTATCTAAAATGTTTGATTGCTCACGCATAATAAATGTGGATGGATTATTCTTTATAAGAATGGGAGCATTTTTGCCTACTATCTAAATATTGTTAGGTTATTAGGAGTGGATATGAGTTCTGAAAAAGCAAATCAATACGAACACCTTATGAAGAACAGGCCACATGTCGTTATCCTGGGTGCTGGCGCGACAATGGCGGCGATTCCTAACGGGGACAAAAACGGCAGGAAATCATCTGCCATGAACGGATTCATAAAATCGCTAGGAATGACTGAAATCCTCAAGGAAGTCAGTCTTCAAACTAGCAGCAACAACCTAGAAGACATTTACTCCGAGCTTCACGATCGCCCTGAATGTGATGCCATAAGGGAAGACCTAGACAGACGAATACGCGAGTATTTTTCAGAACTGGAGATCCCAGATGAACCGAATATTTATGACTTGCTGCTCTTGGCACTGAGAAAGAAGGACCTTGTCGCAACTTTCAATTGGGATCCGCTGTTGTTACAGGCGTATCAACGCGCTTCCCAGATCACTAAGGATTTACCCGATCTTGCATTCCTGCATGGAAACGTACTTGTAGGCTATTGCCGCAAACACAAGTGCGGTGGAATTCTCACGGCATGCTGTCGGGAATGCGGTGAACCTTTTGATCCCGCTCCGCTGCTCTATCCTGTTACACATAAGAATTACGCTGCCGATCCTTACATTCAGGACAACTGGAAGGCTATTCAAAACAAGCTGAAACGCGCATATTTAGTAACTGTCTTCGGCTATAGCGCTCCAAAGACTGATGTTGAGGCTATTGCTCTTTTGAAGGAGGCTTGGGGGACAGTTAACGAGCGCAATCTTGAAGATTTTGAGTTCATTGACATCTGCGACGAAGACACCCTTATTTCAAGTTGGCAAGAATTTATTCATTCGCACCATTACCAAGTGCATAAAAATTTCTTCTCGTCGAGTTTGGCACAGCATCCGCGTCGAACGACTGTAGAACTCTTCGATCGCACCATGAATTGCATGTTTACTAAAGCAGTTCGAAAGTTTACTCCCGGTATGCGATGGGAAAACATCAATTCCCTTGTAACCGAGCTTGTTATTGAAGAGAACAAGCTTTCGGCTGAGGGCTTTTTGGTCACACACAAGGCCTAGCATGATATGCGAAAGGGGCGAGCCAAAAGCAGCGCGCTCCTCAACTTTACTTTAGTGGTTGGGATGTCCGCTCTTCGCTCATAGCCGACCCGACAGCTGGCTGCTTAGTGCCAGAAACAGACATTACAGCGGCGCAGTAGTAAATGGGGGCAGGACCGCCCAAGTGTGGTGGCTGTTCCAGTACATTCTGGGCTAACATCCCTCTGTAAATGTACAACTTGATGATATTAGCAGGGAAGCTGCTAACTAATATTTTTATCAAAAGTGCATATTTAATTAATTGGAGGCATCACCAATTACATATACTTCTTAAACGCCCCCACAGTAATTGAAACCGTCACGCCCAGCAGAAATGCCGCCGGCAATAAAATCACGCAGGGATTGATGGAGAACGGCAATGAAAGATAAACCATCCACGCCAGAAAAAACGTCGGAATAACGGTTCTTTTGGCATGGTGATAGATAAAACCGGACTCATATCCGCAGCCGAAACGGCGAATATCACGCCGTACCAGCCCGTCAACGATCCCGGTCAGCGCTGCGAGGATAAAGAGCGGAGAGGTTAGTAACAGGATAAACACTCTCAGTACAAAGGTCAGCATGATATAAACCGTTGCTTTGATATAAATATCTAACCAGTGAAACCAGTCGCTGTCTTGTTTATGGCGTAGCTGTTCCAACCAGGGAATAAATCCGGTATCCATAAATACCCACCGCCATGTTTTACCCAGAATAATATTCAGTTGGTTCACCGGATCAGTCATCAGTAAACTCCGGGTGACATTTTCCGCAAACCAGTTTAATTCCGTATCCATCATCATACGACTGTGTTCCGCACCCAGTTCGGGCCAGATAAAAGCGATCCCCAGCCATTCGATGATCAGGCTGAAAAACAACGAACCGATAAGCGCTGCGCAGATCTTTCCCAAACTCGACAGCAGCGTGGAAATCAATCCCTTTGGACGGGTAATTGGCTGGTTCGGGGTCTCACTCATCCAGCCCCTCCTGTAATGTGGACAGCAAATCTGCGTGATGGGGCGTAGTATGGGGGAGCGTTGCGCTGTTCCACCATTGTTCCCCGGTACGGTAACTGGCTTTCATATATTCCGTCAGTTGCAGGATGCTGTTCGGCATAAACGCGTCATTGATGGCGGCGGGTAGCGGCATTCTGATTTTCCACAGTTGCCCTCCCTCCAACAAAGCGAAAGCTTGTCCTTTCGGAAGCTGGATCAATGCAGCCGGGTCGATAAGCGGCACGCTGACAGCACTGACGCGATCCTGGGTATTGCTGATAAAATCCGATTCATGATCGGGATTGGAGGAATCGGTGACACCGGAGATGACCGTGTTGGTCAGCACGTCCACATTGTGTAACTGCCCGGTCATCAGCTCTGCGGTGGCGGTTTCGCGCACGCGCAGCATAAGCAGATTGTTGAAGTTGCCGATAATCTGCCGGGATTTTGCCGCATTGCCGAGACGGGCTTCAATATCACTCAGCGTTTGGGTGTAAGCAGTGATCTGAACATTCGCTCCGCCGCCTTTGTTAACCAACGGAATGAATTCATCGCCCATCAATTCGCTGAATTCGTCGCAATGCAGATTAATCGGGACTTTTGTCTGGCTTTCATCCGCAGGCAGGCCATCATTGACGCCGAATTTATAAATATATCCGGCAACGCTGACCAGATCGGCGAACATACTGTTTCCCACGGCAGCGGCTACGTCGGTATCGGATAATGCGTCCAGCCCCACGTACACCACGCCGCGCTTGCGGATGATCTGCTGCCAGTCGAATATTGGGCGGGGATCGTCCAAATCGCTATACGAAGGCGCCAGTAATTGCGCCGTTTTTCCTGTGGTCAGTTTTTCTAATAGCGGCAGTAATGAAGCCACGATTTTATCAAAATACGTCTTATCATAACGCACTGCTGAGCGCAGACCGTCCAGAATAGGATCATAGAGCCGGGTTGCCGCCAGATACTGCTCCAGCGCCACGACATAGTTATCCCGCCCCTGTAGATTACGCGGCGTATTTCTGTCGGTCACTTTCCCGGCTATCTGCGCAATAACATCCCAGGCTTTAGGTTCATGTTTTGGCAGGTAATACTGCGCATAGCGGATAAACAGATCGTCGATATTGATAACGTGACGGGAGATTTGCAGGTAGTCCGGTCGATGACCCAGTTCAATCAGTGCGCGGGCGATAATATTCACAAATCGCCATGCAAACTCTTTAAATGCGGCGCTATCCCCCTCGCTGGAAAGCTGTCCGGCGATACGCCCGGCCACTTCTGATATCCGGCCAAATCGTCCGATGGCGTTATAGCGCGCGCTGATGTCCGGCCAGCCGAGATGGAAGACGTAAAATTCATCTTCGCGACCGGCGCGTTTCGCTTCGGCGTAAGCCCGGCGCAGCAAATCCGCGTCGCCCTTCGGATCAAAAATGATCACGACCTCGCCTCGGCGGATATCTTGCGTAATAAACAGCTCCGCCAGCCGGGTTTTGCCTACGCGCGTGGTGCCCATGACCAGCGTATGGCCGACACGCTCGCCCAGCGGCAGAGTGACGTCGGTTTCATGCAGTTCGATACCGTGCAGCAGGGGGCTGCCGCCAACCGGGGGCAGCGGGCGTACCGGGTTCAGCCAGTGGTTGTGGGAGAGGCAGCGTCGGACAATCGGAAACGACGTATCGCAGGTTTTTTCCAGTTTCCGCGCCTGTTGATACAACCAGTGGGGATGCACGTATTTGGCGACTTCCGGTCGCCGGCAGGTATGCAGGCGCTGGGTGTGTTTTTGCTCCCAGCGAAATCCGCGTCCGATAAACAGCAGGTGGCGGCTGACCGGCACCCGATCGCTGGACATCACATAATGCGGCAGCCGGCGAATATTGCGGCGATAGCGCAAAATAGTCAGCCCTTGCCGCCCTCTGAATCCGGCAAACAGCAGAAATCCCCCGGCCAGCGGATAGCTGACGGAAGGCGACAGCATCAGCGACCACGGCGCGACCAGACAGATTGCGCCCGCCGTCAGGCCAACTGCGGCGCTGTAGAGTTCCACTGCCGGACGCAACAGGGTTTCGATGACGTGACGGTCGCTCATTGCGACAGCCCGGACGCCGTGATGAGCACCGGATACGCAGCCAGTTGCAGACGCTGCGCCAGATCGTCGCCGTTGATGGGGAACAACGTAAGATCGCCGGCTTGTTCACGCAGTGCGAGTAAACGTTCTGCGGATGCGACGCTGACGACCAGTCCGGTGGCGTTCAGTGATGTCAGCTTCGTTTTGTTTTTACCCAGCCATTGCACAGAAAGGGGGTCGTCGCCGATTAAAAACAGCGGCGTCATGCCCGGCAGCGACAATCGGCGCGGTGTGACGGGGCCGGGATGCAGACGTGAGGAAAGAACGGGGAAAATGGCTTCCGGTAAAGGAACAGGAATTGCGGAAGAAAAGGCCGAGGCGTCCGGTTCAGGCGCAATGGCGCTGAATAGCGGGGCGGTGGATTCGCCGCCAAGATCGGCGATGACGATCGGTGACGCGCCAGCCTGAAATGCGGTAGCAAGTAGAACGATGGTTGGGGAAAAGGCTTTCAGCATGGCATGAATTCCTTATTTTTTGATTTCATGACGGGGTGAGCTACAGGTGGCGGAAAACCTGCTGGCGATAGCGTTGCGCCGGTTTGCCGCCTGCCGGGCGGTGGTAGCGTCCGACTGCTTCGGGCCAGCTCTGCCATTTGTCGTAGTGGCGGCGCAGCAACGTAGCGGCGAGATGCAGATTGGGATACGGCGCAAGCGCCTCACAGGGATGGGTAAAATGGTGGCCGTTCCAGCCGAGATTGATTTGCCCCAGTCCGGCATCGATGCGCTTCGGGCTGGTGGTGCGCAGGAATCGGTGCAGGGCGGCGCAGGCTTGCCGCCGGGTGGCATAGCGGTAACCTTTTCCGGCCACGTTGAGCGTCCACGGCCACGGTCTGACGTCCTGCGCCAGACGGGTGCCGCTTTCCGTCAGCGCGATGGCGTAGAGCAGATCCGCCGGAACCTTGTTCAGCCGGGCGACCTGCCGGTAGCCATAGGGAATATCCTGCGTCGCATGAACGGACAGCGCGAACGGCAGCAAAAGCAGGGATATCAGGGCGTGGTAACGGGCAGCCATGCGTCCCCCCGGCGTTCGAGTACCGCGGGCATTTTCCCCTGTCCATTTTGCAGCCAGCGCCCGCCGTCATGGTTGAGGGTAATTTCCCGGCGCTTCACCCGCGTAATATCAATGCGTTTGCTGACGGCCCAGCGCCGCAGGCGGGCATCATCGTTATTGCTGTCGACCAGATAGAGATCGAGCGGATGGCCGGATTGAAGCAGGATGCTGAGCCGGGTATCGCAGGCCGGACAGTTTTCCGACACAAAAACCGCCAGGCGGCTGTCTTCATGCGCAGTCGGGAGCGAGGCTGCGGCTACCGGCAGCACATCCGGGAAGCGGCGTTTCCACGCAGCGTCGTAGGCGCGTTGAAACGCCAGCTCTTTTTCCACCCGCTGAAACTCTTTTTCGACCAACAGGTCGGCGTATTTACGGCGCTCGGCATCGGTGGCGGCCTCCACGCCGAGCGTGGTGAGCGGATCGAGATCCGGCGACCAGATGCCGCGTTCGCCGCGCTTGAGTTGTTCGTAGCGCGTCCATTCTTCCGGCGTCAGTCCCCAGTGTTGTGCGCTTGATAATTCGGACAACGGTTTTTCAGCGATGTGGGTAGTATCTGTGACAGTTTCGGTGGCGGCCTGCGCCAGTGGTATGGCGCAGGCGAACAACAAGGGCAGGATTTTCATGTCGCCTCCCGTCAGCTCAGCAACCGGTCGGCGGATGCACGCTGAAAACAGACGGTGCGGGTCACTTCATCCGTGTTCATAACCCACGCTGCTCCGGTAATCACCCGAAGCGCATCTTCTATTCGCAGCGGTCCCATTGAACGCTGGATATCGGGCAGGGGGCCGGCAAACAGTTGCCGCGCGTCGCTGGTCACGGGCAGACACAGTCCGTAGCCGGTGCCGGAAAGCCAGGCGCGCAGCGCATCGCCACGGGTGGTGGTCGGCCGGTTTTTCTTTGGTGCGGGAAGGGTATGGCTTGTTACCTGGCGTAGCGGAAATGTCAGTGTTTCATCCGGCGTCAGACTGACCAGCGTGTATCGGGCGGTATGGACGACTTCAATGGGCGCGGGTGTGGCGGAGACATTCCGGGGCTGGGTTTCGGAAGCCGTAACTGTGGCCGTCTTTGCTGTACAGGCGGACAGGATAAGGGTTACGGCGACGGGCCATAAACGGGATTTCTTCATAATATGCTCCGGCAGTGGTAAGGGCCGAAACAGAATGAAAAAAAGTGCGGGGAAAAGCGGTAAAAAACCAAAATCCTGAAGGTAGACATTTTATCTTAATGAACTAAACTAATAAAACTTAGTCCATAATTTTGTTTGGAGGCGTTATGCAAACCGTGAACATTCATGAGGCGAAAACCCATTTATCCCGGCTGGTTGAGATGGCCGCGAAAGGGGAGTCCTTTATCATCGCCAAAGCCGGTAAGCCGTTGGTCAAAGTCACGGCATTAAGTGCGCCGGAGCCTCAACAGGAAAGGCGGTTAGGGTTTATGGCGGGCAACATCAACGTGCCTGATGATTTTGACCGGATGGGCGAAGGGGAGATTGAGCAGCTTTTCGGCGGTGACAAATGAAATTTTTACTCGATACCCATGTGTTGCTCTGGGCGGCAGGCATGCCGGAAAAACTGTCTTCATCAACGGCGAAGTTGCTGGGTTCGCCGGAAAACGAGCTTTTTTTCAGCGTGGTCAGTCTTTGGGAAGTTGTCATTAAGCGCGGGCTGGGACGTGACGATTTTCAGGTTGATGCGCGATTGCTGCGCAGGGGGCTGCTGGATAATGGTTATAGCGAATTGCCTATCGCCAGCGAACATGTTGTTTCGGTCGAGAGTCTGCCTGCCGTTCACAAGGATCCGTTTGATCGTCTGCTGGTGGCGCAGGCGACAGTGGAGGGCATTACGCTGTTGACCGCCGATGCGCTGGTTGCGCAGTATCCCGGCCCGATACAAAGAATTTAACGCCCTTCGTCTGTAATAGATAAATATCTCTGCAACGGTGCCATGATTAATTTCCACGCGCAACGCCCATCATAAAAATGACGCCGGGGCAGGCGTCACGTAGTGGCAAATTTACTGATACCACCATGTATCAAATTGTTCGGCAAAATTTGCCGCCTGCTGGAGATCTGCACCGAAATGTTGTGTGAAATAACCTTCGGGCGTGGCGTAATTCACCAGACAGCCATTGTTATGGCACTCCATTACGGCGGCGCTTGTCTGGTACTTTTGGGCTAAACGAGTAAGGTCATCAAGCTGGAAACCGTGTTGCAGCGCGGTGATCAGCATGGTCTGTACCGCCTGCATTTCAATATTGTACAGGCACTGGGTCAGGTTCTGGATGTTGGCGTCGGTCATGGGTGCTCCCGCAGGGATAATGAAAAGAGGATTTCCGGCTTGCGCTCTCTGTTTGCAGGAAATGGCAGAGATAGGGGCGCTGTCTGCGACAGCGAGTAACCGGGGCAGTAAAGCGTGGTGAAGAAATAAAACGAACCGAAAACCCGATTTCCCGGAAAGACAAAAAAGGAACAGCGCCACAAGGGCGCTGGTGGGAATAAATCCGAATGAAAAGGATGAAAAATGGAGTGAAGGCGTCCCCGAATACTGCCGTCATGGCAGTACCGATCCGCATGCGGGGAGACGGATCGACAGCATGGCGCTTTCGCACAAACGGCTCCGTTTGGTTGCCGGTCGGCCCCGGCACAAGGCAGATGCAGCCATTCAGCCATGTCGCAGATCCTCACAGGCAGGGTAAAGATCTGCGACAAGGGAGAGTAAGCGTATAAGCGTGAGTTTACCCGCACGGTCAGCCTGTTTCGCGGGCAAACTCACTCCGGCCGGCTCAGGTTGATTTTGTTGCTACAGCCTGCTCTATCATTCTGGTGATCCAGATGGACTGTTTTTGTAAAAACAGCGCCAGCGGCAGTTTTCCGGCGGCGATGTCATCCAGTGCCTGTTCCCATAATGCGGTCATGCCCGGATCTTTCACGATATCCGGCAGCATCGCCATCAGCGTTACGGCGCTGTCGGTGGCGAGCAGGTGACGCTTTTGCTTTTTGATGTAGCCGCGTTTGAGTAGGGTTTCGATGATACCGGCGCGGGTAGCTTCGGTTCCCAGTCCGGCGCTCTCTTTCAGCCGCTGTTTCAGCCGCTCGTCAGTGACGAAGCGGGCCGCGTTTTTCATGGCGGCGATCAGCGTTCCTTCCGTGTAATGCTCGGGTGGGCGGGTTTTCTGCGCGTTGATGTCGATGCCTTTCACCGGGCAGGACGTGTTTTCCGCCAACCGGGGCAGGGGCTGCGTATCGCCGTTCTGCCTTTCTTCGTCGTGGATCGCCAGTTTCCAGCCGGGCGCAATGACTACATTGCCACGGGCGATAAGCGGATGTTCTCCGCACCGGAGCGTTATCTGTGTTTTATCCGTTTCATGCGACGGCAGGAACTGCGCCAGGTAATGGCAGCGGATCAGATCATAGATGCGCCGCTCATCTTCATTCATTTTACCGGGGGCGGCGGGCTTTACAGTGGGAATAATGGCGTGGTGCGCGGTGATTTTACTGTCGTTCCAGCATCGTGATTGCTGTTGCAGGTTACACTGAGCCAGAAGCGGTTTTAATTCCGGCGCAAAAGTCTGTAACGCGCTGACTACCTGCGGAATGTCGGCCATCATGGACAGCGGCAGGTAGCGGCAGTCGGTGCGTGGGTAGGTTGTCGCCTTGTGATTTTCATACAGACTTTGGGCGGTATCCAGCACCTGCTGCGCCCCCATGCCCCATTTTTGCGAACAAACCTGTTGCAGCGTGCCTAAATCGAAAGGCAGGGGGGCGGATTCTTTCACGCGTTTGGTTTCTGTCTGGATGACGCGCGCCTGTCCGACGGCGCGAATTTCTGCGGCGGCCTGTTGCAACGCTTTTTCACGAATACAGCGTCCTTCTTCATCACACAGTGACTCCGGTGCCGGCCACTGTGCCTGGAAGGGCGTATTCTCGCCGATGAGCGTGACGGTCAGCGTCCAGTAAGGGCGTGGAATAAAGTCGGCAATCTGCCGATCGCGCTCCACGATTATGCGCAGCGTGGGCGTCTGGACTCGTCCGACGGAAAAAACGCTTTTTTGGCCCTGCCGGCGGGCGAGCAGCGTATACAGGCGCGTCAGATTCATGCCGCATAGCCAGTCGGCGCGGGCGCGTCCCAGCCCGGCCTGATATAACGGCGCAGTTTCCTCTCCGGATTTCAGCGATGCCAGCGCTTTGCGGATACTGGCGTCATCCAGCGCCGATAACCAAAGTCGGGAAAGCGGGCCATGAAACTGACAGGCATCCAGTATCTCGCGGGCGATCATTTCCCCTTCGCGGTCGGCGTCCGTGGCGATAACCACGGATGAAGCTTTCTTCAGGAGTTTCTGGATGACGGTAAACTGTTTTTTTGCATCTGCTTTCACCGCCAGTTTCCACTGCGCCGGAATGACTGGTAAATCTTCAAGCGCCCATTTTTTATATTTTGCATCATAACGTTCGGGTGGCTCCATCTCCAGCAGATGGCCGAATCCCCAGGTGACGGCAATGTTTTTGCCGGTGAGGCAGCCATTACCTTTCTGCGTTGCGTCGAGGATACGGGCGATATCACGGCCCTGGGACGGCTTTTCACATAAAAACAATTTCATCGTCGCTCCTGAAAAAAAACGGGCATCGGGGATGATGCCCGAACGGGCGGGGAACCCATGTATGACGGGAAGAATGGTCGTGCCGGGCCAGAGTAATAACGAGAGGATGTGCGCTACAGGGGAAACTGTTTTCGGGGGACAGAAGAAAAGACAAAAAATAAGCCCGCCGGAATGAAGAGCGGGCTTTTCGTTATGATATTGCAGGTTCTGAGTGTTTATGCGTCAGCGAGATGACCGCGCAGCGGTCGGATAACCGGCCGGGGCTTTTGCGCTTCCTGCCAGAGAGCGTACTCCGATTGCATATCGATCCACATTTCAGCGCTGGTATCCAGCAGCGCCGCCAGCCGTAGCGCCATATCTGCCGTGATGGCGGCATGGCCGTTAAGAATACGGGATAACTGCGCTCGCGTGATCTGCAACGCATTAGCCGCATCGGTGATGCTCACGCCGTCAAGATAATCCCGGAGGACTTCGCCCGGATGGGGCGGGTTAAACATCTGCATAAAAACCTCCATCAGTGATAGTCCCGATAATCAACAAGAATGGCGTCGCCATCATCATCAAAGCAGAACGTCATACGCCAGTTTCCGTTAACGGACACTGACCATATGCCTGCTTCATTGCCTTTCAGCGGGTGTAAAGTCCATCCCGGCGCGTTCATGTCTGACGGTTTTTTTGCCTTACTGAGGGCGAAAAGTTGTCTGCGCAGGCGGGAGGCATGTGCTGACTGAATGCCCGCAGTGGAGCCGGTACGATAAAACTTTTCCAGTCCTTTGTGCCTGAAGCTTTTGATCATTCACGATGTCTCCATGCGTATAGTCTCACTATACATCCAATGCGCTCTGACCTCAAACATGAAAACAATGACGATTCAGTCAAGGTCTTCTTGTTTTCGCGAACAGCGCCGCTATGTGCCATTAATTGATATGCCATAAATAGCCTTATCGGTAATAAAAAATAAGTGATGGTGGTTTCCGCCGAAGTGGAAACCACCGTGGTAAGTGGATAAACGTGTCAGGCAACCAGTTGTTTAGCTAAGGCAATTTCAACCGAATCACCATCAGCGTTGAGAATATCCAGGCCGGATCCCGGCACGTCGCCCGCGGTGCTTTGCGCTACGGCGATTTTGCGTGCCATCAGGTCGAGACAGGCGATTTGCGACGTCGCGGCATAGCCGAGATAAATCACTTTTACCGCCCGTTTCTGCCCGATGCGCCATGAGCGGCGGGCCGCCTGAAGCAGGGTATAGACGTTAAATCCGGTCTGCATAAACACGATGGTGGGAAACTCCAGCAGGTCGAGCCCGGTTTTTACCAGCTCCGGGTTCGATACCAGCACGTCGATGCCCTTGTCTACCTGTTCGGCGACCCAGTCCTCCCGTTGCTCCGGGCTGACGGTGGCGCGCAACACGGCGGCTTTCAGCCCGGCCTGCGTCAGCAGGGCTTTCAGCCGCGAGGTGGTATCGCGGGTGCCGCTGTAGGTGGAGTACGCCAGTACCTTACGGCCTGCGGCTTTCTCCGCCAGACAGAGAGCAATCAGTGTCTGCTCTTTGGGCGTCGCCTCCAGGGTACTAAACAGCGAGGGTACGAATGCCAGCGTGTCGCGGGTGCGCGGATGTTTCACCACTTCCGGACGGAAGCAACATTCCGGCCAGGCCAGCAGCACATTGAGCACCACGCCCAGGAGGGTGGTATCCCGCTTTGCCAGCGCCTGGCGCAGCATCGTCGTCAGCGAGACGGACAGTTTCATGTAAGCATCGCTTTGCGTCTCCGTCATCGCCACTTCCCGGAATTCTTCATGATAAGGCGGCAGCACGTCGCGGCCCAAATCACTCAGTTTCAGAAAAACGGTATAGGGCAGCAGGCAACGCAGCACGCCTTTTGGGCCGAATCCCGGCGCTTTGGATACCCGGACAGCGGTTTTTTTCCCTCTGGCGGTTTTATGCGCCTCACGGTTGTTTTCGGAGAGAACCTCCTTTAACACGCCGTGATCGTGCATAAACCGCATGCCGGCGGCGGTCAGGCTGCCGTTGCGGCCAGGGCGATAGCCTTCTTCCAGCATCCTTCGGGTCAATATGCGAAACAACAGATAAAAAATGTCGTCCGCATATCCCCCCATCAGCGTGCCGGTCAGCAGCAGGATTTTTCTGACGTGACTGGCCAGAACGCCCATCGCCTGACCCTGTGCCGAACTTGCGCCCTTGTACTCATGCCCTTCGTCCACCACCATCAGGTCGAACGTGTTTTTGGGCAAATGGCGCTTAATGTATTCACTGGCCTGGTAATTTCCTTCGCCGAAGCCGAATTCAACATTGGTCATCGCACGCTCCATACGCTGAGCCTGCCGGTCGGAAAACACCAGTTCGCCGCTGTTGTCCATTAGGTTGATGAACTCGTAGAGGTTATCGCCGAGCATGGACGCCAGAAACGCGTCGCCAAAAGCGGCTTTCAGTTTTCTGGCTGTCGCATCGCCAATGGTCGGGATGCGTTTCAGCGCCTTATTCACCATCTGAGACTGTAAATCATCAGACAGGGAATTCGGGCGCATCAGCGTCCACAGCGGCGTCTGGCAGTGCGAGCATTTGCGGGGCTTTTCTTCCTGTTGCAGGTGGTTTACCGCAAGCCAGTTGCCGTCCGTATTGGTAATGCGCTGACCGCAGTCGGGGCAAACGCCGAAGGGGATGCCCTGTCGGCGCCGTACCGCGCAGGCGGGTTTCCAGTGGTAGCCCATGCGCATCCGTACCCGTCCCAGAATGAAAAACTCCGGGCCGGTAGCGGGAACGTGAAGCTGTTCGCGCAGCAACATCAGCTTGATGAGCGTATCCGGGCCATTGAGCACCCAAACACGGGCATTTTCAACGGTCTCCAGTATTTCACGCCGCCACTTGTAAACCAGATGCGGCGGCGAGAGCACCAGTGTGCGGCGGTAGCCTTCGTGGTACAGCACCGCCGCCGTGGCAATAGCCAGCAGCGTTTTGCCACACCCCATTTCGCCATTAATGATGGCGGCATGTTCGTTGCGATCGACCAGCAGTTTCACCACCGCCTGCACGGTATCGGCCTGCGCCGGGAACGGGCGGCGTTTCAGCGCGTCCATGACGGCCTGCCTTTTCAGATCGGGCGTGCCGTCATAAACGGGGGGAAGGGACTGGTTCAGCGATGCCAGCAGGCTGTCGCCGAATTCGTCGATAAACTGGTTCAGTGGAAAAACAACGGGCGAAGTCGTTGAGGGAGATGTCTCGGTCATGGTCATGTTCCTTGAAAAAATTTCCGGGAGAAATTTTTAACAACGCGTAGCGTTGGCCCGGCAGGGTGGCCTACAAGGGATGTAGGCCATAAAAAACGGGACAGACCATTCCCCGTCGGGAACGCTGTCCCGTCAGGGTGAGTGAAATGGTAAAACTCAGGGGTGAACGGAAATCACGGTCTCGCTGCGATCGGCGCAGGTATTGATGACCACCATGCGGATGCCATTAAACGGGTGGAAATAACAGGACAGCAGGCTGTTGTCATATTCCAGCGCATAGTGATTGGTCAGGCGTAATTTTCGGGGAACGTCGCCCCAGTCGCCTGACGTATGACGGCGAAGCAGCCGTTGCAGGTTTTCCGTACTCAGTGCGTTTTTATCGTCATTGAGCAAAACGTTGCCGCAGGGAAAGACGGTTTTGTGCGTGAAAGCCGGAAGGCTCAGTAATCGATGTGTCATGATGAAGTTCCTTGAACGTATTAATGGTGGCGGGTTAACGAATGGCGATCAGTTGTCCGAACGTTTCTGATCCCGGCGTCATATCCCAGGCGGAAATAGCCGGAATGAAACGATCCGTCATCGTGATGGTCTCGGTAATCTCGCCATCGTCGTTTTCAGTGAATTCGGTTTTACGGTCTTTCACTTTGTAGGTGTCGCCGCGAACCACCAGGGTGCGGCCCGATGGCGAGGCGATCACGCCGGTGATCGCGCCCGCGGCCAGCGCCAGTGCGAGATGCCAGCGGGAAAGTTGTTTTGCCGGTGGCCGTAGTGGCTGTGGCTGGAGGCAAAGCTCGGTGGAGAACGCAGGCCATAGCCCTTTCAGTTGGCTCATTTCCTCTTCAAGCTGAACGGGCTCTAGCGTGACGCGGTAAAAGTGCTTCAGCGCCTGCCGAGCGGCGGGGACGCGGTAAGGCGTTTCCCAGACATCGGGCAGTACCGGTGCGGTCTCCTCACCTCGCCCGACACGCAGCAGATGCCGCTGGCGTTGCTTTACGGCATCGGTATGTTGCTGATGCTGGCGGATCCGACGACCAAAAATCACCACCTGCTTGAACTGATCCGTGGCGGCGGAAAATAGCCGCACATCCGTAAAGTTGTTTGCCAACCAGCCCGCGAATTCGCGATCGAGCGTGTAGTACGGGATTATCAGCACCAGAATGCCGCCATATTGCAGATTGCCCAGGGTGCGCTGATAAAACAGCTTTTCCAGCCGGGCGCGGCCTTTGTGGTCGGTTTCCTGTTTCCCATTGACCAGATCGCCGTAGGGCGGGTTAAGAAACAACAGCGAAAAGGCCTGTTGCGAAATAACCGTGTCCATCAGATCGCCGTGCAGGGACAGATCGGCCAGGGTGGCGCAGTGCGCGGCGCGCTCTGCATCGTATTCCACGGTACAGGCCTGGACACGCTCTTCGCCCAGATGGCAGGCGATCTCCGTAATGGCGACGCCTTCGCCGGCGCAGGGATCCAGCAACCGGAGCGTGCCGGTGGGACTATCCGGCGTCAGCGCGGAGAGAATACGCTCCAGCGTGGCCTCGTCGGTGGGGAAGTAGCCGTTGCGCACAAAATTGCGCGCCAAGCGGGGGAACATAAGCGCCATAGAGGGTTTCCTTGTGATGAGTGACAGGTTGATAAGGAGCGTACCCGGGAGGGAAGGTACGCTCGTGGCGTCATCAGGCCGCGAGAGGCGGGGCGGATGATAAAGGCGAGTCGGATGAAGTCCGCAGTTCCCCTCGTGAAATGGCCTGACTCATCAGTTCAGTCAACAGGGGAATATCGACGGACAACCGCCAGCCGGACAGGCCGCCATAGCCGCCGGGCAGCGGGGCGAGCATCTGTGAGGTTTGCAGGATATCCAGCACGATAGTCTGCCAGTGGTCCAGGAGCGGCACTGAGCAGGTTTCCCGAAGCAGCGCCCAGGCGCGCTGGCGCCACAGCGGATCGTCTTTGACGGTCAATAAAATGGCCTGGTGGTTAGCTCTGTCGGGGCGCTGGCAGCGTTTATCGAATAACCAGAGATGCACCAGCGTGCCGAAGCGTGTCTGGCCGTGTCGTGACGTCCGCTTGTCCAGATTATCGGTATTGCCGGGAAACAGCGTATGCTCATGAAGGGCGGCATCGGTCAGCGTCAGCTGCGTCAGCTCCTCTTCATTTTTGAGCGTCAGCCGCGCCAGCAGTTCCTGAATCGCGGTATCGCGTCCCCAGACGGACAGGAACGCCAGTGAACGCCGTTCGTCGCAGACGTAAGCGTCAGCCATGATGTGGGGACATTCGTTAAGTCGTAGCAGAGATGCCATGGGAAAACCCTCCTTTCGGTTGTTAACAGGGTTTTCCCCAGTCGGGAAAACCCGACAGTGGGTGAAATAATGCGGAAATTACGACGTGGTTTCTTCTGCGGGAACAGCCGTTTTAATAAAATGCTGCTCCTGAGTCCTGAAATCGTAGCCGAGCCGGGACAGCCGAGCCTTCTGCTGGCGCAGCACCTGCCGGGGGGCGGTGGCATCGAGTTTAACGATGTCGCCCAGCGGCCAGAGCGGGCCAAACAGTTTCTGGTCATCGTCTTCCTGCTCCGCCGACGTCGGCACCACGAATTGCGGGCGTCTGGCGGCGCTGTTTTCTGCTGGCGTCGGTTCGATGGCTTTTCCCGCGGGCGTTTTCGGTTGCGGCGACGGCGCAGGCTCCTCTTCATCCAGCGGATCGTTAACTGGCGGAGTGAGTTTCTGTTCGTCGCCGGGCGTCAGCGCCTCATCGGTGGCAATATTCATGGCATCAAGGCGAACGCGCATTTCAAAACCGGAGTTTGCGCCGTAGCTCCATGAATGCAGGTAAATCTTGCCGATCACAAACTGGCCTTCATAAATACCGGCGGTATATTGCTCCAGTTCGCGGTTTTTAACGGAGAAGCTGCCGATGGCGGTTTCCAGCAGGCCAACGTTAAAATCGCCGTTGCGCCCGTGAATGGTTCTGACCACCAGTTTCCCGGCAACCATCACCGGGGCGGTTGAGGTGTTGTTCATAGTCAGTCCTGATAGTGGTTGATGGGGAGAATAAAACGTTATTCTCCCGGTGAGTTGGCGATGAGATCAGGCAGCGGCGGGTTGGCTTTCTTCAGCGTTTTCCCGGTAGACTTCAAAGCCGTCAATCTTAATGGTGGTGATTTTGATCAGGCGGCCTTTAATCGAGCAGCCGGGTTGACCGCTTTTCGCGCCTGACTGGTAGGTGAAAACTTCCGGGTAAATATCGCCGACAGTAAAAGCGATAAGCACCTTCTGTTTTTTATTCAGCGCATCCTGGCAACTGTCCAGCAGGGAGGCGGCTTTTTCGTTATAGACCCGAACGTCGATGTAGCTGTATTCGGGGGAGTCCTTCGTTCCGCGCAGGGCGGCAATGGTGCATGCCATAAACGGCTCGCCGCGTTTGGGCGTCACGGTGCGCAGCCGGTTGACATAGCCAATGCCTCGGGTATGCAGGTCAAAATATTTATTTTCGGTAGTCATGGTCTGTCTCCATAAATATAGATATGGGAGACAGCCCCGCTGGGGAGTGGTCTCCCGGCGGGGGTAAGGATATGAGTGAAGGATGACGACGATATGCTTTCAGGCATATTGCTCATTTTCAGTCGTATTGAGCATCAGGCGAGCATCACCAGAGGTGGACAGCTTGCAGCTCTGCTGTACGGGCCATCGCAGGGATGGGTAAAGCAGGCACAGTAAATAACGGCAGAGATTATTCGAGAAGAAAAAACTGTTTTTCGAAATGAAAAATTAAATGCGTAAGCATTAACCGAGCGCCGTGTTGACGCTCATCAGGCTGGTAGAACCACGTTCCACGGCAACAATACCACCACTTTGTTGACCGGCCATTCCGGCAGTACGCTGAGGATGTGGCGCAGATAAGCCTCTGGAGCGATACGGCTTTATTAATTTTACCAGTAACGCGGAAACGTCATAGCTGAGGCGGAACGGGTAGACGATTAGTGATTCATACCATTTAATATACTCACGCTTTTAGGCGGATGGGCTTGCTCATCACATTAAAAAATTCATCATATCAACACACAACAACATAATAATAATTTTGGTAAACAATCACGCATATGATGTCATTTCTTTCGTGATTCCAGTACCGCGACAGTATGTCCAAAACTCATCCCCTTTTGGTATTCTGCTAAAGCAGTCGTGGCATTTAACTGGTACGATTTTAATGATGCCTCAATCTCTATTGCTCTTTGCCCCGCTTCCGCCGGAGAAATGTTATTAAAAGTGTCGTCAAGGACATGTATCGGGTAAAAGTGAAAAGGCCCCAGCCCTTGATTTTCCCATTGAGCATAGCCGCCAATGACCTCTTCTGGCTCAGACTGTATTTTCCATGTATATGTTAGTATTCTCCCATCATAACCTGTTTCACCCGCTAGTCTAAGAATAGTCTCCAAAGGTATTCGTCCACCAATAGATGAAAGAATACGTCCTCCATCATTAAGCAATGACGTGGCCTCTCGCAGAATAAGATAATGAAGTGCAACCAGGTTTTGTGATACGAAACCAGGTATGTCTTCGGAACGATCTTCAATAAATGTGGAACTTGCCTGATCTTCTGATAAATCCACCCCGCCCAGGATAGGAATATTGGGGAGATTCTCGTAAATCAGATCAAATAAATGGGAAATACCAGATAGCGGTTGAAACAGATCGCCAGCACCTGAAAATAATGCAACATCATGATCTGTTTTAAGGTTATTTAAAATATTAACTCGAGCCATTGCAACAACGTCTTTATGTAAATCGGTCAAAGCAACATTTCGAGCATTGAGAATCTCAATAGCCGCCAGCGCATCAAGCCCGGCTCCGGTTCCGATAGTACAGAAATTGGGTGCCTGGATATCCCTTTTCGCCAGTGTCTGAAAAGCAGGGACTGCAACGCTTGCCACCCAATCACTGCGTGGATCGTCCAACTTCGGCAGATAAGAGCGAGCGGTCAGGCCGATGTGCGCCATTTTTTTAACGTGTGATGTGTCTGTCAGCCCAAAGAACGAAGCAATATCCAGATCTAAGGCATGAAAATCAGCGTCTTGCTGGTGAAGTTGTTTTTCCATTAATGTTTCCTCTTTCTGTCTTACGCAGGGTTAATAACAAACCGAGTGCAATCAGGCTGGCACCGGCAAAATCTTCTGCTTTGAGCTCGGTATTGAGCAAAAAATGGGATAACAGCAGTCCGAAGAATGGATTCATGAGGTGATAGGAAGAGGCAATAGCAGCGCCATCGGTCCGGATAAGCCAGAACCAGAGCGCCATGCCCCCCATAGTCACAACGATAGCCAGCCAGAGTACGGCTAGGGTCGATGATATGGATAGGCGTTCAGGGGCTGATTCCAGAATGGCCGATATCGGCAGCAGCAATACGACGCCAGCAATGGATTGCCAGAAATTGAGGTCGCGTGCGCGCAGCCCTTGTGTGTTACTGCGAAACAGAACCGTCCCGATAGAAAAAGCCAACGTACCCAGTACGGCAAGAATGATGCCTGTCAGACTGGAATGCATTTCCGAGCGCCAGCCGGATATGATTATGACGCCGAAAAAACCACACAGAATGCCTGACGCCTGCCTTAATCCAATGCGCTCCAGGCCGAGCGACATAGTAAGCATCATGGTCAGAAACGGCGCACAGCTGACGATGACCACAACCAACGCAGGGGAGATGAATTTTAGCGCTGAAAACGTTAGTCCGAGATAAATGGCGTTGTTAAGCACGCCAAGCCATAATCCATTGACAATGGCGCGTCGTTCGAATAATCGAGTCGTCTGTAGGAGGCAAAAGGGCAACAGCATGATGGCGCTGATCACAAAGCGGATCGTCAGCGTCGTCAACGGGCCATAGTCGGCGATAGCAAAGCGACCAGCAATAAAAGCAGAACTCCAGATGACGCTGAAAAGAACCACTAGCCCATAGTGCCATGACTTATTCATAACCGTTTCTCCATCTCTTGCGTTGCCATCGTTACATCTCATTTGTCCAGTTGAAAATTAATATTGATGCTTTCATAATCACTTTGATTAATACCGATCGGGAGGTGTTATGGCGACAATCACAACAGTGGGTCTTGGCGATCGTCGAGTAACGTTGGAGCACCTGAGGGCTTTTGTTTCTATTGCCGAAGATGGCGGTTTTCAGCGTGCCAGCGAAAAACTTTATCGAACTCAGTCTGCGGTGACGCAAAGCCTGCGCAAGCTGGAAGAGATTTTGGGATGCCGGCTGCTTGAACGGCGTCAGGGGCATATTGTCGGTCTGACCGCTGACGGGCAGCGATTGTTGCCCGCCGCCCGTGAGATCCTGATGCATTTGGACGACACCATCAGTACGATGAAGCGTCCCAGGCTTTCAGGCCGTATTCGGCTTGGCGTCCCGGATGATTTCCGGATTGCGGAGCTGCATGGCGCAATATCTCATTGCCTGTCGTTGAACCGGAATTTACGCATTGAAGTGGTTTCAGCGCTGTCGGCGCGTTTGCTGAAGCTATTGGCAAACCAGGATTTGGACGTCGCCATCTACAAGCACACAATAGAGAACGACGGAATAGGGCCTCACGAGGTATTGTGGCGGGAGCCACTGCACTGGGTCAGCCATGCCCCATTAGCGTTTCATGACATTGAGGAAATTGCGCTTGTGTCTTTCCCCGATGGTTGCGCGTATCGTCACGTTGCATTACAGACGCTGGGAAATATTGGCAAACCCATTTTCCACGCCTACGAAAGCGCATCCTATGAAAATATCAGGAGAGCAATTTCAACGGGGCTGGGAATTGGAATTTTGCCACGTAGCGCCATTGGCCGGGATCACGTCATTCTGACACCCGTGGAGGGGTTTCCTGAGCTGCCAGAAGTGAAACTATCCATAAAGATAAATTCTGATGGCGACATGTTCGAACAATTTTCAAATTATTTGAGACAATCAGCAGCATTCACACTGAGGGAGTCGGAACCTGTTTCCATAGCAGTCTGATTATTTGTCATATTCTGCTTCTGGAAATTCGTTGGAATGCATTTATAAATACGGTAAAAAAAGAATGACGCCCGTCAGGGCGTCACCAGAGCGAGTTACTCGTTATTTTCCGTTTCAGGAGAGGATCCCGGTTCTTTGTCTGTATCAGGTTTACTGCCCAGCATCTGCAGCGTGCCGTTAATATCGATAACCACCTCGGTGGACAGCCGCTCCGCGCCCAGGTTGTCTTGCCATTTTCTGATCTGTAGCCGTCCCTCCAGATACACCTGCGTTCCTTTTTTCAGGTGTTTTGCCGCGATTTCCGCCAGTTTGTTGTACACCACAATCCGGTGCCATTGGGTGCGTTCTTTGGTTTCCCCGGTTTCCTTGTCTTTCCAGACATCCCCGGTGGCGACCGAAAAAACGGCGACCGGCTGTTTATCCGCCGTATAACGCACCTCCGGATCCTGCCCCAGAAAACCGATCAGGCAGACTTTATTCAATCCACGTTGGGCCATAGTGATTATCCTCGTGTTGATGTGTTGCAGGGGAGGCTGACGCCGATAGCGCGGCTGAACGGGCATCAGCCATTTTGAGAGAGCATTCGCGGATCTGGCGTAGCAGGAAGGTGATTATCGACATCTGCATGTTGAAGAGGATCCGATCCTGTTCAATCGCTAGCAGCGCGTCCCTGGTTTGCGGCGGTTGTGAGGCGTCCTGTAGCAGCGCGCGCCATGCCGGTGTGCCGGAGCGATTGTTCTGCTGATTGCGCCAGCGCAGAAAATTTGCACCAGAGCGGGCTGGCCCACGACATAACAGCAAGGGTAAGTTTCGTAACGGCCAGCGCCAGGCACGGTGAATGATCCGCGTCTGTAGCTGGTGCAGGGTCGCCGCCGCGTCTGCCGCAGATTGCGCTGATAATTGCGGCTCCCTTACCCTTAAAAGGCCTTTTAGACAGCTTTCGTAAGCAAGCCAGTCCTCGCGGGTCAGCGCCTGGTATCTGGAGGCTGGATCAGTCATCGTCGTCTCCGGGCTCTGTCGCAGTAACCGTCGATACGTCAAGGTCTGGCCCATCAGTGGAAGGTTGATCAGGTGCAGAGGCCGGAATATCAGCCACCGATTCAGGTTTATCCTCTGAGGCAGACCGGAGTGGTGGCGCATAGGCCGAGCGTCGGGAGCCGTCAAAGATATCGTCCGGCACGGGACCCGCTAATTCTTCCGCCACCTGTGCGCGGGCATTGCCGTCGCGGATATCCTGCCGGGTAACGGGAATACGCCGGTATTTCTGGGCCAGCACAAAAATACTGCGGATCAGGTTGCCGCCGCGCTGACGAATGTCGTTGAGCTCCACGCGGTTAATCAGCGCCATGTGATTCGCCAGCATCAGGTTGCGCATCAGCTTGTCGAAATCGGTCAGCAGATAGACGGCAATAAACCCTAACTGGGAAGCGGCAAACACTGGGAACCGCGCAGGTTGGATACTGAGGCAGCTTTCAACGGTCATCATTTCCGGGATCTGGGCGAATACGGCGTCCATACTGCCGATTAATGCGTTCATTTCCTCCCTAGCGGACAGTAACCGTTCTTCCAGCCTCAGCATCCAGATATCGGCATAGGGGTTGTCGGTGATAGCATCCAGCCGGAGGATATTCATGATATTCAGGAAACGCGGCATCCCTATGATGCCGTGGACATCTTCGTCCGGATTTGCCTGTCGTCCCTGCCACAGCCGGGTCGCCAGATGGGTGTGCAGTTCGATGGTGATGGCGCTGCGTAACGGGCCGCTGGTGAGACGGTAATTATCCCGACCGCCTTGCTGTTCGTTTTCGTTCATGAGAGGCTCCTGCGAATGAAGGAGCGGACAGGGTGTTACAGCTTATTCCGGGGTGATATAGCAAAACCAATTATAAAAATGAAGGAAATGGGTGGAGTGGTTTGATAGGTTTTAATTTTGACTTTTTTATTATTGATAGGAAACGGTCTAAAAATATTCTGCCAGAATATTTTTAGACCATTTCCGTTTGAAACTGAGATATTAATCGGTAAAAGCTATAATTTATTGCTGATGTTCGTATTCCACTGAAAAATAGAAATTTATATTTCTCTCGGTAGTCGAAATATTTAAACTGTGGCTCTCTTATAAATACCAGTCACGAAAAAAATGTATCGCATGCTATTATTCACTGAAAAAACTTTAATTTTTAATTGCGTTAATTGATGTTTATCGATAAGAGAACGATACTTTATTTGGTACGAGTTAAGTGCCTAATGATTTTATTCGATAACTGAAATGGAGTCCTTCAAATGAATAAGTTAATTCTTCCACCTAATGGTATTGTAAAATCGAATAATGTAATCAAACCGGTTCAGATTGATCTTGAAAAAGAAGAACCTGAACTTTCCATTTTTTTAAAACAACTCGCTGAAGCAGAAAAATCACTGGCAGATACCCTGGCACTGAGTAGTTGGTATCGTTCTGGGCTGGGGCCAAGACCGACATCGGGTGGTTTCTGGGTTGCCGGTTCAACGTTGGCTCCGTTGGGCTCTACTCCGACAGGTGTTGTTGACCATATAGATTACAACTATGATCGGAATGGATTTGGTAACTGGACCAGTCAGATTAGTGTCAGAATGGTCATATCAAATGCTGCTGGAACGCAGTCTTGGACCGCTGATCTTACTGCATCAGGTAGTGATACGATTGTTACGACTGGCGCTAATATCCCGGCAAACTGTAGGTTAACCTTACAAATGAAAGTGGGAAACCTCACCGGGGGATTGTTTAATCCTCCTTACATTGATGGTTATGATTGCACCGTTTTCTATAGCTAGGTAGAATCGGGCTTAGCGACGCCAGGGACGCTGGGCCTTTATTTACTGATGAGGTGTAATATGCTTGTTTCTGATGTTAGTGGGATAAATAAGATTTCGTCTGAATTCACGAAAAAAGATAACAGTAATACTGTTTTATTTAGTGATATTTTAAAAGAACAGAAAATAAAATCAGAAAGCGAAAATAAAATAGAGAATGAAGTTAAGTCATTAAGCGATGATAATAACTTTAAACCGAAATATTCCACTGGGGTATTTGCATCTGGTCAGTCATATGTGATGTGTAATACAGAGGAATGTTTGACGGAAAATGATAAAGCTTTCCTAAAAACAATGGGATATCCGACTGATAATTTTAGCGATATAAACCAGCTCGCAAGTTTGATAGCAATGGATCGTGTGGACGGGTATTTAAAAGGGCCAATCACAAAGGAATATCTCTTCGGAGATAAGAGTCAAGGTATCCCTGGTCTTGCCGACAGATTTAGCGATGAAAACGATAAGCGTCGGATCACAGATTTATGCTCGGTGCTGATGAAGTCGCTGGATAATGCCTGATAAGCATGTTGATGTGCCGACGTTTGTTGGGCAATGCATGTTCTTCCATATTGTGATTCGTTGCCAGACTTCTGGGGATTGTACGTCTGGTTAAAAAATGCTTGAGCGTCGGTTTTTTCCCAGAATAAAAGTTAGGTGTTTTTTAGTTATTCCTAATTGAATCGATAACAAAAAAACGTGCGGAGAAGGATATCCCTCCGCACGTAAGACATATGACGCTCAGCGCATCTGGCGTTCAAGCTTTACCTGACAATCAATACACGTTGTTACGCCGGGCAACGTCTCACGCCGTTTGTCGGGAATGCGTTCCCCGCATATCCGACAGTAAGACAATGATGGCGTTGCAGTAGGTCTGAAGCGGTTTTCTTCGATAAGCTTTTCCAACTGCTGCTCATTGAATTCCTGATCGCGATCGATTTCATCCGGCATGTGATTTCCTCCTGTCTGATGCTTCCTTTTCGCAAAGCGTGATGCGGTTCCAGATCACGGTGAGCGATGGGCCCTCATCTTGTGATGAGAGTTCTTCGGTGACTTGCATCATGACGTCCAGTGCGTTGAGCGAGTCGATGTTTTCCGGGCGGCGTTTTTGCCAACGTACCCAGATTTCAGCATCGGTATCTTCATCCGGAATTTGCGTCCGCCCTTGGGAAATAGAGATACCCAGTAACCGGCGTCGGGCGCTGATTTCATTAGAAGACAGGCCAAAATACTGGTTCAGAAGCTCAATCGAACCGCCCAGGGTGATGGCCCGGTTAATCTGTTGTTGCAGGAGTACCTCCTGACGAGACTGAGCCAGGATCTGGCGTAGAACTTCATGGTGGATAGTGACGTTCATAAACTGAGCGGCTGCACGGCTGACGATGAACAGTTCGTCAAGAGATAACTGATTGATGGCGTTCATTTCGTCGTAAGTGAAACCCAGCGCTTCGCAGTAGCGAATGTTGCCTTCTTTCAGCGCATGCAGTACGTCAGTCAATACCGCGTAGTTCAGTGACGGGATCATGATGGTGTCTCCTCCCGCTGTTTCTCATGCAGGCGGCGCAGCAGACGGATCAACTGGAAAATATTTATGACCACATCGTCGCCAAATCCGGCTGGCGCCATGGTTGAGCCCAGTAATAAATGCTGCCACAGTGACGCGGCGCCCCCCATTTTTTGCGCCAGAAAAGACAGAAGTTGCCAATAGGTACGAGCCTCATTCGACAAAGGGTTGTCTGGCTCCGCCAAATCAAAGCCGTTTTCCCGCGAGGGTTGTATCAGATGTTCCAGACCGGCTTTTGCCGCCAGTTCCCATGCCGTTTGTTCGGCAAGCGATGGCAGATCATCGGTGGTGTCAAAGATTGGCTCGATAACCCATCCGGCCTCCGGGCGTTCCCCGGGCGATATCTTCGCCGGAACAGTATCGGTGGTATTCCCGCTTTCGCTTTCCTGTTCCTCTTTCCCGACAGCATGGGTCTTGACAGAAGGGGCAGATCCGGGCTCGGCGTGAGAATCATAAAAAGGTTCGTTATGTTGTTCCGGTACTTCATCCGCCGTATTGCGGGGGGATGTCAGGGCCGTTCTGACCTCAGGTTGATAACGGCGTTGTTCGTTGATCTCAGGGAGTGTTGGGGTTGGTGATCCCAATAGTATTTGGCGTTTCTGAGCCCCGGCATCGGTGATCAATGCCACGGCATTGTAATCGATCTCCAGCGCCTGGCTGATAAGTCCCGTCAGTTCGTCCCGAATACCGTCATACGAGAAACCCGCCAGCGGGCCATTAAAGGGGATAAGCGCCATAGCGAAGACATCATTAAAGTCAGGTTTGCCAGCGACAGATTGATACTGGGTATCCCAGAATTTTGATGTGCAGGCGCGCAGCATTAATAACCTTTCAATGGTGGTTTTAGGCAGACCGCTGTACAGCAAATCCGGAATATGGGGCAGGAGATAGTTAATCGTCGCTGTCATCCTGCTGTATACCGACTGGTGGATTGCATAGCCGGCCTGATCAAGTTTCTGGAGTAATTCTGTTTGGGACATCGCACCATAGAGCGACACGCAAATATCAGCCGCTTTTTGTACGGCCAGGGATTTTTCAATAAATGTCAGTGAACCTCGCAGGTCATTCTCGACCAGATGACCGAGCAGGCAGTGTAAATTACCGCGCTCTACAGGACCGGACAGCCATTTGTGGAACAGGCAGGTGATATCCCAGAATACTTTATCCTGCGTCTCCAGCCAGAGTTCATTCAGAATAGCCAGTCGGGTATTGCCGCCATTGAAGATAATATAATGACGTTCGCCAGGTCTCTGGGTAATTTGCGGTAGATGGTCGAGCCCGCGATTTTTAATTGAGGCTTTGATTTCCTCATAATTGGGATTGCGGGTGATTCGGGGATCGAACTCAAAAGCCCTGAGTTGGTCCAGCGTTACCGACAAAAGGGTGCCCTGATTATCTTTCATAATCCTTTCCCCCTGAATAAATGATTAACGGTTGGTTAATTTCAGATTGATCCATTCATCAATTTCAGATTCGAGCCACGCCACACTGGCCGGACCGATCTTAATCGAGCGGGGAAAGTCGCCGCTTTTCATATACAGGTAGATTTGCGAGCGTTTTAGACCGGTTTTCTCTTCAACCTGTTTCAGACGTAATAGCTGATGTGATGTCACAGTGTCCTCCTGTGGCAGAAATGAGTTATGCCCGGAGATAACACGACAACATAAAGTATAGGCAGGGATAAAGTTGATGAACCCGTATTAAGGATTGCAAAACCCTTAATACGGGTTTTTCAGGCGAATAGTACTCATCTTGATGTAGATATCCTAAAGGAAGAGGTCTGTGGTGAACCGCGCTCAAGAGCAGTTTTTAGTGTGTCGCCATTTAGTCGATCGGTGATGCCATCGGATGATGCCCATTGTTCAAAGATGGACAGCAGTTTATAAGGCTGGTTAATCAATGGTCTGATGGTTTCATTATGTTTGCAAGAGAGCCAGAACAGGCGGGATAATGGGGTAGATATCCGCGTTGGAGTAGAAGCTACAGGGGAGATTTCATTTTTAACGGGCATGTTGATTAGCTTCTCAAGTTCAGCATACCGGATGACGAAGCAGGCATCCTGTGGTAAGTCATGAACCGGGAAATATTCACTGTGGCAACCTCTGCTTATCCTTTGAGGATGGGAGGAAATTCTCTCGTTAATATCCAGTGCGATATTTTCAGGTAGCCGCATGATTTGTTGTTTTATCCTTTCCTGCCATGTGACTTTTTCGAATACCTGAAATATCTCCCTAGAGAGAGTGACGGAAATACCATAGTTGATTTCATTTGCTCCCATTATGGGTAATGGGATGTTTAGGGAACGAGCTAGTAATTGTTGTACTATGACATACTCATATCCTATTAACGCTGTGTCAATAATCCTTTGTGTTGGGATAATGTATCCATCTTTGGTACTGACGATTAAATTTCGCCCACAAAGAAAACAGTTTTTGTCAAGCTGGCATAGTCGGTTAATTAGTGACTTCCCTGTTGGCCGAAGTTTTACTTTATGGGCTGATGTTTTTAATTTTTTTAATATGACTGGAGATTGGAAATAAATGGAAAGAAAAATATTTCCATCTAAAGCATTACGATAAATGTCACTATCTGTTATATCAATGTTTATCCTTTCTCTCATGATTTTGACCGCTTCTCGTATAGTAACCCAGTTCGACATCTTGTTTTTTGAACTAAAGAGGATATTATGGCTTTTCATAATGTATCTCCTTTTACATGACGAATTTTACTGTGATGGAAGAAAACATTGCTAGACGGTGTTCCTTAATTACATAGCCTTCTGACAAAAAAACGGATACAATCTAATTTCATCATCGAAGGATAGATTTTGGCTGTTTTTCACAATAGATGGTAATCTGGTATTACTCTTTTAAAGATTCTAAACATTTCCCTATCATTGCAGTCAGCAATGATGGTGCACAAGATTAAAAATAGTATATCGATAAGTGAGTAGGAGATATTTGTTGACTGACGCAGTTATTGAATATCAAAAAGATAACACTAAAGGAACAAAAATATAATAACAGCTCGCTGATGAAATCATTATCAGATCATAAATATTGATTCAGGTTAATCATCGAATGTTGTATAAAAACAATTGTGACCTTATCCTGCCCGTCTGAGTAAATAATTACATGAATTAATGTTGAAGACTGTGTGGGAGCTAAATAGTTATATGGACACTTATCCGATGCAAGCACGGACAGTTCTTTTTCTGACAAAGTAGTCACACACATATATTCGGCTTCGTGGGTCCAGATGAACATCCGTACTCTCGGGCCTCATTAACGCAATGGCCTGCTATGGTCCAGCTATTTGTCAGGTTCACAGAGAGTCGGTTATACCTGTCAGCACATCAACTCTTTGGACTTATTAAAATCAGTAGGTTACTCTTATACTCTGTTTTCTGGTTTACAAGCGCCCAAGCCACCTGGGGATTTTTGTTAGCCAGTGCGACTACGGCATTATTTACGCCGCTGCGGGAAATGATACCTTTGGTGATGCCTATAATATTCGCTTTTTGAGATTCTCGAATGGTCAGTGTTAATGTTCATTGCCCCCGTTGTCAGTCTGCTCAGGTTTATCGTCATGGGCAAAACCCGAAAGGACATGACCGATTCCGCTGCCGTGACTGTCACCGGGTGCTTCACTCACTTACGCTTACGAAGCCCGTAAGCCCGGTGTTAAAGAGCAGATTACCGAAATGGCCTTCAACGGGGCAGGCGTTCGTGATACCGCCAGGACACTGAAAGTTGGCATTAACACCGTCATCCAGACTTTAAAAAACTCTCGCCACGACGAGTTGTCATCTCCGGTGGCCCATGCTGATGTAGCACTTATCTGCGAACTCGACGAACAATGGAGCTTTGTCGGCAGTAAAGCTCGCCAGCACTGGCTATGGTATGTATATAACACGAAAACGGGTGGGGTATTGGCCTACACTTTTGGCCCACGTACTGATGAAACCTGTCATGAATTACTGGCACTGCTAACCCCCCTTTAACATTGACACGATAACCAGCGATTACTGGGGGAGTTATGCCAGAGAGGTACTGAAGGAAAAGCATCTGACCGGCAAGATTTTTACTCAGCGCATTGAGCGCAACAACCTGACGATGAGAACCCGAATCAAACGGTTGGCCCGCAGAACCATCTGCTTCTCACGCTCTGTTGAAATTCATGAAAAGGTCATCGGAGCCTTCATAGAAAAATACATGTTCTACTAATTGGATGTATTACCCATGAAATATATAGATGTGAAATACCTATGAGTAGATTTTTTAAAAAAAGCAGACACGGATGAACAGGTCTGCTTAAACAATGGGATGAAGTTAAAAACAGTTGGTGTAAAATACAAATATATATCATAAATACCATGTATTCAAATTACTGCCATGAAAGTCATTATTATGTGTGACGCCTTTGATATCAAAAATAGTTCTATCTTTTTTTGCAATAGACTCAAATTCACCAACAGTCATTTTAGTATAAACATCATGTGCAACAGCAATCACTATGGCATCCATATCCGATAACTCTTCTAATGGGATTAAATCAATGTCATATACTTGCTTCACTTCTTGTACATTAGCATATGGATCATTGACCAAGACATCAAATCCCCATGATTTCAATCCTTCAATCAAATCGATAACCTTAGAGTTACGGATGTCTGGACAGTTTTCTTTGAATGTAAGTCCAAGTATAGAAATCCGAGCCTCATTTAAAAGGAGCCCCTGCTTTGTCATTTTTTTTGCGATTAAAGAGGCAATATATGCCCCCATGCCATCGTTAATCTTTCGCCCAGCAAGAATTACATCTGGTTGATATCCTAATAATTTCGCTTTGTATGTAAGATAATAAGGATCAACGCCAATGCAATGCCCCCCGACTAGACCAGGCTTAAAATTTAAAAAATTCCATTTGGTACTTGCTGCTTCTAATACCTCAGATGTTTCAATCCCCAGATGATTACAGATAATTGCCAATTCATTCATCAATGCTATATTCAGATCACGTTGAGTATTTTCAATTACTTTCGCTGTTTCCGCGACCTTAATATTTCCAACCTTATACACGCCAGATTTGACAACAGAACCATACACATCAGCAATAATGTCAAGGATATTAGCTTGCTGAGCTGATACTATCTTTAAAATATTTGTAAATCGACGTTGCTTGTCGCCAGGATTAATTCTTTCTGGTGAATAACCAACATGGAAATCCGTCCCACATACCAGACCTGACATGTTTTCTAACACAGGAACGCATATTTCCTCAGTGGTGCCAGGGTAAACAGTAGACTCATAAATAACTATATCACCCTTTTTAATTTTCCCTCCAACAATTTTTGAAGCTTTAATTAGAGGGGCCAAATCAGGTTGTTTTGAGTTGTTTATAGGAGTGGGAATACAAATAATATGAAAATCAGCCTTAGCAATATCTTCTGATTGAGTCGTAAAAAGAATGTCAGCAGACTTTAGCTCGTCTGATTCAACCTCTCTCGTCAAATCAATTCCTGATTTTAACTCTTCAATCCTTCTCGTATTGATATCAAAGCCAATACACTGTCGATTTTTACCGAAAGCAACTGCAACCGGTAAACCAACGTAACCCAAACCAATAACTGAAATAGTACGATGATGCATATTTTTCATGGTTAAATCCTTATTTAACATTACGACAAACCTATTAAATATCACATGCATTACAGTTAATTACCTATCTTTTAGAATTGACAAAACGGCAATTGCATTAAAAATATCGAATTGTATATTCTTTAATAAGATATTCTATCGTCTGCAATAGTTCGTTTTGTGAATATCCTTCGAACAAAAAAGCACCTGCGGTATGAATATACCCGCCGGTTTTGTCTATTTTTGCTCCAATAATTGGATGCATAACGTTAAGAATGTTTGGTAACTTATTCTTGGTTGGATAACTTATGCTTTTTACATAGCAATCAGCACAGTCAGGAATAGGAAATAGAAGCCACCCATATAATTTATCTTGTGCTTTAGCGTGTTTTAATTTATTAATATCAAGATTTCCATAAATTTGTAATCTAATACTTTCTTCGAATAGATTTACCCCCCATCTTTTTTCAATGCATTGAGCAAAAAAAGCTCCACCAACCCTCGACCCAACTTCTAAAAAAAGAATATTCTGATGACTATCGATGAATAATTCCAAATGAAATGCACCGAGGTGCAATCCCAGAGCATTGAGTGAATTTTTTGCAAAACTCTTTAACTCAATTTGCTGATCATTAGTGTCATCCATCATCATTACACCAACTGGAATTCCATTAGCAAATGCATAACAACTATTGTAGTATTGATGTACTTGGCAAAAGATCAAATTGCCCCCAGCCATGAAACCATCAAGATGAAAAATGTTTCCATCAATAAATTGTTCAGCCTCGTAATTATCAAGTTGTTCGTTAATTTCAGCAATGTCTTTATCAAGCATAGTTTGTGAAAGGCAAATTTTCACTCCCCTTGAGCAGGCACCATCTAAAGGTTTTAATACCACAGGAAATCCAAATTTTTCAATAATCTCGTCAACATTAGAAGCAGAAGTAAATGCTGGTATAGCAATTCCATGTTGTTTTAATATTCGTTTCATTAGCATTTTATTGCGGAATTTATTCACATCTTTTTCGCGGTCTCCTAAAATATTTAATTCATCTCGTAGTTCGGAAGCTATCAATATGTCTTCTTCATTCAACGCAACAATTCTATCTACCGGTGTTCTGAGATTGATGTCACGCACAGCTTGTTTAACAGATTTAATATCGTTTAATGACTCTAATTCAATTATCTGCGATGACATTTTTTCATTTAGATGAAGTCCCAAAATACTCTTGCCATCAACGACATAAAAAACTTGATTAGAACGATGATCAATCACCCCATAATAGTTTGTATATCGGTTATCCCAATTCCATCCATAAAACCTTCGGTTGATAATGACAATATTCATTGTATTATCCTCTCATTGAACAAGTTAAATCATCAAAGATTTCTCTTATGCCGGTTAACAATCATTAAGAGTTTACCTGTCGGCATTATAACAAGCAAAAGCCCAAATATTGCAATGCAAATACCTTGCATCACAGAAAGAGTAATTGGTTCTTTTAAAATAAGGGCGGAAAGTATAGTTGATGTAACTGGCATTACTATTGTGAATATACCAACTGTGGTTGCATCAATCTTATCAACCCCTTTGAACCAAAGCACAAAAGAAGCGATATTAACAAATACAGCTGTATAAATAATTGGAATCCAATCGGCCATATTATGGCTGAACAAATAGAATTTTTTTAAGTCATAAAGTCCAAGAGGCAAGAAGAGAATCGCCCTAATAGTGCATAAATAAAAATTGGATGTAATAGGATTGAGTGGCTCATAGGAGATTTTTTTTCGAATGACCGTGAATAATCCTTCACAAATCATTGCGGATAAAAAAAGCGCTATACCTGCTGTCGTCGACCAACCACTGTTGAGAATAAACTGAGAGGATTGGCAGATAATTACTCCTGTAATACTCACAAAAATCCAAGAAATAACATAAAAATTAACTTTTTCTCTGAGTAAAAATATTGACAGCAATGCTATTACAACTGGAGTTAGCGCAATTAGTATTCCAACCATTGAAGCAGAAGACCAATAAAGGCCATACAGAAAAAACACACGAAATAAAACAACACCAAAAAATGCTTGAAGAAAAAGATACTTAAATTGGGCCGCGGTAATCTTTGGGACTTTTCCTACAATCCATAAATGAATAAGATACATTCCGACAGATGCAATTCCAAGTGTTAATACACTGGAAAGCATGACAGGGAATACGGTGATAACTTTTTTACCAACTACAGATAAACTACCAACAATAGCCATTGCCAGCGATAACTCAATATATGCTGTGTGCCTGTCTTTCATTGTATGGTCTCTATAATCTATTTGTTAACAATTGTTCCTTGTCAGCATTTATTAGTTCACGTTGCTGAATAGTCAGATACAGCACGCATAAACTTAGAAGCACGTTCTATAGCACAAGAAGGTTGTTTGATTTCTTCAATCAATGCGCTACCTATAATTACACCATCAACATTTTTTGACGCCTGTGCAACTTGTTTAGCATTGCTAATACCGAAACCTAGGGCTATAGGTGTCCGTGTATATTTTCTAATTGATTTGGCAATTATTTCCAAATTAGGATCCATCTGTTTGCGCTTACCCGTAACGCCTGTCACAGAAATAAGGTAAATAAATCCCGTAGCCTGACTGGCAATTAATTTTATTCGTTCCTCTGATATATTAGGTGGTATAAAATGAATAAAGTGTATTTTATTATTGTTAAGGATTTTTTTTAACTGAGCACACTCTTCAAGCGGTAAATCAGGGACAACCACGCCAGACACATTTGCTTTCTTACATTGAATTGCAAAGTTTTCTAAACCATTTTGTAGAAGAATGTTATAGTAAGTCATTATTACAAGGATTGCAGAGTTTTTTTTCTCATTATACGCAGATAAAATATCAAATACTTGATCGGGAGTGATACCGTTATCCAGTGCCAGTTGTGAAGAATGCTGTATTACAGGGCCATCAGCAAGAGGATCACTATAAGGTATTCCTACTTCAATAATATCGGCTCCATTTGCAGATAGAGTCTCAAGTAGTGATAATGATAACTCTTTTTCAGGATACCCCATAGTAAGAAAAGGCATAATTGCAGCTCTACCGTTCTTCTTGGTTTCTGCAAATTTTCTGTCAATTTCATTGATAAACATCGTATTCATAGATATCCCCTATTTTTATCACGCTCAAATATGGCGAGCATATCTTTATCACCACGACCACTGATATTAACGATCACTTTATCGCGAGGTAGGAAGGTATTTTTTAACTTGATCAATCCAGCAATAGCATGAGCGCTCTCTAAGGCAGGAATCACACCCTCTAATTTCGTCAGCAATTTTAGAGCTGCAAGTGCTTCATCATCACTCGCACTGACATATTCTGCCCGACCTTTTTTCCATAAGTGTGCGTGTTCAGGCCCTACCATAGCGTAATCAAGTCCAGGAGCAATACTATGAGTTTCTTGTACTTGCCCCTCACTGTTTTGCATTAAAAAGGAGTAGCAACCTTGAAGAACTCCAGGCTTCGTATCTACCCCATCTGCCAGACGTACAGAGTGATGGCCTGAGGGAATGCCTTCACCTGCTGCTTCTACGCCAATTAAACGGACTCCAGGCTCATCAATGAATGTATGGAATAGCCCAATAGCATTGGAGCCTCCCCCGACACATGCCACAACAGCCTTTGGTAGTTCACCCGGAAACTTTTTTTGAAACGCTTGTTTTGCTTCAATACCAATAATTTTTTGAAACTCACGAATTATCCTAGGATAAGGGTGGGGCCCGAGTGCAGAACCAAGCAAATAATAAGTATCTGCAACATTAGTAACCCAATCCCTGATAGCTTCGCTTATAGCATCTTTTAACGTACGGGCGCCATTTTCAACAGAAACAACAATTGCACCAAGCATTTCCATACGGAAGACATTTAGCTTTTGACGTGCTATATCCACCGCCCCCATATATATGGTGCACTTAAGACCAAGAAGGGCACACACTGTCGCTGTTGCAACACCATGTTGGCCTGCACCAGTTTCCGCCACAATACGTGTTTTCCCCATTTTTTTAGCTAACAACGCCTGACCCAACGCGTTATTAATTTTATGGGCTCCCGTATGTGCAAGATCTTCTCGCTTTAACCAAATATTAAAACCCAAGTGCTCCGATAAATTTCTGGCAAATGTTAAAGGGGTAGGACGCCCGACATATTCCTCCAGAAGTTCACATAGTTGTAATTTAAAATCAGGTGATTGAGTTATCTCATCAATTTGAAAAACAATCTCTTCAATTGCTGGCATAAGTGTTTCTGGTACAAAGCAGCCACCATATTCACCATAATAAGCAGACATATTCGAAAAGCTTGCATAGTTTCCTTCTTTACTAGTTTGCTGTTGATTGTTCATACTGAACTCCAATAGATTCCAGATTCTTAACTGCCTGTTCGATAGCCGAAAAAACAGCAGTCTGTGTAATGCCCGGCACTTGACACGCAAGTAGCCAAACACTTCGAGTTGAAGTACGGATAGCTTGAGATTGACTGTCGCGGACGGAAAACAAAGAGAGTACTTTTGAAGTATCTCGCAATATTAATATTCCTGCCTCAAGTTCGATTGAGTTGTCTGCTCCCAATCCAAGAAATTTTTCTCCTCCTTTACTAAAGCTCAATTGTAAATTCCCTTCTACACATTCAGCATCAAATACGCCTAATGATATCTCTGTTTGCACGGCTGAAATATTAACGGCATCGACTACAGGATGAATATTAGGGAAACGAATATCATTTTTAATTAGACAGCGAATAATTAAATTTGCCACCGAAGGTGGTTGTTTTTTAATATCAACCCCGAGAGATCTCATAAAATCAGCATAATACTTTTGCTCCCCCCCATTCAGTACATCTGATCGACTTTTTCCTCTCCATTTTTCATGGATAGTTTTGAGAATTTCATTCCAACTTTTATTTTTTATTTTATCAATAAATAATCTTACTCCAAAGACTCTCACATCAGGAAAACGATCTTGTACCAAAGATGATTTTCCGATTTCTATGACGTTTAATTTATCATTGCGTTCATTTTCGATATCTAGACTTAACATTTTTCGTCCTGCCTTCACTTAAATTCGATTGGATCAATGAATGTGATTATTTCTGTGAGACGTAGATTAAAATCATTGGCACAGAACAATTGGTCCGATTCAATTAGGATATTATAATGATTTGGGAAATGACATTCATCAAAACCAATGACTCGACCAACATAACTTTCGCCAGCAAACACTAAGTCATTTTTTTCTATAACTCCGGGATTTTTAATCTCGATAAAACCAATAAAACCGACCTTATCAATGAGATCTCTTGGTTTTAATGAATGGTGGGTCGTGGTTACAAGTTCATGAATTTCTCCTCTTCTGACGCATCGAGATGAAAATTCGATCAACGTCATTCCTCGATCATTTTGTTTATGAAAGAGCTTTTTGACAATTTGTCCCGAAACAATCACTTTATTACCGATTGATTCACTCCTAAATTTCGCTTCATGATAATTCATATAATCGAACCTTTTTATCTAAGTCATAGCATTCATTAACCAATTCAACAGCTGCAATACCTTCTTCACCTGATCCCCGCTTTTCCGCTATATGCAGAGAGAAATCATCTATCACCCTCTCATATTCATGAAAAAGAGAAGCCTTGAAGGTCGTGCAGCCTTGCAGCATATCACCAGATAACGTAGTCCCATCCTTCATAAAAATGACGACTCTTTTGTCCTCCCCTTGTGGATAGGTCCAGTCTAAAAATGTTCTAATCATGATTCCTTGTTTATTTTCTAGGTCAATAACGGCCTTAATATCAAGCTCTTTTTCATCTCGTGTGATAGAAACATTTTTTACTGATAATGCCCCTATTAACCATATAAGTGTATCAAATGCATTAGGGCCATTATCTGCAATACAGCCGCCTCCACATGCCGCAGGATCCAAATACCAAGTGTCATGACCTGCGTGTTCCTCTATTTTTTCCAGGTAGTAAAGTTCTACTTTAGCCACTCCTTCGAAAGAGGGTAGCTTGGCTTTCAATTCAATCATTGGTTGATTGTAGCGACGGTGGAATGCAGTAAATAGGGTACGGTTAGCAGCTTTAGCTATATGCTGTAATTGTTTCGCTTCATTCACACTCAAGGTCAATGGCTTCTCACAGCAGACATGCTTTCCATGAGCTAACGCATCCTTACATGCAGTAAAGTGTAAACTATTTGGGAGATTGATGATAACGGCGTCGATTTCTGGATCCTTCAATAGATCCCTATAGTCTGTATAAACAGCAATTTGAGTCGATAAATAGGCATAAATCTTTTGAGGATTCAGGTCACATACACCTTTGAGTATTGCGATATTTGAATTCACTAATGCGGCCAAATAATATTTCGCAATCACACCCAACCCAATAATCCCGATGTTAATCATAATATCGACTCCAGAAGTTGTATATTATTCTGCTGCGCATGCACGTTGAGTTCTTCGAATAGAGTAGCCGGTATAGGAACGCCAAATTTATTACGCTTATCCCTTAGAATCTCATCGGGATATCCTGCGTAATGCAAAGGTGGAAAATTATCAAACATTTTTGTTTCTAAATATCGTTCTAACATCCTCATCATCCGCTTTTTGAAAGCGGGAACAGACATAAAATATGCGGTATTTAGTACCAAGAAAAAATGGCCTATATTGTTACATTCGTTCTGTTTTTCTAATAAAGAAACATCCGCACCGGATAATACACCTGAAAGTATTTCAACCATCATATTTAGTCCAAATCCTTTATGACCTCCGGAGGTTTTCTCCCATCCCCCTAAACCAGGCAAAAAAGCTTTTTTAGAATAATAAGCATCCGGATCGGTTACTGGATCGCCATGTTTATCGTATAACCACTCCTTAGGAATGTTGCACTTACGCTCTCTGGCTTGTTTGATTTTCCCACTAGCACAAATCGTAGTGCTCATATCTAAAACGAAATCTGGTAGTCTATCTACAGGAACGGCCAGAGATAGAGGATTAGTACCAATAACTGGTTGCCTACTTCCCATAGCATGAGCAACAGGTTCAGCTCCCAGATTAGTCATCGCTAACCCTAACATATCTTCCGACAGTGCTAATTGTGAATAATATCCCGCAGCACCAAAATGAGTACTATTGCAAACACTCACAACGCCAACACCAAACTTTTTGGCTTTGTGAATCGCATTGTGCATGGCTTTTTCACCAGCATTTAAACCAAGCATACGATTAGCATTCAAACCCATAACAGCCTCCTGATCACGAAGAACAGTCATTTCTGCTGAAATGTCGATGCGCCTATCTCGGATACCAGTAATGTAGATAGAGAGCAAGTTGAGGACACCATGCGTATCCAGTCCTGATAAGTCGGCGTAGAGAAGAGTATCAGCGGCTTGCTTTGCTGCCATAGTTTGAACGCCCTCATGGATAAAAACTGTCTCAATAAAATTCCTTAATTGTTGCACTCCGACAAAAATATCTTTCATTTGATCACCTACATGTTTATATAGAGTGAAGTAGGGGTTAGCTGCATTACAGTTTATTCCGTGACTGACTGAATTCATCAAGTAACCTCAGAATAGTTTGACTAAACGATTCAAGCTGTTCAATTGAAATTTCTTCCTCTGCTGTATGTGCTCCATTTAATTCCAAAGACCCGGGGCCATACATAATGGAATAACAGTCTTCACGCTGCCCCCACATTGCATCGCATGTGAAGGTTTGCTTTTCGTTAACGTGCCGAACAATACCAACCTTAGCGAGCATATCTTCAAAAGTTACATTCCGATTTTTTAAAACAGGTAATCCTTTTTTAAGCCATCTATAGGAAAGTATTTGTTCAATATCGCCTGCCGACACCCGAAATAGTTCTAATAGTCCAAATTGTTTTTTGAAATACCTTTTTGCTTTAGTGACCCCTCCCTCAAGAAGCTCTTCTATAATTACCCCATCTTCAATAGAATGATAGGAGAAATTAATTAGCATTTTCCCGCTGCCATAAACCCTGTTATGCATTTCACCAGTGTGAATACCGGCGACTGTCATTTTTACTTTATATTTATTCAACTCAGACGCAAGTTCTTTTGACAACATGACAGTTAGATAAGATAGGATAAGGGTAGCATTGTGCCCAGCCCAAGGTGAATCGTCTGTTGTGCCATTCCCGTTGACCGTGAATTCAACGGTCATTGATGTTGTGGAACAATCATAATATTTAGCTTCTGAAGGTATAACGAATAGATTTAGTGTACCATAATAACCCTTTTCAAATAGAATCTTACTCCCGTAAGTTCCCATGGCACCACCTTCTTCCCCTCCAACTGCCTGGATGAGTACTCCTGTATTATCATTATTTTCCTTATTTTCCAGCCAATACTTTATTGCTGACAAAACTGCTACACCAGGCCCTTTATTATCAATAACTCCTCGACCACTAATAACGCCATTCTGTATTTTTACAGGTAGAATTGGCCCAACAGTATCCATGTGAAAATTAAACATGATTGTGTTATCACGGTCTTCCCATTGCCCTGCGCCTAATACGATGGATGGTTGATTTGTGAAAAAAACCTCACCTAATGAACAATATTTTTCCCTTACTGAAAGAGGGATGTCAGCATTCCCCCTCCCAGATAACTGAGCAATTTTTTCTAAACCAAAAGATATTGCATGAGTACAGTAAATTTCTTGCGCAGATTCTAACTGAGAAACAACGCCTGTTTCCATTGGCGTAATTGTATTGATCTCTAATAGTTTTATCAGTAAATCTTGAGAGTCTTTGTTAAATAAAAGAGGTTGATTAATCACATTTCCCCCTTATAGAATGAAGGCGAATTTAAAGCAGTTTCCATTGCATCATAGACAAGTTCCTGTGACATTCGACCATAAGTAAGATAATTTTTATTTAATCCATACCTGTTCAATCTTTCTTGCTTAGCATGAACAATTATATCAATATGTGGTTCAATCGCAAAAAGTCCTTTATAACCCAATTTAAGTAAATGTATGATTAATTCTTTTAATCGGGCCACTCCTTGACCAGGAAAAGTATAAAAGACATTTCCATTCTTCTTTCTTATACCATCTTTTATATGTACGTGAACAATTCGGTTAAATGATTTCTGAATAAATTCTTCTGGATAGTTTTGATAGGATAGTCCATTACCTAAATCAAGCAATAATTTTAAGTAAGGAGAATCAATACTATCTAGTAAGTATTTAGCGTTCTGGGCATTAATTCCTGCCCATCCACTACAATTTTCGTGCACAAGCTCTATACCACCTTGAGCCGCCAAATCAACCAACCTTACAATTCGATTAATAGCAAGATCACGCCATTTCTCATCACAGTAACCATTATTCAGATAGGACATTATTCGAATATGTTTGTTACCAGTCAATTGGCTTATCTCAATAAGTCTTGTCAACTCTCCAATCTCAGTATCGAAATCATAATCCACAGAACGTTGCCAGTTACCGATTCGCGATGCGAGACAATTAACCTTTAAACCAGCATCATCAAGCTGACGTGCAACATTAGCGGCCAACGAACCAGTTAATGTATCTACAGGTTGTCCGGATATGTTACGTAGTTCGATATACTTCCAGTTCAGACTCCTATGTGCCCGAATTTGGGTTGCCAGATCCCATCCAGCTTCATCTGATAAGCCAGACATCCTCTCAATCATTTTCACTCCTTGAGAAGGCCTTCAAAGCCTCAATAACTTCAAATACCTCGAGATTGGTCATTTCTGGATAAAGCGGTAGTGCAACTGCATGTTCAGCAATATCGTTTGCATTGATGTATACATTTTTACTATCTACCCAAGGTGAAAACGCCGGTTGCGAAGTTAATGCTAGCGGAAAACCCGGTTTCGCCTCAATTGATTTTTCACGTAGATAATTAATTAATGTTTTCGGGTTAGTGGCCAGAAAAACATAGCTATAAGGTACTTCTTCAATATTCCCCGAAGTAAATGCTTCCGATTGCCGTTTCCAACCTATACCATCAATAGCTTTATCGTACTTATCAGCTATGGCCCTTCGACGCTCATTATTTGAATCCAATAGAGGTAATTTCATTTCAAGAAAAGCAGCATTAATATCATCCATTCGGCTGTTATAACCCAATAAGAAATGCGTGAATCTTACTTGGCCATCCTGACCATGATTCCTATACATTTTGCATATCCGGTACAATTGTTTATTGTGAGTTATGATAGCTCCACCGTCACCAAGCCCACCCAAGGGTTTGGCAGGAAAAAAAGAATAAACGCCGATATCACCCATTAAACCAGCAGCCTTGTTGTGAGCTCTACCTCCAAGGCAAGTAGCACTATCCTCAACAATTGATACGTTTTCTGGGAGGGCCGCTCTCAGTTCAGCGATATTAACCATATGACTGTATAGATGAACCGCAATCACTGCTTTGGTATGCTTCGTAACACGGGTGGCTACCAGTGGTGGAGACAACATGAAGGTATTGGGATCTACATCAACAAAGACGGGAGTTGCCCCAACAGAAGCAATGCTGCTAGCCGTTGATATGTATGACCATGCAGGCGTAATGACCTCATCACCTGGGCCAATATTCAACGCTTTCAGGGCAATGATCATACCATATGAAGCAGAACTTACTGCTGTACAATAGACATCGTCTGTGTTATTTCCTCGTTTTTTCAAATATTGGGAAAGGCTTCTTTCAAAAGATAGTACAGACTCTTTAAGGATAAACTGTCCATCCGAACAGTGTCTTGTGATTAGCTCCGGAAGTAATTGAGGCAAACTTTCATACCGTCCGGAATAATTAAAGAAACTTATTGTCATAGTGATTCAACCTTTAAAAAAATCACGAATGGCATTAACGATGCCTTCCAGTTGACTTTGTTGCATTTCTGCATACATAGGCAATGCCACTGCTCTTGAGGACGCCCGTTCAGCAACAGGGAAATCACCTTTTAAATAGCCAAATTTTCTACAGATTGGTTGTAAATGGAGCGGGATGGGATAGTATGTCTCAGTTTCGATGCCTATTTTTGATAGATGTTTGACTAGAGCATCCTTTTTTTCAACCTCGATTAGGTAAACATAATCAACGCGATTTGCTGTATAGCCACGCATCTTGAGGGCTGGTGTTCTTACGACTTGGGGAATTTGAAACAATTGATCTGTCAAATAATCAGCGTTCCTTTTCCTGGCTTCAATATTTTTCTGTAAATTAGTAAGACGTGCACGTAAAATAATCGCATGCCATTCATCCATACGACTATTAAAACCAATACACTGAGCAACACCTGATTGGTCTCTTCCTAAATTTCCCCTGATACGACAAGCATGTGCAAAATTGTCACTATTAGTAAGGATCATTCCTGCATCTCCCAGTGCACCCAAAGTTTTGGTTGGAAAAAATGAAAGCACGCCCCCTAAACCAAATCCTCCAGCATGGACTCCATCTTGAAACATACCGATAGCCTCTGCGCTATCCTCTAGAATTATTAATTTATACTTTTTTGCAATTTTTTGTATTTTTAGCATGTCAGCCATTTGACAAAATAGATGTACTGGTAGAATAGCCTTGGTTTTTCTGCTAATAGATGACTCAATTAATTCTGCATTAATGGCATAGCTATCCGGCTCAATATCAACAAAAACTGGTGTAGCGCCAACGTGAATAATACTTGATACCGATGAAAAGAAAGAATAACATGGCACAATAACTTCATCACCCTTACCTATACCTGCTGCCATTAATGTAATAATCAATCCGTCAGTTCCATTACCAACGGTAATTGCATGTTTAATACCTGTAAATGACTGAATATCCTTCTCTAATAAATTACACTGTATACCATTAACTAACTGGCACTGATCTATCAATGCATCCCATTGACCATCAATCTGTTCTAATATTGTTTTTATTTCTCTTGTATTATCATAAAAAGGTATAGACATTTTCATTTACCCCTCGACGATCATGATCTTGTGTTGTGATCTTATGCCCTGCTTCTGGTATAGTGCCAGTTCTTTTGCTTCCTCCAATATTTTGACTTTATTAGCATTAAATTCTAAATCCATACCAGATGGCTTCACTGCATAGGGATTTTGTTGGCTTTCTAAAAAGTATTTATACGCACGTATTAAGCAAAGCGTTAAGGGATCGTCATATAATATTTTATTTATAATCACTTCATTAGCAGGTGATGAAATTAACAACCGAGAGTAACTATCATCTCCTCCCGTTGGGAAATAAATTTTGAGCATGTAACCTGAAGATGTTCTTATTTTGAGATATCTCTCCCGGACAGGATGTATTAGGCTGGATCGTAAAACAGACTTCACTCCATTAATATGTGATAGCCTTAAAGAGCCATAGCCGAGATTTGGCAACGTCATATCAGGCATAACCATATCTTCGACCTCTGCACTTTCCAAAGCTGCATTCCCGCCTAAGAACAACGCAAGTGCTACTTGGTGAGGCATTTCGATATCAAATAGATGCTCACCTTTCCGTTCCCGAGAACGAATAAACCGTGATTTATTTTGCACCACAGTTATTTGAGATATCACACCATAATCACCAGTTTTTAATACGTCCATAATTTCATTTACGGCAGCACAACTTACCCAATTCGCTACAACCAGGATCTTGGCATTATAGTCACGTTCTAATTCAATTAATTGTTGTGATTCTAAATAAGTTGAAGCTGCGGGCTTTTCAACAATTATTGAACGATAACCATTGCATAATGCATCATGTATGTTTTGGAAATGCTGTTCGGGAGGGGTGCATATATGAACAATCCAATTGCAACCCTCACCACCAGTTACCGGTGGAATCTCCGTATAAAATTTGACGGAATTCCCACATGCAGTAATCTTTGATGCCAGTTTATCAATAACCACAATATTTGAGCTAAGAGAATAATTCCAGCCCGACCTCATCATTTTGGATATGCAACGATGGTGTAAATTATTACCGGCAAAACCGTACCCCACAATCATTATTTTGTGCATACTTTTTTACCTTCACTATTTGTATATAATCAAACCGCATTAGCTAACTTAGAAATTCGTTTATTTTAGATATCACATCATCACTTTGGATAATTGACTCTCCAATTAGCATTGCATCAAAGCCCATCTCTTTCATTAACTGAACATCTTTGCGCGTATGTATTCCACTCTCACTAACTGTAACAATATTATTGGGGATCAACTGCATAAGATTTGACGTTTTATTAAAGTTTATTCTAAAAGTATCAAGGTCTCTATTATTAATGCCAATTATATCAGCCCCAGCTTTAAGGGCCCTTTTTACGTCAATTTCATCAAATGTTTCAACTAACGCTGCCATTTTAAGATCTTTAGCTTTATTGATTAGCAATTCCAGCTTTTTTTGGTCCATGATACGTACAATTAGTAGAACAGCATCTGCATGGACCACTCTCGCTTCATATACCTGATATTCCGATATAATAAAATCCTTAAACATGACAGGTACATTTATTTCAGGTTCAATAGCGACTGTCTTGACGATTTCACTACCACCACCAAAAAAATGTTTATCACCAAGGACTGAAATTGCAGAAACTCCAGCCTTTGCATATAATTTTGCTATTTCTAGATGATTAAAATTATTCTTTAGGATGCCTTTTGAAGGTGATTTCATTTTAACTTCTGCAATCATCGATATTCCAACTTTCGAAAGTGCAGATTTAAAATCTCTTGTAGGACGTGCTACAGTAGATAGCTCCTTTATTTCACTCAAAGGAACCTCTTTTTGTTTAATCCCATTTTCTCTTTTTTTATGGGCAACGATTTCATCTAACATAACTCCTCCTTGTTCAACAGTTAGCTAACTATGCTATGCAACGAAACAGCAAACTTACGTTCTATGCTGTACTATGCGCTTAACGACGCACCATCTAACTAGCTAAGTTCATTCACTGGCTTTAATTCAATGAGTTGCGCAAAAAAGAGAAAGTTTATATCCGATATTTTCGTTCCGTGATTACTAGATCTTTACATTATTTCTTGTTGTTCGCTGAATCAGAGATGAAATTTATATTAAACTTTCATTTCAAAATCTCGGAATTGTATTAAACCATCAATAAAGAGACAGATTTAATGAAGATGAAAAATATTCATATTATCAAAGCTTGCTCTGCTCATTATGCAAACAACAAAGCACACTTTAGCGAGCATTTATTTGATCTATGTCAATGTTTGTTTTGTTTCATACCCAAGCAAGCAAAACAGATACTTAATTTATTAATAGTTTTTTTCTTAATATAATACAACAAATTCATATGGTTATACATGAGAAAGTTTTATGTGGTTTTCTTGCCTTGTAAATTTTGGTTAAGTCCATATTTTTAAAAAAAAAGCATAATGGGATTATGCATAACTAATTGAATTTTCACAATTAAAGAATTGGAGTTGCTTAAGTAACAAAATATACACAAATTGACTCTAGCGTATGTACCATATGCATCAGCCACTAATATATGGGTTATCAGCCACAAGACCATAAATGATTTGAATCCCCTAGAAATACACATTTATGAAGCTTCTTGGAAGCTGTTAAAATTTTAATTTTTCCTTTAACCTATTTTATCTTTAAAGGCAAAAAACAAACTTTTTGGGTGATAATGTGGTTTTAAATTATCAACAATGAAACTATGCTTTTAAATAATAATTAATCAAGCTTATAACTCGATGGCTAATAGTATTAGCCATCAATAATAATTCCAAAGTTTTCAAAAAACGTGTTTTTTGTGATCTAAATCAAATTATATTTATTTTTTTTCCAATACGTTGACTTGTGCGATTTTTATACAACCGACTTATCTGTCATCTATGGGGGCGATTATGCTACTAGGAACTAGCTTTGAGAGCTTAGCAGAGAACACTGTCGATTATTGGATGAAAGGCAGGGATGAAAATTTAACAGAGGAATTAGTTTATAATAAACTTATGAATCTAAAATGGCATGATGACTCACATTTGCAAATATACATTCATGTACCATTTTGCACACAAAAATGTACTTTTTGTGCATTTTCTGGTGGTAATACCGCTGATTTTAAACTTGTCGAGCTTTATGCAAATAATATTATCAAACAATTGTCAGATATATTACATGCGACTAAAACTTATAATAAAAAAATTACTTCAATAAATATTGGAGGTGGTAGTCCAGACTTACTATCTTCTTCAATTGTAGAAATATTGGATTTTTTAGTAAGTCTACCTGGTTATACTAAACAAACTGAGATTTCTATTGAGTTTTCTCTTTATAGTATTAATGAGTCATTTATAAATGGCATTGAGAAATTTGATATTACAAGAGCAAGTTTTGGCGTGCAGACATTAAACCCGAAAATAAGAAAGTACCTTAGAATGCCAGCGAAGTTAAGGCATCTTGACGAAATATGTGAACGCCTCATCAGACACATTCCTATAATCAATGTTGACTTAATGACTGGTTTCCCTGACCAAACCATTAATGATGTATTAGATGATATTAATTTTTTTGTTGCCCACCCTTATATTAATTCAATTAGCAGTTATATATTTAGTCAAGGAGCGGCACCTGTTTTTATTGCTGATGTGTTATCTCATAAAATACCAGCACCGCCATCACAAGAGGTTCACGCAAATTTAAGATTGCAAACATATGCAACTTTATTAAAGTATGGTTGGAAAAGATTCGGTACCTGCACATATTATGATGTTAATAAAATACCGAAAGAACAGCTATCAAAACTTTCTGGCAATGAAGCGTTAGGGGCACATGCCTACGAAGATTTTGTTATTGGCGTTGGTAGTTCAGCTATTTCTTATTTCCCAGGATTGCGACTAGAAAATATTTCTGACCATCATAAATGGATATCTGCAATAAGTAATAATAATACTCCTTATGATTTAGAAAAAAGCTCTATAGAAGATCAATATGATATGGCATTGTGGGGATTTCCACTAAAATACCATGGGTTATCGGTTGAAAAATTTGATAAAATGTCATCTAAAGGTATTATAAACCAAAAGCAAATACAGACCTTCAAACAATACATTGAATCTGGACTAATTTATCTTAATAATAACAATTACTATGATCTCACTATAACAGGAGAGATTTTTATGGGACACTTAGTTAGAGGTCTTAAAAATGATGAAGATCAAAAAGTAATAGATGAATATGTTGATGAAGGAAAAAAAATTGGTGAAATGATTTCTTTAGGAAAAATAAGAAAAGAACATAATGTTAACAATAGACAATTAAATTTACTTCGAGACCAAGATAAGTGATTTTTCTTCATTATCTTTCAAGCCTAATTTTATAAATATAATCTGTTGGAAAATAATATCATTTGTTTAATAATATATTCAAGTTTAATGTGATTTTCTTTTCCTTTGCAGTGCTGGTAGTTCGGCGATAATCTCTTTTATTATCTCCTTGCTACCCGCTCTGCAAGATCTTCTATTTTCACTTTAATTGAATGACTAGTAAATAATTACTGAAATATTTTTATCAAAAAAAACAGGAGGTTATATGTTTGAGATATCAACACTGCTCTCTTTTGTTGCTGTCGTGATAAGCCTTTTTATGATCCCTGGTCCATCTCTAATGCTTGTGCTAAACAGAACTGTGCAAGGAGGGCGAAAGGTAGGTATCATGACAGGGCTAGGGCTTGCTGTTGGTGATTTTATACATACCCTACTCGCGGCAGTTGGGCTTTCAGCATTATTGATGACTTCTGCGATCGCCTTTAGTATCGTGAAATATGTTGGTGCTGTTTATTTAATATATCTGGGTATAAGGGCTTTCCGCGCAAAAACTTCTGACCCCGCTTTACATAAGATGTCAGTAATTACTCCATCCAGGGCTTTTTTGGAAGCCATCCCAGCAGAAGTTTTAAATCCAAAGACATCCCTCTTTTTTCTGGCTTTCATACCCCAATTTGTACATCCTGAACGTGGAACTGTTATTATTCAGTTTTTTGTGCTAGGTGTCATTTTCGCGGTTCTTTGCTCTCTATTTTCTGTGTTTATTGCTTTCACAACCAAAACATTGATGCTTATTTTTAAGAATTCAACATGGTTAAGTCGTTGGCACGGAAAATTAGTTGGCATGATTTTTATTACTATTGGGTTCAATATTGCAATTCAGAAGCATTAATATTTTTATCCTGAGATGGAAGAAGTTATGATTACATTCACAACAGAAATGTCACGACAATACAGGAATACCCCTTTTGGCATTCTAGTCATAAGCGAATATAAAGAAACTATTGAGGGATTGAAACGTTTTCAGGAAAAAGCGGATTTTGAAATAAAAAAAATGCGGTTGATTCATGCTTCTAGTGATAGAAAAGAACTAATTCGAAAAGATAATACCCTTTCCGCCTATGTTCATTATTATAAAAAATTTAAGAAAACTTATCACGTTCTACCTCAGATCGAATCGGTACTGAACGGTAGAAGTCATTTTAGTACACCAGGATTGATACAGGCTCTATTGTTGGCCGAAATTACCACTTCATTATTGATTGCTGGATATGATCTTCTGAGTCTAACATTGCCACTATGCATTGATGTTGCACAAGAAAAAGATCATTACTTGTCCGTTGGAGGACATGATGTTCAACTAAAGCTTAATGATATTTGTGTCAAAGATCAACATGGTATTGTTCTTAGTATTATCTATGGCCAGAGTGAAAAATCACGAATCACTAATAATACTACTGACGTTTTTTTCATTATCGATGGTGTTCCTGGAGTCAGTCATTCTGTTGTTTCAGCAGGTCTGGCTCATCTCCGGACGCTTCTTTTTCTCCTATGTCCGGAGGCAAAAATAGAGTATTATTCAGTTATAAATGCATAGTTTTTTTTCATTTGATATGCCTCCACATGGAGGCTAATAAAGTTGGTTTGTATTCTAAATTCTCAAGTACGTCATGATTAAATAATCACTCAAACATTATATGATATATCTTATATCACTAAATAAGTTTGCCTATCATATTTTACGCTTTATTATCTCTTGATAAGAATAGAGTTCATGTAAGTAATATACCCCTCACTTAAAGTTAAGTAATATTTCTTTGGATTTTTATTTACATGCAGCAAATGGATTTTTAATCCTAAAAGCCCTTATTAAGGGGATGCATCATGACTGTTATCACTGTTATCTCCATCATAAAATATTCCCCAGATAGCGTGAGTAGGCGTATTGCAATGCCCGATGGTTCGCCAGATCGCTGGGATGTTGCGGACGTCCATAGCGTTCAAAATAGGAGGGGCGCCGACCAACAGTATGCGTACGGTACATTGAACCGCGTGGCGAAAATCAGGGGGAAGAACCGTACTGATTTTGTCCTAAATAACTTATATGGACACCGACCCAAAGCAAGCACGGGCAGATCTTTTTCTGACAAAGTAGTCACACACATATATTCGGCTTCGTGAGCCCTGATGAACATCCGTACTCTCTGGCCTCATTATCGCAATGGCCTGCTATGGCCCAGCTATTTGTCAGGTTTACAGAAAGTCGGTTCTACCTGTCAGTACATCAACACTTTTGACTTCTTATAAATCAGACTGTTACTTGGCCATGTAATCCGTTTTCTGGTTTACCAGCGCCCAGGCCACTCGGGCATTTTTGTTCGCCAGCGCCACAACGGCCTTATTCACGCCGCTCCGGACAATAATACCCTTCAGCCATCTCTGGAGGGCGCTACACCTCGCATCCGGGAGGTTAACCGTACGATAAACCACGGAGCGGGCACCATGGATAAGTAAGCCGCGCAGATAACCCTCTCCGCGCTTCGTTATTCCCAGAAGTCGGGTTTTACCGCCGCTGCTGTACTCACCGGGCACTAATCCCAGATAACTGGCAAAATGGCGACCATTATTAAAATCCCTGCTGTCACCCAGCGCTATAGTTAGTGCCGATGCACCCAGTGGCCCGACACCCGGAATATTCTCCAACCGGAGTGTATCCTCGTTTTGTGCACTCATCTGCTTCAAGCGGATATCCAGCGTTTTAATTCGTTTCTGGCAGTCCTGAAGTTCCAGCAACATCTCCTGGAACAGCTCCCGGCTGAGCGTGGTGAGTTCATTTTCCGCGTCTTCCAGATAATCAGGCAGACAGGCCATGACTTTATGGGCGGCTTCCGGTATGGCGATACCGTATTCCAGACTCAGCCCCCTGAGCTGATTAATAAGCGCCGTTCTGTTTTTCATCAGCCGCTGGCGAACCCGGTGCAGACACTGAATATCCTGCTGCTCAATGCTTTTTCCCGGTACGTAGCGCATACCTGGACGACTATCAGCCTCAACAATGGCGGTGGCGTCATTTTTGTCGTTTTTATTTCCCATTTGGAAAGGCGACACATACTGCGGGCTGATTTGTCTGACGTCATGGCCGAATGTCTTAAACTGGCGGGACCAGTAATTTGCACTGCCACACGCTTCCATCACAATTCTGGACGAGGGTTGCTGAGCAATAAAAGCCATCAGCTTTTCACGGGTGATCATTTTGTTAGCTTTCTTCTCACCCTGTGTAGAAACGATATGTACCTGGAAAACTCGCTTTGCCAAGTCAATTCCGATAATTTGTTCCATTGGACACCTCTTCATTTTGCTGTTGGTTTGCACTTACAGCATGGTTCACTGAAGCTGGTATGGGGACGTGTCCATTTCATTATCGCAAAATAGTAGATCACCTGAAGGGAACTCAGTCCGAATTGTGCGATCTGATCAATCGCAAAAAAGACAAAATCACCCAACCGGACTGAGTTATGCCGATCATAGCATTTATCCCCGATGAAGAACGACGCCTGATGCGAAAAGAAGCCCAGCAAACCCGTGATAAAAACCATGCCAGACGGCTCATTGCCATGCTGATGCTTCACCAGAGAATGACCGTCACCGATGTCGCCAAAATGCTCTGCGCCGCCCGCTCATCCGTAGGAAGATGGATAACCTGGTTTACTTTACATGGCGTTGAAGGACTAAAAAGCCTCAAGCCCGGACGCGCTCCACGGTGGCCGGTTGCCGATATCCTTCAGGCTCTTCCGCTGCTAATACAACGCACTCCAAAAGATTTCGGCTGGCTGCGCTCATGCTGGAGTACAGCGTTGCTGGCCCGCATCGTCAACCAATTTTTTGGTGTTGCTCTTCATCCCTCCACATTACATTGATATCTGAAACAAGCAGGCATTGTCTGGCGCAGGGCCGCGCCGATGCTGAAAATCAAAGACCCGCATTATGAGGAAAAGCGGCTTGTCATCGAGCAGGCACTGGCTCAGGCGCGGACAGACCATCCCGTGTTCTATCAGGATGAAGTCGATATTGACCTGAACCCGAAAATCGGTGCGGACTGGATGCCAAAAGGGCAACAAAAACGCATTGTTACACCGGGGCAGAATCAAAAACATTATCTGGCTGGCGCGCTTCATTCGGGTACGGGACGAGTCCACTACGTCAGTGGCGGCAGTAAAATTTATGACTTATTTATCAAACTATTAGAAAAATTACGCCGAACTTACCGGCGAGCGAAAACCATCACGCTGGTCGTGGATAACTACATCATCCATAAAAGCCGCAAAGTGGCGCGTTGGCTGGCAGAGAACAAGAAGTTCCGGTTACTGTTCCTGCCGACGTACTCGCCGTGGCTGAATCCGATAGAACGTCTGTGGCTGTCGTTACATGAAACCATAACGCGAAATCATCAATGCCGATATATGTGGCAGTTACTGGAACAGGTAAATCAGTTTATGAATGCCGCCTCGCCATTCCCCGGCAATCAACACGGACTGGCTAAAGTGGAGCGGTAATATGCGAAGTTATTTAGGAATCTGTAATTAATGGAAGAATTGGAAAATATAATTATAATGGGCTATTTTAGTTAAAATGATAAAAGTTATAAATTTAAAACGAGTTATTATATGAAAGCAGATCATTAATGATCTGCTTTCGTTTGAACAATTCACTATATTGTCTTTAACTAATGGACATGTCGCGCCCTGTTTCTACATCAATCTCGTTTACTGATTCCTTGCAGATGATTTTCAGGTTACCTTCATACTCCATATATATGGGGGGGCATATGCTGTCCGACACGCATCCAGATAATCCGACCACCACTGCATCATTGCTTTGCGGGCTTCAAGATGTGCGGCTTTATGGATATAGGCCGCCCGCACGCTATTGCGCTCCTGGTGGCTCATCTGGCGTTCAACCGCATCCTGCGACCACTGGCCGGACTCCATCAAGGCGCTACAGGCCATCGTCCGGAAGCCGTGACCGCAGACATCCGTTTTGGTGTCATAACCCATCAGCCGCAGCGCTTTGTTGACCGTGTTTTCACACATGGGTTTATACGGATTATGATCGCCGGGAAATACCAGTTCCAGATGGCCGGAAATCGCTTGAATCTGCTGCAGAATATCGATGGCTTGCCGGGACAGCGGCACGATATGCGGCGTGCGCATTTTTGCTCCGCGCCCGGAGTAGCGAACGCCGGCAATCGCGTCGCGGGTGGCGGGAATGGTCCAGATTCTATTTTTGAAATCTATCTCGCGCCAGCGAGCGAAGCGCAGTTCGCTGGAACGGATAAACAGGTGCAGGGTGAGCAGTACCGCCAGCCGGGTCAGTTCCCGGCCTTGCTGATAGTCTTCAATGCGTTCCAGCAGCTCAGGCAGACGCTCCAGCGGCAGAGCCGGATAGTGGCGTCTAACCGGTGGAGCCGTTACGCCAACTAAATTCAGCGCCGGGTTGTTTTCCACCCATCCTTGCTGAACAGCGTAACGCATAATATTGCACAGATGCTGCCGCGCGCGGGATGCGACCTCCAGCAAACCTTTTTCCTCAATGCCTTTCAGAAGGGCAGTGAAGTGTCGGGTTTTCAGTTCCGTGATCGGGAGATTACCGATCGCTGGAAAAACATGATTGTTCAGGCTGGCAAGCAGGCGGGCGGCATGGTTCTCCGACCAGGTTCTGTTGCTTTGATGCCAGCTCAGCGCCACGGTCTTGAAACTCTTTGCTGGTGAACGCGCTGCCTTTTCAGCGGCTCGTTGCTGCGCCGGGTTGATATTCTGCACCAGTAGTTTGCGGAGTACATCACGTTTCTGTCGTGCTTCCGACAAACTGATTAACGGATAGGCGCCCAGCGCTATGCGGGTTTCTTTGCCACCGAAATAGTACCTGAAGTACCAGAGACGTGAACCAGTAGGTTTAACGTGGAGATATAGACCGTGTGAATCGGATAGTTTTATGGGGGTAACGGGAAGTTTTAAGTTGCGGATTTTCGTGTCGTTTAGGGACATATGCGGGTCACTCCGTTATCGAACTGGAAAGACCCCAAATCTGACCACCATTTTTCCCCGATGCGGAGGGAAAACTAGAAACGCATCGGGAAGGTTTTTCACGCTAACCTGTTGAATTAATTTACAAATAGGAATTCGCAAGGATGCATGAAAACAAGTAAATGGCTCCTCTGACTGGACTCGAACCAGTGACATACGGATTAACAGTCCGCCGTTCTACCGACTGAACTACAGAGGAATCGGTTAGCTGCGGGGGATAATAGCGGGAGCATTTCACCTTGTCAAAGGCTGTTATGCCTCGAGATAACTGATTGCTGAAGTAATAATCAACATATTGAAATTATTGCGCAAGTATTGCCGGGTTTAATGTGAATACTTTGCTTTTACGCCGTGTTTTACATCACCGCCTGCACCTTGAGACAGCAGCAGTTGCATTAGCGTGGTGCATTCCCTGGCAGAAGAAATCGTTATCGGTCACTTCCGGCTAGTCTGGCGCATCCTGTGAACCATCTCTTTTCCTTATTTTACCCATGGCTTATCAAGCATGTATCTGTTTTTTATCGCAGGCGTTTATAATATGGCGCGGATTTTGCTATCTCTTATGGGGAACTTACTCAGGAGGCAGAAATGAATCTTAGACGGCTCAAGTATTTTGTGAAAATCGTTGATATCGGTAGCCTGACCCAGGCTGCGGAGTTGTTGCACATTGCGCAACCAGCGCTGAGCCAGCAGGTCGCGACGCTGGAGAGTGAGCTTGAAAAGCAGTTGCTGGTACGCAGCAGACGCGGCGTTACGCCTACGGAAGCCGGAAAAATTCTTTATTCGCATGCCCAGGCTATTTTGTACCAGTGCGAGCAGGCCAAAAGCGCAGTGAATGACGTCAGGCAGTCGGTAAACGTATAATTTTAAGTAGCCAGCCATTTCGCTATGGCTGGCTATATAAAATGGTTTTTAAAAACATCATCTTGCTTATCTATTTCATCTGCTCTTTCATTTTTATCATGATGTTGTGAATGTGATGGTGCTAAAATTGCGATAGATACTAGCGATCGTGCCGCTTTAGATGTTACATTAATCCTCGTAATGTTTTCTCTAATCCCATTCACCAACATTCTGTTGGTGTTTCTTGGGATAACTGACTGTTATTTTTGATTAAGGAGTTCAAATGAATAGTCTTCTCTCTCAGCTATTAATCAGACTGGCAGAAAAAGAGGTCGGAGAAAAAGAACTTCATGCCAAAATAGAATCATTAGAAATGCTGGTGTTTGCCATTGTTTCTATGTTGGATGATAATAAAATTAATGAGTTAGCAACAAAGGTCAAAGGCGTACTGGCGGAAACGACGCAGCGCAAGGGCGAAGATGCTTACTTAGCAGCCGAATTATTATCCCGCAATATTAATCGCCTTATGACTACTTCATTAAGGAATTAATCCCACTATATTATTATCATGCCTGTATTAATTAATTGGATGATAAGGGTTTTCTTTTTGTTTTTATAATAAGTAATATTATAAATCGATAAAAGTAATATGCATACGCAAATTATTAATAAACAATTAAGACGCTGATTTTTGTAATCAGCGTCTTTTTTGTAATCAGCGTCTTTTGTGGGCGGTAATGACGCTATCTATTTCATGCCAGCCGTTTTTTCTTCTGAATAACCCGATAGGCTATTGCCAGAATAATAAACCATAACGGCGTGACGACCAGCGCCTGCAGGGTATCGGGCTGTAGCGTCAGCAGGACGATCACAAAGGCAAAAAACGCCAGGCAAATCCAACACATAAAAATACCCCAGGGCATTTTATACTGCGAGTCCAGATGTAGCTGCGGCCTTTTTTTACGGTACATCAGGTAAGAGCAGAGAATAATGCTCCAGATGAACATAAACAAAATGGCGGAGACGGTGGTAACCAGGGTAAAGACCGTCATGACATTGGGAATCAGGTAAATCAATACCACGCCGGACAATAAGCAGATACAGGAAAACAGTAATCCCGCAGAAGGAACCGCGCGTTTAGACAGCATACTGAAGCGCTTCGGCGCATCTCCCTGTTTGGCTAACCCAAACAGCATCCGGCTGGTGGAGAATACGCCGCTGTTGGCCGACGATGCCGCGGAAGTCAGTACCACAAAATTGATCACGCTGGCCGCGGCGGGCAGCCCGACCAATACGAACATATCAACGAAGGGGCTGCGATCGGCGGCAATAGCGCTCCACGGCGTTACAGACATGATCATCACCAGCGCAAAAACATAGAACATGATGATACGGATCGGTATCGCGTTGATCGCGCGGGGAAGTACTACCTTGGGATTCTTCGTTTCCGCCGCCGTGGTGCCAACCAGTTCAATTCCGACGAAAGCAAAGACCGCTATCTGGAATCCGGCAAAAAATCCCCCGATGCCTTTAGGAAACATACCGCCGTCGTTCCATAGATTATTAAACGATGCGACGGAACCTGATGGCGAGGGGAATTGCATCATCACCAGCGCCACGCCGATAAAGATTAAGGCAACGATGGCCACAATCTTGATCATCGCAAACCAGAATTCCATTTCGCCGAACAGTTTTACCGTCGCCAGGTTAAGCGTGAGCAATAAGAGTACGCAGAGTAATGATGATATCCATTGCGATAGATCGGGAAACCAGAACTGTGCGTAAGCGCTGATCGCCACCACATCGGCAATGCCGGTAACCACCCAGCAAAACCAGTATGTCCAGCCGGTAAAGAAACCCGCCCAGGGGCCGAGCAGGTCGGCGGCAAAGTCACTGAAAGATTTATAGTTCAGATTAGATAGCAGTAACTCTCCCATCGCTCGCATAACGAAAAACAGCATGAAGCCGATAATCATGTAAACGAAGATAATCGACGGACCTGCCAGGCTGATGGTTTTTCCCGAGCCCATAAACAACCCGGTGCCAATGGCTCCACCAATGGCGATAAGCTGAATATGCCGGTTGGTCAGGTTGCGCCGCAGCCCTTCACCGTCAGGCTCTGCAAGGTCTGCGACCTCTTTTGGTTGATCAGTCATTTAATACGATTTCCTATTTTTTATGTGATGTCGTTTTGAGCTCTTGAGCGGCTCTCTCATTTATTGAATTGGGCGTAGATAAGATAGCGTAACTATCGTACTGATTATAGGGAGTGGCTGGCATAAATATGGTGAATAATTGCACGATGTGATTCTGTATGTTTTTTGCCCTGAGCAAACGGCGTATTGTAATATGAAAGGAGTTAATTGGGCGGCGCACAGGTTAGCAAAATTACGCATTGCTCACAATGTAAATCGTGCAGCTGAAAAAATGGAAAAAAATCAATGTGAACTATTTGACAGCCGCCGCCAAGAAGTGAATAATCCACCCCGTTGGGTCGTTAGCTCAGTCGGTAGAGCAGTTGACTCTTAATCAATTGGTCCGGGGTTCGAACCCCCGACGACCCACCAACATTCAATCAGTTACCTCGCTTCAATCTTGTCCGCTGTTTTTTCATTCTATGACATTTCTCAAACGATGCGGTTATTTTATCCTTTGTATTGATCTCATCAACGGGGCACTTAAATAAAAGCTATTGCCGCTAAAACCACTAGCGGGTAATAACCTATCCACTTTAATTAATAGGCTTTATTGTGATTTATTTAAAGGCAAATAAGCTCTTTTACTTCTGGTTGTCGGCATTCTTTAATTACGAGCGGAGCATGGCGGATTGCTGTTGCCAAGGGAACGTGTGCGTTTTGGCCCAAGGTGCGGATTTGCGCTGAATCCCGCTACCGGATATCAATCTGACGGGATTTCTACCGTGGCGGGGGAGGGGAACAATGTCCCGGAGAAAATACCGCCGGCATCGGAAGACTCAGAGCCGACGGGAAACCGGTTATTGGCGGTAAGCGTGTTTGATTTGCTTGATGGTGTTACTGAATGCCGCCGCCTGCTCAGGGTCTTCCAGTTGGGCAATATATCTTTCCATATTGATAATGACTTTGCCCGCATCAGCCTGACCGATGGCTTTTAACAGCAGCGTGATCGTCGCTTTTAAACAGGTTACTTCGTGTGCCAGCTCTGCTACGTTCGCGGCGGTGGAAAAATCTACGTTGCTCATGTTTTCTCCTTAACAAGAAACAGCATAAAACGTGTTTAAGTCAGCCCCCAGTTGGCTCGAAAGCGCGTGCTGCTGGCATAATCAGATTGCCGCGAGTATAGCATAACGCGTATTGCCGGCGGCTATTATTAATCACTTATGGCTATGCGGTGGCTGTTTTTTATGCAGTTGACTTGTTTTTAATTGTATTTGACAGTCCAGGTTTATATAGTGAATCGGTGTCAGAACCTGTCCGAACGAATACAGCGGATTTCTCAGTCTGGATGCTATTTCTCTTCTCTATTATTTATGTAATGCAGGATTAAATTCCGCAACATATAGTTACAATAGTAAATTTTGATTGATATATGCGATACAATGCCAATTTAATGCCACTGGTTATCGTTGCTTTGTTACACTGTTGCTGATGGCGGCCGATGATATGAACCCGGAGCGCTGGGAATCATAACCTGATATGTTAGGAATGTGATCAATACGTATCCCGGCGTTAATGTTATATTGCTATCATCTTGCTACCGATATCAATCGTTTATTACTGCAGCATATTTAAAAATACATTATTGCTATAAGTCCGTATGCATTATTTTTAGAAACCAACGTAGTATCACCTGCAAGCAAATTATTATGTAAGTGTTACTCCCTTTTTTGGAGAATTATTCTTTGATTAGCGTTTTTCTTGTTGATGACCATGAACTGGTGCGGGCAGGGATACGGCGCATTCTTGACGATATCAAAGGTCTCAAAGTAGTTGGTGAGGTGTCATGTGGTGAGGACGCCGTCAGGTGGTGCCGCAGCAATGATGTTGATGTTGTCTTGATGGACATGAATATGCCGGGGATTGGCGGTCTTGAGGCAACGCGTAAAATTCTGCGCTTTTCCCCTGATATAAAAGTTATCATGCTAACTATTTATACAGAGAGTCCTTTACCTGCTAAAGTAATGCAGGCGGGCGCCGCCGGATACGTCAGTAAAGCTGCTGCCCCGCAGGAAGTTATCTGCGCCATCCGTGCCGTTCATGCGGGTAAGCGGTATATTGCCTCTGATATTGCGCAGCAAATGGCGCTGAGCCAGTTGGAACCACAGGCCGAGACTCCGCTGGAGTGTTTGTCTGAACGTGAGTTGCAGATTATGCTGATGATCACCAAAGGGCAAAAGGTGACTGAAATATCAGATCAGCTTAATCTGAGTCCGAAAACGGTGAACAGTTACCGCTATCGGATGTTCAGCAAGCTGAACATCAATGGCGACGTGGAACTGACGCACCTGGCGATTCGGCACGGCCTCTTTAATGCGGAGACATTGTTAAGTAGTGAGTGAAAGTTTCGATGCCTCGGCATTCCTAAAGACAGTCACCAGCCAGCCTGGGGTCTATCGGATGTATGATGCCGCTAATACGGTGATCTATGTCGGTAAAGCAAAAGATTTAAAAAAACGACTTTCCAGCTATTTCCGCAGCAATGTCGGCAGTCGTAAAACGGAGGCTTTGGTAAAAAGCATCCGGCAGATTGACGTGACCATCACGCATACCGAGACGGAAGCCTTACTGCTGGAACACAACTACATCAAGCTTTATCAGCCGCGCTATAACGTTTTATTGCGTGATGATAAATCCTACCCCATGGTTTTTCTGAGTGCCGATCGCCATCCCCGCCTTGCGGTTCATCGTGGCGCCAAACACGCCAAAGGTGAATATTTCGGGCCGTTCCCGAACGGTAATGCGGTTCGTGAAACGTTGATACTGTTGCAAAAACTTTTTCCGGTTCGCCAGTGCGAAAACAGCGTGTACCGCAATCGCTCGCGTCCTTGTCTGCAATATCAAATTGGCCGCTGCCTTGGCCCCTGCGTTAGCGGACTGGTTAGTGACGAGGATTATCGGCAGCAGGTTGACTATGTGCGTCTGTTTTTATCCGGCAAAGACCAGCAGGTGCTAAATCAGCTTATCTCACGGATGGAAGCCGCCAGCCGTGCGCTGAATTTTGAAGAAGCGGCCCGTATCCGCGATCAGATTCAGGCCGTTCGGCGCGTCACTGAAAAGCAGTTTGTTTCTGGCTCCGGCGAAGATTTGGATGTTATCGGCGTGGCTTTTGATGCCGGAATGGCCTGCGTACACGTGTTGTTTATCCGTCAGGGGAAAGTGTTGGGCAGCCGCAGTTATTTTCCCAAAGTTCCCTCTGGGACCGAACTGGGTGAGGTGGTGCAGACATTTGTCGGACAGTTTTACCTGCAGGGGAGTGCGGCGCGAACCCTACCCGCAGAGATTCTGCTCGATTTCTCCTTGCCGGATAAAGACGTGCTGACGGACTCTTTAACTGAAGTTGCCGGACGGAAAGTGCAGATTCAGGCCCGGCCGCGTGGCGATCGCGCTCGTTACCTGAAACTCGCCCGCACCAATGCCGCCACGGCGCTGGTGACGAAGTTGTCGCAGCAATCAACGATTCACCAGCGTTTGTCCGCTCTGGCCAAGGTTTTACAACTGCCGGAAATTAATCGCATGGAGTGTTTTGACATCAGTCATACTATGGGTGAGCAGACTGTGGCATCTTGTGTGGTGTTCGATGCGAATGGTCCGCTGCGTTCGGAATATCGGCGCTATAATATCAGCGGGATTACTCCCGGCGATGACTATGCCGCGATGACTCAGGTTCTTAAACGCCGCTATGGCAAGGCGTTGGATGAGGGCAAAATCCCCGATGTGATCGTAATTGATGGCGGTAAAGGGCAGCTTGGTCAGGCAAAAGCCTTATTTGACTCGCTTCAGGTTCCCTGGGATAAGAGTAAACCCCTGTTGCTTGGCGTGGCTAAAGGCAGCGACCGTAAGGCCGGCCTGGAGACGCTGTTTTTCGAGGCGACGGGAGAGGGCGTTGTTTTACCGTCTGATTCTCCTGCTTTGCACGTTATTCAGCACATTCGTGACGATTCTCACGATCACGCGATTGGCGGGCACCGTAAGAAAAGAGCAAAAGTTAAAAATACCAGTACACTAGAGCTGATTGAAGGCGTCGGGCCTAAACGCCGGCAGACCCTGCTGAAATACATGGGGGGATTGCAGCCTTTAATGAATGCCAGCGTCGAGGAAATTGCAAATGTGCCGGGTATTTCAACAGCATTGGCAGAAAAAATCTTCCATGCATTGAAACACTAGGGACAATGTAGCAACATACTCGTAATATCCACTCCGGCCAAATAGTTACCTAAGCGCTATGCAATTTAATATACCGACGTTGCTGACTCTGTTTCGTGTTGCTTTAATCCCGTTTTTTGTGCTGGCGTTTTACCTTCCCTTTGGCTGGGCGCCTCTGGTTTGCGCGCTCATATTTATTTTTGCCGCGGTTACCGACTGGTTCGATGGTTTTCTGGCCCGTCGCTGGAAGCAAACCACGCGGTTTGGGGCATTCCTCGACCCGGTCGCCGACAAAGTGATGGTCGCCGTGGCCTTGGTTTTAGTGGCCGAGCATTATCACTCCTGGTGGATTACCTTGCCGGCGGCAACGATGATTGCGCGGGAAATCATCATTTCCGCGTTGCGGGAATGGATGGCGGAGATAGGCAAACGCAGCAGCGTGGCGGTCTCCTGGATTGGGAAAGTCAAAACAACGGCGCAAATGATGGCGTTGTTCGCTTTGCTCTGGCGTCCGGAACGCCTGGTGGAAGGCGCGGGGGTTATTGCTTTATACGTCGCCGCGGTGCTGACCTTCTGGTCGATGTTTCAATACCTGAACGCCGCGCGGCATGATTTGCTGGAGCCTTGAGCAAGGCGACGGCCCAAAAGGTGGCGGGCGAGGGCGCGCCCGCTGTAAAAACCAGCAAACGAACCTGGTTGGTGGATAATTCTGTTGACTCATTGCGTCAGGTCAGTAGAATGCACCGCATCAACGGCGACGCTGATTCGTTGAAAGTTAGTAAAAAAATCAGCATGTTCGTATAAAGCGGGAATAGCTCAGTTGGTAGAGCACGACCTTGCCAAGGTCGGGGTCGCGAGTTCGAGTCTCGTTTCCCGCTCCAAAATTTTCAGCTGCTAAAGCTGAGGCAGATTTAAAGGTAAGGCGCGTTGGCAGAGTGGCCATGCAGCGGATTGCAAATCCGCCTACCTCGGTTCGACTCCGGGACGCGCCTCCAATATCCCAGCCCGGGTGGTGGAATCGGTAGACACAAGGGATTTAAAATCCCTCGGCGTTCGCGCTGTGTGGGTTCAAGTCCCACCCCGGGCACCATCGATAAAAACCCAATTAAAACAAGCACTTTGTGCAATGTCGTTAACCGCCAAGCAGGCGGTTTTTTTGTGCCTGAATCACTGCTTCCTAATATCTTTCCTAATATCTTTTTTGCGCCACTGTTAATTATTCGCTTATTTCGGTTTTTTATTCTGACCGCCCACCACTGGCACGATTTGTATTTTCCGGTCATAGCGCGCAGTCTGGCTGATGGTCATATGGCCGGATATTTCCTGTTTCTCCGCCAGTGTCCCGTCCAGATCGGACACCCCTTTTGCTTTTAGATCGTGAAAGGTGAAATCAAAATTCAGGTGCGGAAATGCTGCCCTGGCGGCGGCTTTTGCTTTCCTCCATCGGCTATTAAAACCATCGCGCGTGTACCGCTGCCCGCGCGGCTGTTTCAGCACGTATATGCTACTGAATCCCGGTTCCAGCGGCAGCGAACGCGCCAGGCTTACCGCTGCCCGCAACCGTGGAGTCCATGCCTTTATCTGCCTTTTGCCGGTTTTACCCTGGGCGATATAGATGCCTGCATCCAGTATCTGCTGCTCAGTTAGCGCCAGAACGTCACCTTGCCGGGCCAGGCAAAGATAGGCGATTTCCATGGCGGCCCGGACTACCGCCGGAGACACCGATAGCAGGGCGCTATATTCTTCGTCGTTGATATAGCGGTCCCTGGCGGTCTCTTTGAACTGCTTCACGCCGGAGCATGGATTTGATTTACATAACCCCCGCTCGTACCCCCAGCGATAAACCCGGGACATGAACGTTTTTTCCCTGTTTGCCTGGGTTTTGCTTTTCATCCCCCGGCGATCCATGAATGCGCGAACGTCCTCTGGTTTTACTGAGTCTGGCCGCATCACGCCGAACACGGCGGAGATCTTGACCGCATATTTCCGGTAATCCCTTTGTGTTTCCATAGCCAGATCCAGAAAGTCTGGAGACTGCATAAAGCGGTGTATCATGCGGTCGAGGGTAAACTTTGTTGCTTCCTGGTAATTGTTGGCCGCGTTGTATTTATCCCATATCAGGGGTATCGGTGAATCGAGGGCGCATAGCGAAATGGCGCCGCCGCCGGGCGGGTGGAATTCATATTTGCTTTTTCCCCTGTATACCCGCGGCGGCAGTGCGTTATCTGCGGGGTTTTTTCTTTTTCTTGCCATGATTATATCGCGTCAAAATTAGGGCGCTCGTCCTCTTCTTCGACTGCAGGCCTAACGCCTGATAGCGCGGCGTTGACCGCCGTCCACGTCACCCGGGGTTTCCCATCGCGGCGCCGGACAAACATGATCCCGGCGCGATTCAGGGATTCGCATTGTTTTGACGGATATTTATACCCGGTTATTTCTATCAGCTCGTCGTCGGTTAATAGGTCGTTCATTGTGGTCTTGCCTCAGTCTGTCAATGATCGCGTCTGCCGCTGCGCAGGACTGGTCTATATCCTGTTGCGTAAGTCTGGACTTCCTCACGCTGGCGGACAGCCGGCCGATCTTGATATCGAATTCGCTTAACAGGCGTTTGCCTGGTTGCCATGGCTGCATTGTGACCTCCGTAGTTGAGGCCACAATGCTATATGGTGGGGTGGCTTATTTCTGATTAGGCGCAATCAGGTTTTTGGCCGGCCGCTTTTCTCGTGAAACTCTGACGGATTGCGGGAAATGAAAGGCCAATTCACTACGTGACTGAACCATGATCATTCCGTTTTGTCCGTCAGAGAAAACAACGTGGATCACGTCCCCTCTTCGCGCTGACATTTTTAGCATTGGTCTTGCCTCGATTAGCGAACCTGCAGAGATCTGGCGCCGATCTCAATATGGGCGCCGGGAACATCAACGCCGCTTTCGATAGCCTCCTTAATGGCTTTTTTATCCGGCGCGACCAGCGTTTGTACAGTTACTAGTTCATCTGGCAGTAGCCCCTCATTATCAACGATCACGCTGGCTACGCCTTTTCTCGCGGTAAATGTGTTGGTTGTGGTTTTGAGCTTATCCAGGCCAGCGGTTAACAGACAGTCGAGAACATACTGCTTAAGCTGCTTTGCCCGGTTTTCAAATGACCTTTTGCGGTCGGCCAGGCGTTTGGCTTCTTCGTCGCAGGTTTTTGCTAACCCCTCAAGATTGCGAACGTGGATATACGCCGCGTCCAGTTTATCCGCCAGTTCCATTTCCACGCCCACCATGGTGTCGGCGATCATTTCCGGCGTCAGTTCATCGGAAGTTTCCAGCAACTCCTGCAGCTTTTTCATGTCATTGGCTAATGCGATAGCGGTGATGCTCATGCGTTTTCCCCTTCTTTGGCTTTAAGCGCGGCAAGGCGCTTGTTTTTAATATCGTTCAGACGGCGCAGGCGGCCGGCCAGGTATTTGGCGTGCTCGGTATCGCCTTTTGCTTCTGCGTTCTTGCGATGAACCTCGACCTCGCGGGCGATTGTGCCGAAAACTTTCGTCGCCTCATTCTGGCTGACGGAGTTTTCGAGAGTTTTCGCGATGCGGGATAGTTTTTCGTCCAGCTCGGCACGCAGCCGCACAACGTCCTCGGCTTTGTCACTGGCGTTTTTGATATCGAATTCAACGGCGTTTTCGGCGAGATATTCAGGGTTATCATGCATGCCAAGCCATACGTCAGCACTGAAACCGAGCAGCGATAGCGCCTTTTTGATGGCGTCGGTAAGGCTTTTCTTGATGACCTCGGGATCGGCTTTAATTCCGTTTTTTGTTTTTTGAAGATACGGCGTGGCCCCATAGCTCTCAATTTGCCCGCGATCTCCCGCCAGCGTCAGGTACCAGAGCGCTATTTTCACCGAATGGTTTTTTTCACAAATCAGGGATCCATCGGCGTCGCGCAGCATACGGCTACCGATAAATTTTTTGTTGTCGTCATAAATGGGTTCCGCCATCGGCGCGCCGTCGATCATTTTTTCCTCGAGAACGCTATAACCCCACCCGGTACCGATCGGGCCAAAAACCTCTGTAGCCCGCATAATCATGTACTCGCTGTTAATACTGGTGCCGTCGAAACCCGCACCCGCAAGCGCTTTCGTGTAGCGCGGATCGGTACGCTGGACACTTTTCCAGATAGAAAGATTTTCCTGGGCGCTGGCCGGCTTATCTGCAATTTCTGCCTCCACCACGGCCGCGCGCTGCTGAAAATCATCTGCTGGTGCTGGTGCTGGTGCTGGTGCTGGTGCTGGTGCCGGTGTTGGTGTTGGTGCTGCAGGCTCACCCGCATAAACGCCATAACCCAGCTTATCCAGCGCTTCTTTTGCCTGCTGCGCGGCATCATCAGTAACGGTCCCGTCCGATTCGGGTGTTACGGTTTCCGGCACTGCTGTTGCGGTATTAACTTTATCCGTTGCGGTGGGCGCTTCCGTTTTTTCGACCTGAATTGAGGGGGTATCAGAGCCCGTTTCTGGTTTTGCGCTGGCCGGCATATATCGCGACAGAAAATCAACGACAAACTGGTGACGCGCATTGGCATCAGTGACCAGTTCCGCGTGGCCCTTACTCGCTTTAATCAGTGCAAAAATGATCGGCCGGGGAATTTCCAGCGCGCGGGGATTTGTCCGCAGCTCCATTGACCAGCGTTTAAACGCCTCATCGTCATTGTTCATGAGCACGCTTGAGGCGCGCACCTGGTCTGCCGTTAGAGACCAGCAATCTTCCGGATCGCACACCAGCGCCGCGGCGATCTCTTTATCCAGCGTTGCATAGGTGTGCGTGTATTGGCGATGAAATTCCAGCCCTTTAATCTGCGGTTCAGGATCGGTTTTTTCACTGACGCCGGCATTTATCTGTTTATCGACAAACGCCAAAATATCTCGCGTTGACGAATCAGATAGGGCGGGGAACTGAGCGTTAACGCCATTGATTACGGTGAGCAATACATCGTCACCGACCTGATCCAGCGGTTTAATGCCGCTCAGTGTGTTAATAATTATATCCGTGCTTTCATCACCATCCCCGGCGGGCAAGTCGAGATAGTCGCACACCATTGAATATTCGTGCTCGTTGATTTCTGCCTGTCCATATAGCGCGATGGCTGCTATTTTTTCACGCAATGAAAGGGCGGAGAAATCGACGATATCATTCGCCTGCGGAGGTAATTCTTTACGCTGCCAAACTCCGTCTATCAGCTCGTTTTCAACAGGAAAGTGCTCATCGAAAACACCGACCGCCGGCCGCGGTGAGCCAATAACATCCTCGGTTATTTTCGGGTTGAAAAAGTTATCGCTGGCGCCGGGAAACTCCTCTTCCATTTTCATTGTGGCCGACATGATAGCCAGCTTTTGAGTTTTTGCCTCGATTGCCGTTGCCAGCGCTACAGCGCCATTTTTCTGAGCGGATTTTTTCGGCTCAAAGAGAAGTACATAAGTTGTCATGGTCTTGCCTCTTGGTAAATGACGGGTGGTTGGCCCATCAGTTTGTTATTCTTCGATTTCTACGAATTTTCCGTTACTGTTAACGCGGTACGCCACGCCGGCCTTAATGCCACCCTCTCCGACATACGCAACAGCAAATCTGGTTCGCTCTCCATCGTTATATGGAACGGCAGCACAACCCCCTTCACCGAGAACGAGACGTTCAACCGAGTTAGCCGACGCAACAATGGCTTTACTCCCCGTCGCTTCAATCGATGCGACGGCACCGCTGGTAGCAATTAGAGGGCTTGAGCCGGTGGCTTTATGCTTGGTCCCGTCGCCGCTGCTGGCCTGCTGGGTCCCGTCGCCGCTGCTGGCCTGCTGGGTCCGGGCGCCGCTGCTGGCCTGCTTGGTCCCGTCGCCGCTGCTGGCCTGCTTGGTCCCGTCGCCGCTGCTGGCCTGCTTGGTCCAGTCGCCGCTGCTGGCCTGCTGGGTCCCGTCGCCGCTGCTGGCCTGCTGGGTCCCGTCGCCGCTGCTGGCCTGCTGGGTCCCGTCGCCGCTGCTGGCCTGCTTGGTCCCGTCGCCGCTGCTGGCCTGCTGGGTCCGGGCGCCGCTGCTGGCCTGCTTGGTCCCGTCGCCGCTGCTGGCCTGCTGGGTCCCGTCGCCGCTGCTGGCCTGCTGGGTCCCGTCGCCGCTGCTGGCCTGCTGGGTCCCGTCGCCGCTGCTGGCCTGCTTGGTCCCGTCGCCGCTGCTGGCCTGCTGGGTCCGGGCGCCGCTGCTGGCCTGCTTGGTCCCGTCGCCGCTGCTGGCCTGCTGGGTCCCGTCGCCGCTGCTGGCCTGCTGGGTCCAGTCGCCGCTGCTGGCCTGCTGGGTCCCGTCGCCGCTGCTGGCCTGCTTGGTCCCGTCGCCGCTGCTGGCCTGC
>NZ_JAKPCB010000094.1:0-188745 GCF_023347575.1 Brenneria tiliae | reverse complement strand
TTGTAAGGCGGAAGTAATTTGGCCAACACAGCGGCTTTACGTTCCGGTGAATAACGTTTCATATCAGGCTCCGTTGCCCCCATTGAGATTTTCAGTATGGGGTGTCAACTATCCTGCCAGAGGGGGGTATCGTAGCGGTACTGCCAGCGGGTGTGGCCGTTGTCTTTTTCGACGGTGCGGCCGTGCACGTCGTAACGCCAGCGGATGCCGTTCAACTGCGACACGCGGTTATGGCGCACCGGCAGACTGTCGATATTGTCGAGCGGGTTCCCGGCGGCGTCCCAGCGCCACTGTTCGCGGCCGGGTAGGGCACCGTCCTGGGTCAGCAGACGTCCGGCGCCGTCGTACTGCCAGCGGGTGGCGTTGAACAGGTTGTCGTCGCGCTCTTCGCGGATAAGGTTGTTGCGGTAATCGTAATCCCAGCGGCGCGCCCATTGACGCGGGGCGGGACGCTGCGCGTTGCCGAGAAATACGTCCCGGCGGTGCAGACGGCCGAGCCGGTCATATTCGCTGCGTGAGGTCAGCGTTCCCTGCGTGCGGCTGATTTCCCGGTGCAGTTCGTCCCGGGTAAAGTCGGTTATCGTAAGACGGTCGAGGGCGATACCGAGCAGATGGCCGCTGCCGTAGTAGAAGTGTTTCAGTTTGCGGCCGTCGGGCAACTGTACGCTGGTGCGATTGCCCAGCGCGTCGTACGTCCATTCCAGCGCGCCGTGCTCACCCTGTTCGCTGACCAACCGGCCCAGGGCGTCGTAGTCGAAGGCCAGCGTTTGCTCGGCTTCGCGGGTCCAGGCGTTCTCCCCCAGCGTGGGATGAAGCGTCACGCTGCTGAGCAGTCCCGACGACGCATAGTGATAGCGCGTCTGTCCTTCCGGCGTGGTGCGGGCAAGGAGCTGCCCGGCGGGGCTGTAGGCAAAGGTATGGGTAATGGCCTCCGGATGCCCGGCGGCGAAAGTACGGGAAACGGGGCGGCCGCAGGCATCGTAGTCGTAACGTGTGACCACGCCATCCAGCCCCGTTTCCTCGCGCAGCAGCGAGTCCGACCCCCAGTGGAAGCGGTAGGTTTCGCCGTTTTCATTGCTCAATGCCGTCAATCTACCGCGACCGTCCCAGGCGCGGCGGACTTCTTCGCCCTGCGCGTTGCGGGTCGCCACCAGGCGCCCGGCCTTGTCGTAAAGGAACTCGCTACGCTTGCCGTCGGCGGCCTCGTGGACCTGCGGCAGCCCGCGTTCGTTCCAGGCGAGCCGCTCCTGCCAGCCTTCCGGGCGTTCCAACTGTACCGGACGGCCGGCGGCGTCGTAGTGGTAACGGGTCTCCTCGCCGTCCGGCGTGACTTCGGCTTCCAGCCACCCCAGCGGGTGATAATGATAACGGGTGATGCGCCCCGAGCAGTCCGTTGCGCGTATCACCTGACCGGCGTCGTTATACTCCTGACGCCGGGTATTACCGGCGGCGTCCACTTCCTCGACCACCAGCCCCTGTTCGTCGCGGCGGTAAATCGTTGACTGGCCGAGCGCATCCACCACGCGCGCCAGGCCGTGATGTTCGTCATAGTAAAAGCGCGTGGTGGCGCCGCCCGGTTCGGTTAGCGATGCCGGAATGGCGCGATGCGCCAGCCACTGGGTTGTGTGGACGTTGCCGTTGGCGTCAATCTCCTGCACCCGGTTGCCCTGGTCGTCATAGACGAACGTTACGGCGTTGCCGAGCGGGTCGATACGGCGGGTCAGCAGCTCATCGTCGTTCCACTCAAAGCGCCAGTCTTCGCCGCGTTCATCCACAAAACGGGTGATAAGCCCCTGCGCGTTCCAGTAGTGCCGGCGCGTCCGGTCGCCGTGGATAACGGTGGTCAGCCCGGTGTCGAGGTCGTAATCAATGCGGCAGCCGTCGCCGGTGCTGGTGCGGTTTTCCACCACGCGCCAGTGGTCGAACTTCTGCCAGCGGTATTCGCTCTCCAGCCCGCCCGGCAGGCGGTGCCAGACCATCAAGCCGTCGTCGTTATAACGGTACTCGCGGGTAACGACGCCGCTGGCGTCGGTCACCGCGGCTAACTGTCCGCGCGCGTCGTAGCGGTAGGTCGTCAGTGGCCAGTGACGGTCGCCGTCAAAATGGCTGGCGGCCGTGACGCGTGACGGAAAGCGCGTATCTTCATAGGCCAGCGTGACGTCGATGGCGCAGGGCGCATCGTGAATACGCACCAGCCGGCCCTGTTCGTCCCAGCCCATTTCCAGCGTATTGCCGTATTCATCGCTGAGCGATGCCAGGCGAAGTTCATTCGGATTGATGCGGGTCGGTTTGAACAGCCGCCATACCGCGCCGTCGTCGTCGGCAATGGCGACATCGCCGTTTTCGTTGCGGCGTACCATCATCCCTTCACTGATACTGTAGAGCGCCTGGTTGACCGGCGGCAGGGCAAAACGCAGTTCACGACCCGTATCGTCAAAGAAAATGACATCGCCTTTATCCAGCATCAGGTAGCTATCGAAGGCGGTGGCCCAGCCCAGGCCGAACAGCCCTGCGCGCGTAGTCAGGCTGTTATAGCTGCGCTGCCAGCGCAGAGGAAAACAGCCCGGCAGGGTGAAGTCGAGTTCGTTATCATCATTGAGCACTTTCACGCCGGTGGCGGCATGCACTGGATTCGAGGTGGCGAAGACGGCATTTACCGCCATATCGGCCAGCATCCCGCCGCCGGCTGAGGCAAGCGCGCAGGGCATGTTCTTAATGACTTTGCTGGGGCGGCCGCGCATGAGCGAGAGTGCGATCATCGCCACGGCCAGCCCGGGTGTTTTGCCGCTTTTGATATCACGCACGATGAGGGTTTCACCACCGATAATGACATCGGGGGAGACGTTGTCCGAGATGGTCGCTTCGCAGGTGGTGCGATCCTTGGCGCGTACGGCGGGTTGACCGTTGATAAAGACGCTTTTAGAGCCTTCCGCCAGATATTGCGGGCCGCTGTGTTTTTGGCAGGCGACGGCGTCTTCTTCCAGCGGCGAGGTGCCCGAAGCCGCAGAGGCAACCGAGGGTTGCCACATCTCGCTGCCGAATTGAGCAGCGGCGGCCAGTAGCATACCGCCATAGTCGGCGAAGCTGGTCGGAGACTGAGGCTCGGGGGGCGGCGTCTCGGCGGTGCTGAGCGTACCGGCGGCGCGGGCCGCGGGTTTGCCGTTGGTCAGTACGTCCGATGCCCCGGAGGTAATCAAGCCGGCCGGGGAAGGGGGGAATAGGGAGTTGCCGATGCCTTCGGCTGCGTTGCTGATGTTATCGGTAATCCCCGCCGCGTTGGCCAGCGCGCCGCCGACAATCCCGCTCAGCAGGCAGCTTGACCCCACCGCCGCCACGCCCGCCGCAGCCGCACCGGCGCCAAGAAGGGGGGCGGCCACGGTAGCGGCTGCGGCAACGGCCGCACCGATAGCCGCGTAGGCAATCCCTTCCGCCACAATACTGGTGATATCCGCAAAAATACTGGAGTGGATGATTTCATCGTCCTTGCGGGCCGCGTTGTTGTCGCTCATGCTTTAATCGTCCTGATGTTCGTTCAGCGCCAGACTGGATTTGAGATTTTCCCAGCGTTGCGCATCGTCTTCACTGAAGGGGCGCAGGGCGGAGAGGGTAAACAGCAGCAAAACCGGCTTGCCCGGCGTTTGCACGGCGAGCTGTTTTTGCCACAGGCGCTGGCCGCTGCGCTCAAAGGCGCTTTCCACTTCCACGGCGGGAATGGCTTGTTTCGGCCCGACGTTCACCCGGATAAACTTGCTCTGGGTGATATCGCCCATCTGAGGGCGCAGCGTGTCCCACTGGCGGTGGAGCTCTCGTTCGAGATCGCTGCCGTCAGGGATAGGGCCGCGGCTGACCACGACCGACAGGCCGCTGGCGTCGTCGCGCAGAATATTGAGGGTGGTATCCTGCCATGCGGCGGGAAACAGTGAAAATGTGCCTTCCTGAAGGGTGTATTTCATAATAAGCCCATTTTAAAAGGGGAAACGCTGCCGCATTTTTCTGCGGCATCCGTCCTATCCTGAAAAATTAATTAAAAGTTATGATAAAAAGTTGTTTTTGTTGAAAGCGTGCTTATTAGATTGTGGCGTGTGAGAACAGCATCCGGAGTCAATCTGGATTTATTTTTTCGAAAGAATTGCTGACCTCACCTTTTTCACTGGCTTATGTCATTCCAGATACCTGACTGTTTTTTCAATGTTTTACTGTTTTGTATAATTTCAATTGATGCATCATTAATACTTATGCGATAAATTATATTTTTATTTTTAAACTCATATCCGTTAACGCTATCTTCATTTCCGGTAAATGTTTTTCCATTAAGCATTATCGCCTTTTTGTCAGAATTTCTAATCCCTATGTATGAAGTATCATCACATTTTTTATAGAATCCCCCACAATAATTAATGATTGTTATGGTAAAGTCTTCAGTTTTAAGCGATCTTCTTACTGAGAATCCCTCTTTTTTAGGGGAGGCTTTTTCTAGACTGTATGTTCTGGGGTAATAATATCTATTACCGGCAGGCTCTGAATTTATTCTCCATTCAATTTCATTCTCATCGCGAGATAGTTCAATTTCACCATCCTCTCCATGAGTGTCAGAATAAAAATGTAGTATTGCTGAGTTGTTAGACTTTACAATGCCATGGATGTTGTCTGCATTGATGGAACAATCAGTCTTATTGCCAGATTTTCCCACATAGCAATATCTACCTGTCAAATTATTTTCAATCTGACTTAATGTTAACGCGAAGGTTGATTTTGGTAATCCGTTATCTCCACCTAAGACCTCTCCTTGCCATGTTCCATCAAAGCATGTTTCAGCAAATGCCGGTGCTGTACTTGCTAATAAAGATAGTATGGCGATGAATTTAAAATTTTTCATTTTATCTCCATAGATAAACAATCATCAACACGATTTAACCAACCGTTTATATATTTCTTATTGGCTGGGTTTTTGTCAACTAATAGTTTGTAATAATCCTTTCTTATCTCAGAAATTCGAGTCGTCAAAAGTTCAGAGTCTGCCACGTTATTCATGGCTTCAATTGTTTTTGGTCCAATGACACCATCTGTAGATAAATTTCCTCCAAATTCATTATTTAAAAGTTTCTGAATCTGTTTTCCGGCTCCGCCTGATGTTATGGTCCAATCATAAGACATCAAGGCTAACTTTGGATCTTCTATATTGTTAAAACCACTTGGGTCCCAATATCTTTTTTTATAGATGATTTCTGCCTGTTGTGTTGTGATTTTTTTTAAGTTATCTAAAGTCGGTTCAACACCTAGATCCTCTTTTGCGAATTTCGTCCATGTAGGCCATGAAATACCTTTATTTGTCGGGTCTCCTGGGTCTTCCGGATCGTTTTTATATCCCCCTTCATGTTGCAAAATAATTGATGATATTTTAGAAAAATTATCCGTATCGTCGGGAGTGGTTGTTGCCTTTTTCCCACTCTGCGCCTGTTGCCTGACCGCTGGTGCAGCAGGCTTTGCGGCCGCCGCGGGTGCGGCGGCACCTTTATTACTCTCCTTTCCCGGCGAGAACTGTGCCTCCACCGCCGCATTGATATCCGATTTATGATCCGGGCCCGGCGCGGTGGTTCCCGGTTGGGCGCCGGACGTATTCAGATACAGCTTGCCGCCGCTGGTGGAGATATGGCCGTCGCCTTCCACAAACAGGTTAAAGCCGGTGCCCACCAGATTGATCTGTCCGCCCGCCTGAAGTTCGATGGCGCTTTTGCCGCACACCAGCCGCAGCGTGGTGCCGGAGGCCAGTTCGTACTTTTCCACCACCGCGTCAAGTTTCCCTTGGCCGGTGAGAATTTCCGTGCCGCCTTTTACCGCCTGCAATTGATTGGCTTCCACGCGGTGGAGCTCGTTTTTGCGCACGTAATGGCTGTGGTTGCTGCCGATGGAGCGGGTGGCGTCATTTTTCACGCTTACGTCCATATTCCGCTCGGCCTGGATCCACAACTGCTCTTCCCCCATTTTGTCCTCAAAACGCAGGGCGTTGGCGTTGTCCGGCGAGCCGTCTTTCGAACGGCTCATAAAACCCATCTGCGTAGCCGCAGCCGGCAGCGCCCAGGGCGGCATGCTGGCTTCGTTGTAAACGCGGCCGGTGATAATCGGGCGGTCGGGGTCGCCGTTGATAAAGTCAATCACCACTTCATCGCCCACGCGCGGTATCTGTACGCCGCCAAATCCCTGGCCCGCCCAGGCGCTGGAGACGCGCACCCAGCAGGAGCTGGTGTCGTCGCCCTTGGCCAGCCGGTCCCAGTGGAACTTCACCTTGACCCGGCCGTATTTGTCGGTCCAGATGGATTCGCCTTCGGGGCCGACCACTTTTGCGGTCTGCGGACCGTAGGTGCGCGGCCAGGGGGTGGACGGCGCCGGGCGGAAAGGCACGGAGGCGGGGATGACGGTAAAGTCGATGCGGTGGACGGTCTGGCTGTCGGCGCCGCTGGCGTAGCGGTTCTCTTCGAAATGGTAGGTTACCCCGGTGGTGAGGTATGTCCCGTTGTCGCTAAAGAACGGGGCGTTGGTGAGGGTAAAGGTACAGCCCGGGGTGACGCCAAGGGCGGTGGCGGTGCCCTGAATCTGCTGATGCTCCACCTGCCAGCGCTCCTGGCGGATACGGGCGTAGAACTCGCCGTGGTCGTGGTCGACGAAGCGCCCCGGCCAGTCATAGACGTCGATGCTGCCCGGCGTCGGCGAGGCGGGATTCTGGCGCGCCTGGAACAGCCAGGCGTTGGGTTTACGGAAGTCATAGTCGTCCAGGCTGTAGATGCCCGGCGTCACGCTGTCGGCCAGCGCCCATTGGCTGATGCCTTCCTCGTCGGTGCTACCGCCGGAGGGCGTCTGATGATAGGGGATGAACTCGTAGCCGGCGAAGGGTTCATACTGCTGCGCCGCATCGGTCAGCACCAGGGTATGGCGGTCGGGCTCGTGGCGGAAGTGGTAGGCGATGCCCTCGAGCTCCATCAGGCGCTGGATAAAGCTCAGGCTGCTCTCCTGGTACTGAACGCAGTAGTTCCATACGCGGTAGCTGCCGGTGAGTTTGTCCTCGACGTTGACCTGATATTCGGCGAGCAGGGTTTTGACAATCTGCGGGACGGTCTGCTCCTGAAAGATGCGCAGGTTGCGGTCGCGTTTCATGGGCCAGAGGTCGGGCTCGACGGTGAGGGTGTAGACGGCGTAGCGTGTGCCGGAGAGTTCGACGGCGCTGACGGCGACGCGGGTGACCTTGCCGTTGAGGTAGCGGTTGGCGAGCAGGTTCTGGGTCGGCAGGGTGACGGTAACGGGCTGGCCGAGCAGATGGCTGCGGTCGATACGGGCGTCGGTGCCGAGCAGGGTGAGGACGAAAGAGAAAGAGTCGGACAGCGCCTCGCTGCCGTCGAGCTTCCAGAAAAGCAGGCCCTCCACGGGCAACTGTACGGTGATACGGTTGAGCATAGTGTTCAATCCATGTAAGTGGAGAATGTCGGTGTTCTACTTGTCGATACAACACATTGAAAGAAGTAAGGAAAATTCCGCTTCCTTGTGTTTTTTATATTTAATAAATGGGAAACAGGCTTGGTGGGTCAGATACTGTGGCCAACGTTAGCTGACCACGAAAAGGCCGGGCGAAAAAAACATGGCGACGTAAGTATGGATATATGCTTACAAACCAGACTTAACCGATCTCACCATATGAAATGTGGTCAGGAGTATTTCCATACAGCGCTTGTTTACTTCAAAATGATAGTTTTTATTATTTTTATGCTGACCAACCAGTTCTACGTAACACCATAAATCAGCACAGCTAAAAATATACATCTGATACAGGGCTCTCATATTTTCTTCGGCACTGAAAATTTCACCTGTACAGGTATATAACTCTTCACCTAGTGAAGCATTAATATCATTGGGGATAGGTTCTATTTCATTAGCAACAAGAGAAACTGAATTATTATTTTCCTGAAAACGCGCAGTCGATTTATTATACACATCTTCTGGCGTTGGGGATGAAGATTTAGCATATAAATACAGGTTAATCACACCATAATTAATATCATTGATGGTGTGCTCAATAACCAAACGATTGTTCGCAATGGTTTTTGCTTGCCAGGAAGCGGGAATTTTGAATGAACTGGTCATATCATTACTGAGGGGGACAGTCGTCAACAACTCTGCCAACGCTAAGTTACTACGATGTAATAGGTCCCAGTTAACCACGATAAAATGGATATCGTTAGCCAGTTCGGAATAATCACGAGAAGCTACGGATGCTTTTAACAAAAAATAGTTACCACCGCCTTCCACGGGATTATAGTCTTTCTGAACGGTATAGCGTGATACGACTTCGTCGCCCGAAGCATGCGTTTTTATCGTTAACACGTCAGCAAATGTTCCGCTTCCGGCGGGATTGTTGATAATACGCTGGTGAAGTACTTTCTCTCCCATAATGGACAGCTTTTTAAACAACCAATCGGCGGCGTTCATTTCCCAAGGACAGCGTTCATAGGCGGCCCATACTTCCAGATAAGGCGATGAATCCGCCGTGATGTAGCGCCCGATATTGGTTAACCCCACATCGGGAAAATTAATCGGGGTTAATTCGGCGGGTTTAACCCGCTTGGGTAAAATCACCCAATAGTGGAGCATATTTTTATCTGACGAGGTATAGAGGCATTTCCAGAACTTTTCCTGCATCTCATCTTGAGTAAATGCTGACGTCACTGGAAAATCATAGTTATTATTGAAGTCCATAAAAATCCCGTATACTCAGTAAGTTGTGCCGATCCATATGCCGTAAAAAATCAGTATGCTCCCAGCGGAGACAAGACATTTTGCCAGTATCAAGAGCGCCGGGCCAAAATTGTTTGAAAGGGATGATAATTTTGCATGATTTTCAGCAGTGTTATGCTGCTGATGGAAGCCCAGTATTCGGCTGAACATGGTGCAGAGCATGACTACGAGGAACTTCATTCCTAGCATAGATAGTAAAGATAAGGGCAGGATAGTCGTAATTGTTTTCGCTGTATGCACTGAAATAATTGGATATACAGAAAGTATAGCGATTGATAGCAATACAAGCAAAATACAAGCTGCTAATATGGTAATAAATTTTATAAAAAAAATCCCCCACTCCCTTTTGGTAAAAGAATCTTTTCCATTCCAGATATATAATAATGTCATTATCCAGAAAATAATAAATCCAAACCATTTCATTCTGTTTTACTCTCCATTAATCTTTTAGTCGCCGACCAACACAGTAACACAGCCAGTGATTATAGTTCCATCACCACTTAGAGGCGGTGTGGATATTGCATCTGTTTCTCCTCCCAAAAATTTATAATATAAGTTGGAAACGGGCTTCCAGGATACTTTTACTCCAACATCACCTTTTAGACCGACAAGAAGAGCCAGTTCACCGCTAACCCTGAGGTTTAATGAATAGTCAGTCGAGTCAAGATAGCCAGTCAGTCCACCAGATGCCCCCACGCTCCCCAAGCTCCCGCCAATCTTGGCATCCGCGACAACAACACCAAAAATATCGACGTTACCAACGGCTTCTCCCTTTATTGCCGACGCTTCCGCTCCCACTTCGCCTGAAAACCCCCAACGCCCTTTATCGCCGGAATAGGTTTCGCTGACAACCTTGGCTTCAGCGCTACCAATTACCACATCCCCCGCCACGCCGCCGTATAGCGTCCCCTCTTTCCCTACACCCGCGGTGCCGCCATACTGAATACCGGTGGCGGTGGCGCTGGCATTGAAGCCGCCAATGTCCTGATTTTCCCCATAGATTGTTCCAGTAGCATTGGCGACGGCAACTTTGGTGCGCATTTCTCCCTTTAAGATGTCCTGGCTTTTCATATTGCCCTGGGTGATATCGGCAAGCGCAAATCCAACCGATGCCGTATCATGGCCGCCGCTGCCGCTTTTATTTTCTGTACTGGCATAGGCTCCCAGTATACGGGCGTCGAAATTCTTACCGTGCATCATGCCATCTTCGCCGGCTTGTTTAGCGAGCGAACCGCCCCAGTATTGCGGCGGATTTGCTTTGGGGGTTGCAGCGGCAGCGCCGCCACCGGTGTTGCACTGCGTTTTATCCCCCAATCGGGCTAAAGGCAAACCATTAACAAATACGGAACCGGAGCCTCCGACGATACTGCCTGAACCGTGCTTAGAGCATGACACAGCATCATTTTTTCTTGCTGCGGGGAAACCGCCAATAATAACGTTGGGGCTTCCTGATTGTATTGGCCCGGTATGAGCACCGGTATCAATCAATGCTCTGGCAGCTGGCTTTCCCATAACAATTATCCTTATCCCGAAAAGTTAGCTGTTAATTTTTATGATGGCGCCTTTAATGTCCGTAGTGTTGGTTCCGGTTATATTCACGGTGTCATTTGCTTTGAGTTCAGTATTTGTTCCACCACCTAGCGTGGTTAAATCCTGGCCTTTAAAAGAGGCTTCTTCCACACTTTCCGCCAACAGGTTCCCTTCAGTGACGTTGATTTCAATGGCTGATGGCGTGATGAGAATATAGTTATCTTTAACTTTCAGTTTGATGCTGGCGGTTGTTTCGAGCAGAGCATTACCCGCTTTATCCATCGTTAAAACGGTTTCATTTTTACCGACATTTATGATGTGTTTAGCTCCGGTGTTGTGCGTAGCGTTAACGCCCACGTTACGGGTTTCACAATGTTCAACCTCGGTATCCATGTTTTTTTCCGCATGGATCCAGATTTGCTCCTGACCTGCTTTATCCTCAAAACGTAAAATATTGGCATTATCCTTATGTCCATCTTTACTGCGGCTACAGAAGCCCATCTGGGTAGCCGCGGCCGGCAGCGCCCAGGGCGGCATGCTGGCTTCGTTGTAAACGCGGCCGGTGATAATCGGGCGGTCGGGGTCGCCGTTGATAAAGTCAATCACCACTTCATCGCCCACGCGCGGTATCTGTACGCCGCCAAATCCCTGTCCCGCCCAGGCGCTGGAGACGCGCACCCAGCAGGAGCTGGTGTCGTCGCCCTTGGCCAGCCGGTCCCAGTGGAACTTCACCTTGACCCGGCCGTATTTGTCGGTCCAGATGGATTCGCCTTCGGGGCCGACCACTTTTGCGGTCTGCGGACCGTAGGTGCGCGGCCAGGGGGTGACCTGGGCGGGGCGGAAGGGCACGGAGGCGGGGATAACGGCAAAGTCGATGCGGTGGACGGTCTGGCTGTCGGCGCCGCTGGCGTAGCGGTTTTCTTCGAAATGGTAGGTTACCCCGGTGGTGAGGTATGTCCCGTTGTCGCTAAAGAACGGGGCGTTGGTGAGGGTAAAGGTACAGCCCGGGGTGACGCCAAGGGCGGTGGCGGTGCCCTGAATCTGCTGGTGCTCCACCTGCCAGCGTTCCTGGCGGATACGGGCGTAGAACTCGCCGTGGTCGTGGTCGACAAAGCGCCCCGGCCAGTCATAAACGTCGATGCTGCCCGGCGTCGGCGAGGCGGGATTCTGGCGCGCCTGGAACAGCCAGGCGTTGGGTTTGCGGAAATCATAGTCGTCCAGGCTGTAGATGCCCGGCGTCACGCTGTCGGCCAGCGCCCATTGGCTGATGCCTTCCTCGTCGGTGCTACCGCCGGAGGGGGTCTGATGATAGGGGATGAACTCGTAGCCGGCGAAGGGTTCATACTGCTGCGCCGCATCGGTCAGCACCAGGGTATGGCGGTCGGGCTCGTGGCGGAAGTGGTAGGCGATGCCCTCGAGCTCCATCAGGCGCTGGATAAAGCTCAGGCTGCTCTCCTGGTACTGAACGCAGTAGTTCCATACGCGGTAGCTGCCGGTGAGTTTGTCCTCGACGTTGACCTGATATTCGGCGAGCAGGGTTTTGACAATCTGCGGGACGGTCTGCTCCTGAAAGATGCGCAGGTTGCGGTCGCGCTTCATGGGCCAGAGGTCGGGCTCGACGGTGAGGGTGTAGACGGCGTAGCGTGTGCCGGAGAGTTCGACGGCGCTGACGGCGACGCGGGTGACCTTGCCGTTGAGGTAGCGGTTGGCGAGCAGGTTCTGGGTCGGCAGGGTGACGGTAACGGGCTGTCCGAGCAGTTGGCTGCGGTCGATACGGGCGTCGGTGCCGAGCAGGGTGAGGGCGAAAGAGAAGGAGTCGGACAGCGCCTCGCTGCCGTCGAGCTTCCAGAAAAGCAGGCCCTCCACGGGCAACTGTACGGTGATACGGTTGAGCATAAATATATCCTGGAATGGAAAGTATGGCGCAGACGCCACACGCAGCGTTGACGTTAAGGGTTGATAAGCCAGGTGCCGGGTTTGCCCACGGTAATGGTTTGACTGCGGGGCTGGCCGTTACCCAGGATCGTGAGTTCGTATTCGCCTGGCGGCAGTTGCAGCGAAGCGAAGCCATTGGCCTCAGGCGCTGCCGTCTGCGGTTTGCCGTTGAGCGTGAGCCGTTCGCTTCCACCCAGGCGTACATAGACCTGCGCTACCGGTTCAACGCGCACGGCAGGGACGCTGACCTCTGGCGCCGCTTCCGCCGGTACGCTGACCGCGGTCTGCGCGGGTGTTTCCGTCGCCGCGGCGACGGCGGTTGGCGTCTGCGTCTGGACCGGCGGCGTAGCAACCTGCGCCGCAGGGGGCGGCGACTGCACCGTTTCGGCCGTTGGTGCTTGTGGCGCGTTGTCAGGCGCGCCGCTGAAGAACAGCCCTCCGGCCGCCAGCCCCGCCAGCGCGCCGACGATTATCAGTCCAGGCACTTTGTAGCGCTTCCAGTCGAGAGGAGAGAGTGGGGATTGAGCGGCGTCCACCGGCACCAGCATGGTGCCTGGCTTTTTGATGCCCAGCACATCGCTCAGGGCCGCCACCGGCATTTCAATCAGCGCGGAGAATTCGGCGATAGACTGCGGACGTTCTTCAATTTTCAGCGCCAGCGCGCGGTCTACCGCCTGTAGCAGCGGCAGCGAATACCCTTCCAGGCGGCGTTCGGCCAGCGGCTGATAGCCATCCTGAATGCTGCGCACCACGCTGACAGGAGGCGGCGAACCGACGATCAGGGTATGCAGCACGGCGCCCAGCGCGTAGATATCGGTCCACGGACCCTGTTCGCTTTCGTTGTCGTCGGTGTATTGCTCAATGGGCGCAAAGCCGGGGCGCAGCATGGTTTCGGTTTCGTCGGAAACATTGCCGATGCTGCGGCGCGCCGAGCCGAAGTCCAGCAGCACCGGCAGGCCGTTATCCTGGATCTGGATGTTATCAAGCGAGATATCGCGGTGCAGGTAGCCTTCGTCATGAATGGTCTTGATGGCCCCGAACAGCATCGGCAGCGTGCGGCGGATCCAGGCTTCGTTAATCAGCTCCGGGCGCGCCTCGCGCAGTTTGGAAAGCGTGGTGCCGCTATAAAACGCGGTGCCCATGTAGGCGGTATCGTTCTGTACCCAGAAACGCAGCACGTGCAGCAGATTCGGGTGGCTAAACCGCGCCAGCAGCCGCGCCTCCTGAATAAAGCTGTTCAGCCCGGCGGTAAACGCCTTACCGAAACGCTCGCTGCGCAGCACCAGCGTCATGTCGTCGTTGCGCACCGCAAGCGTTGAGGGCATAAACTCTTTAATGGCGATGGTGCGCTCCAGTTGATGATCCCAGGCGCGATAGACAATGCCGAATCCGCCGCCGCCAATCACTTCCTTAATTTCAAACTCATTGAAACGATACCCAGGCGGTAACGCATTAGGCACGGTCCGGTTGTTATTGTGATCCGTCATATTGGAAAACTCTCTTGATGATGGCGTTAGGCCGCAAACTGGCACTGGAACTCACCCTGTGAGAAAGTCACATGCAGGCGACGATAATTTTCATTGCGCGCGCTGGCGGTGAGCAGAATCTGGCTCATCTGCGGCAGCAGAGTATTGGTAAGAATGGCGCTGACCATACGGCCACCGGATTCAACTTCGGTACAACGCTGAACAATCTGGGTAATGACGCTGTCGTCCACCTGGGAAATAATGCCGTGATTTTCCTCCAGCCGACGCTGAATGCGTTTGAGTTGCAGGCGCACGATCTCTTCCAGCATGGCATCGCTGAGCGGGTAGTAGGGCACCACCAGCAGGCGGCCCAGCAGCGCCGGCGGGAAAACCTGCAACAGCGGCTGACGCAGCGCGCCCGTCAGCGCGTCAGGATCCGGCATCAGATCCGGATCGGCGCACATGGCGCTGATAAGCTCGGTGCCGACGTTGGAGGTGAGAATAATGATGGTGTTGCGAAAATCGATATGCCGCCCTTCGCCATCTTCCATCCAGCCTTTGTCGAACACCTGGAAAAAGATCTCGTGCACATCCGGGTGGGCTTTCTCGATTTCATCAAGCAGCACCACGCTGTACGGACGGCGGCGCACCGCTTCGGTCAACACGCCGCCTTCGCCGTAGCCCACGTAACCCGGAGGCGCGCCTTTGAGCGTGGAGACGGTGTGCGCTTCCTGGAACTCGCTCATATTGATGGTAATGACGTTTTGTTCGCCGCCGTAGAGCGATTCGGCCAGCGCCAGCGCGGTTTCGGTCTTGCCCACGCCGGAGGGGCCGCAGAGCATAAACACCCCTACCGGTTTGTTCGGATCGTCCAGGCTGGCGCGGGAGGTGCGAACGCGCTTGGCGATCAGCTCCAGGCCGTGGCGCTGGCCGATAACGCGCTGACCGAGGGTGTCGGCCAGATTCAGCACCGCGTCGATTTCATTTTTAACCATGCGGCCCAGCGGGATGCCGGTCCAGTCGGAGACGACGGCGGCGACGACGTTAGCGTCCACCGCGGCGAATAACAGCGGCGTTTCTCCCTGCAGCTCGCCGAGCGCTTGCTGACGCTGCGCCAGTTTTTCACGCAGCTCCGGCTGCGCGTCTTCATCGGCGGCATGCAGTTCCGCCCGCAGCGCGATAATCCCATCCACCAGTTCGCGCTCCTGTTCCCAGCGCGCGGTCAGCGCATCCCGTTCGGCTTCAAGCTCTTCCTTTTCCGCTTTCAGCCGCGTCAGACGCTCGTTATCACCGATTGCCACGCGAGCTTCGCGTTCGGCGATGTCGTTTTCCACCTCGAGCGCCGCGATACGGTGCAGGCAATTCTCCAACTGCGCCGGCGGTGCGCTTTGGCTGACCGCCACGCGGGCGCAGGCGGTATCCAGCAGCGCTATCGCCTTATCCGGCAACTGGCGCGCGGGAATATAGCGATGTGAAAGTTTGACCGCGGCGTTCACCGCTTCGTCCAACAGCAATATGCGGTGATGTTTTTCCAACGGCGAGACGGCGCTGCGCAGCATCAGCAAGGCTTTTTCTTCATCCGGCTCATGCACCTGTACGGTCTGGAAGCGGCGGGTGAGGGCGGGATCCTTTTCGATATATTTTTTGTATTCGGCCCAGGTGGTGGCGCCGATGGTGCGTAGCTGTCCGCGCGCCAGCGCCGGTTTCAGCAGATTGGCGGCGTCGCCGGTTCCTTGCTGGCCACCGGCGCCAATCAGGGTATGAATTTCGTCGATAAACAGGATGATGGGCGTGGCGCTGGCCTGAACTTCGTTGATCAGCGCTTGCAGACGCGCTTCGAATTCGCCTTTCATCCCGGCGCCCGCCTGCAACATGCCGATATCCAGCAGCCAGAGTTGCACCTGCTGCAACGGCTCCGGCACGTCGCCATTAGCGATACGCAGCGCCAGACCTTCAACCACCGCGGTTTTCCCGACGCCCGCCTCACCGGTCAGCAGCGGATTGTTTTGGCGCCGCCGCATCAGGATATCGACCATCTGGCGAATTTCTCCGTCGCGCCCGACCACCGGGTCGATTTTCCCTTCGCGCGCCCGTTGCGTCAGATCCTGACCGTACTGCGACAGCGTGCTTTGCTGGGCAGGCGCGCTTCCCGCTTCCGGCGGGGCGGCGGCAGCCTGCTGCGTTTCTTTGCCGGCGGCAAAAATGGCATCGAAGCGATCGGTCAGCTCGTCGGCGCTGACGCGATCGAACTGCGGCGAAATGCCCCTCAGTACGTTTGCCAGGTTTCGCGTTTTCAGAATGCCAATCAGCAGATGACCGCCGCGGATGCGGTTGACGCCGAATTTCAGCGATCCGTAGACCCAGGCGCGCTCCACGGCGCTGTCGATATGTTCGGAGAGATCGGAAATCGAACTGGCCCCGCGCGGCAATTTATCCAGCGCCGCGACAATATCCCGGCTGAGCGCCACCTCATCCAGCGAAAAGTGGCGGATAAGTTGTTGCAGGTCGCCATCCTGCTGCTGCATCAGTTGATGCAGCCAGTGCGTCAGCTCTACGTAGGGGTTGCCGCGCAGTTTGCAAAAGGCGGTGGCGCTTTCCAGCGAGGTAAATAACAGCGTGTCCAATTTGCCGAACAGTACGGCGCGGCTGATTTCTGACATGATCGATTCCGTTTATCAAGATGCGTAATGAACGCAACAGGCAGTATTATTTTCGGGCGTACGCACAGGGGGAGAAATGCGTAAACACCATAAAAAGGGAAAACGTTTTGCTTTACCTCTCCACGCTAAATACCAGATCTCCGCGCGGCGCGGGCTGCGGCTGATGACCGAGCCAGGTGGCGTAACCCAACGGCGCGCTGTCGCCGAGCGCGGCGCCGCAGACGGCCTCTTGGTGCAAAATCAGGCGCACTTCCCACAGGTATTCGATCCCCAGATACTGGCGTATCCAGTCGCGCAGTTCCGATACCCAGGCGCCGCCCGGCACGAAACGCCGGTAGGTTTCGAGATCCAGCGGTCCCAGCTCAAGGCGAAATTTATGCTGCGCATCCCGTACCGCAACGCCGAGGAAGGCTGATTTCCCCAGGCGCGGCACGCGTCTGCCCGCGCCAAGGCGCGCCTGTTCACCGGCGGTGAGGGACATCCACTGCGCGACATTCTCCACCAGCCGAACCGGCACCTGAAAATAGTGGCGCAGGATCTTTTCCAGCCCTTCGGCGTCGCGTCCGTGACGCGAGAGATGCCCGGCAAGCGCGTAGCGCGCGTGGTGGCTGAGACCGCCTTTTTCCATCTGGCCGGGTTGCCCCATCCCGATGAGCGATGCGAGATACCGCTCGAAGCGTTTGTCATCTTCCCGGTCGAGGGAAACCGTCGGCTGCGCGTCGGCCCAGGCGCGGTAAAAAAGCAGCGTCAGGCGGTGGTGAAACAGATCCGCAAAGGCGCTCAGGCTATCGTCCTGATGATGATAAATGCGCTCGCGCGCATATTCGGTCATATGCAGCGGCAGCGGACCGTTGGGGCCGAAGAGGCCGAAACTTAAAATAGCGACATCGTGCAGCGGCGAGTTATCGCGTGAACTCACTTCGGCAATCGTCGAGGGGGCGAAGGCCATGGACGGTTTCTGGCCGATGCGCAGCGGTTCAAAGCGAGGCAGCGGCGCGCGCCCAAGCAGGTAACGTTCGCCGCCCTGAGCGTCCAGGCGCCGCAGAAGCTGGAACAGGTCGTAGCGCCAGGGCGCGGTCATTACCGCGTCCCAGAACGTTTCCGACAGCGGCGTCAGACGCCGTATCGGAGTGCAGGCTGGCAGCGTCTCGCTCATATCAACGCCCTTTTACCCATGCGAGGCTCCCAGTAGCCGACTTCACCGCGCTGCTGACTTTTGAGGGTGAATTCGGTAAAACTGTTCATGGCCACCAGGCGGGCGAACATGCGTTCCAGCACGCTTCCCAGCAGCCAGGGGCTGGAGCCGGAAAATGCCTGTTCATCCACGGTAAGCGTGATGCCCACGCCGCGGGCAAACACAATCGGACCCGGCTCCGGCACCCGGCGGTGCACCGGCTCCAGCACGCAGTGGCGGATACCTTCGATCTGCCGCGCCACCGGCGTTTCCGCAAGCTGGGCGTAAAGGCCGAGCAGCTGGCGCAACGCCGCCGCGCCTTCGCCGTCATCGCTATCCATCAGGCTTAGATAGTTCATTTGCAGCTGGCTGATAAGCCGCCAGGTGCTGAGCCCTTCCGCCAGCGCCGGGCGCGGCGGCGTCGGACCTTTACGCATCGTAAGCGCGCGTACCGGCAGGGAGTCCGGCATCACGAACTGGCCGAGATCCTGTTGCAGCATCAGCGGCAAATCGCGGCTGGTGCACAATACTTCGGCGGTGATATAGCGCAAATCGTCGCGCCACGGCGCGTGATGTTCATCCACCAGCGAGACGAACGCCTCCGAACCGACGTAGCCGGTGCGGGCGCCATAGCGCAGAGCATGTTCGGAAAGCGCGCGCTGTTCGCGGCGCAGCGAAAAATAGGCGCCGTAGTTGTCGCCATCCCGGCTCCAGGTGCTCCAGAACGGGCGAAAAACCTGCTCATCGTGCAGCCCATCCACGCTGGCGTAGAGTTTTTGCACCGCGAAAATTTCGTAATCCAAAGGACGGATATTATCCACCACCAGATGATATTCATGCTGGGCGTCGCTGATTTTCTGGCGTTCGGCCACTTTGGGAAACAGGTTGATGACCGGCGTACAATGCAGCGCCAGATGGTCTTTATCCACCACTCGCTCAAGCTGCGCGTCGGCCTTATCCAGCAGAATGATGATGTCGAATGCCTTGACCTCGCCGCTTTGCGCCAGCAGCGGGCGCAGGCCGCGCACGCTGATAAACTGGAAACGGGCCGGGAAGGCGAAATATTCATGCAGCAGGCGGTAGCCGTCGAAGTTCCGCAAGTCGTCCGGCAGCAGGGCCTGATCGGCTTCGAAGCCCTCCTGGCGCAGGGCGTCATCGCCAAGGACGATGCGCGCCGGATTCGGCCCCAGGGTCTGGCAGACGATGCCTACCTGGTGCTCCATCAGCAATTCCAGCAGTTTCAGCGCCTGAATATCGGGACCGCTGAGGAAAAAGTCGAGACGGTCGAAATCAAGGTGCCTGAGGTTGACCGGGCCGTCGCACGCCACGCGCACGCGCAGCGCGCTCACCGCGCCGCGCTGGCTTAAACCAAGCTGGCCGAGCGGCGCGTCGGCGGGCACGCCGCCAAGCTCCGCCAGACCGATGTGCAGCGGCAGCAGCGTGACGTCATGAGCCGTGGCGTAGCTGCAGGTGACGCCGCTTTTCTTCAGGGTCTGGCTGTCCATCATGGTGCCGCGCGGCACCACAAAACCGTTGCTCAGATCGCCTTTGGCGCCGTCGGGGTGCAGTTCCGCAATGGCCATCGAGGGCGTCGGCGCCAGGTAGTTGGGGGCGATCATTTCCAGCAGACGCTGGGAAAAGCGCGGGAACTCAGCGTCCATTTTTAGCTGCACGCGCGAGGTAAGAAAGGCAAAACCTTCCATCAAGCGTTCGACATACGGGTCCGCCACGTCGATGCCGCGCATGCCGAGACGTCCCGCCACCTTGGGATAGCGCTCGGCGAATTCCGCGCCCATTTCGCGCAGATACGCCAACTCACGGTTGTAATAGTCGAGCAGTTTACTCTCCATGTTCACCCCGCGTCTTTCAGTTCAAAGTAGCCGTTTTCAAGATCCACATCGGTACGGAACAGAAACTCCAGCGGATAGGGCACGCACCACAGCCGGCCTTTGATTTCAATCGACAGCACGTTGTGCAGGTCGAGGGATTTCGGGTCGGAGACGCAGCGCACCTGTAGCCCCTGCGGCAGGATGCGCGGTTCAAAGTGCAAAATCGCCTCGGTGAGCTTGCGCTGAATATCCTGCCATTCAATGTCGGACATTCGTTGTCCGGCCAGCGGGGCGACGCCGAAATTGAGCACCGAACGGCGAATGTGATCCATACCGCTTAAATCGTGCTGCGCTTCATTGTTGATGGTGTTGAACAGCCATTGCAGGTCGCGCAGCACGTGGCGGCGCAGCGTGCTGTGAGAAATCAGATTGCCGTTGACCGGCTCCTTGCGTTTGTCGGGCGCGTCGTCCGTCAGGCGGTCGAGCAGCGAGGGCTGCATTTTATCGCGCGCGCCGATGGTCTCCTGCCCGCGGCGAAACCGCCAGCCGCTGTGCAGCAGGTTATTCCCCTCTTCGCGATACGGCTTATTCATGCCCGTCTTCATCCGTGGCGAATATCAGGCTATCGAGCGAGAGCAACGGGAACTCGTCGCTGTCGTTGAGCCATACTTTCTGACCGAGCCCCAGATACTGTTCTCCTGCGCCGTTTATCGTCTGCCATTCGGTGGCGCGGGCCAGCAGGAAGCGCTCTTCGGCGTCTTCCGTCAGCGGATAACGCGCCGGGATCTGGCAGACCTGTTCGGTGCCGTCCACCAGTCTGACCGAGGTATGCCGCCACACCAGATCGGTGACGCTCGCCGGTGCCTGAAAACGCATTTCCGCGATGGCGCTAAACGGCAGCCAGAAGTAGCGGCCGTTGACAATGATTTCACACACCGGTCCCAGACGGGCATCGCCGTCCATCAGCCAGTCGAAGCGATGGGCGCCATCCTGCGACCTTAGTGCTCCCGGGTTGAGGTCGGCTTGTTCGAACGCGGCCGCGCGCAGCGCGCCGGCGGCCTCGGCGTCGCGGGCGCGCTGCGCATCCAATAGCGGAGCGAGCCACGGCCACTGGGTATCCGGCATATTCGGACGGGCGCGCCCTGCCATGACTTCACTACGCCGTTGTTCGCCGGTAATCGCCTGTTCCAGCAGGGTGATGGTCGGTTTCGCCTGTGGTTTCAGCGCCAGCCAGCTTTTTAGCTGGATCAGCGCGCGTCCCCAGTTCCCCGCCAGGCACAGCAACTGCACAAAGGCCGCGCGCAGATCGGCGTTAGCTGGCTGGCTTTTGATGTCGTTTTCAAGGCGCGTCAGCGTGTCGGCGAGCGACGCGCTCGCCAGTTGTTGATAAAGAGTTTGCATCATGGCTCCTGAGGGGGTTACTTCAGCGTGCGGTATGCGCCGGCCGCCGGATCGCGCAGCTGCGGATACAAGGCGTCGACCAGCACAATGGTCAGGCTGGCGCCCGGCTCCAGCCAGGAGGACCAGACTTTACGCACCTCTTCCAGACGTAAACGCAGGCGTTCGTCGTTACCGGCCAGATCGTGCGGCACTTCCACCGCCACGGTGCCGTTCGCCCGCCAGGCGTTAAGGTCTGCGGCGTAGGGCAGGATCATCCAGCTTTGCGCCAGGCGTCCGTCGCTGACCACCATACGTTCGTTGTTAGCGCTGGCGATGGTCAGTTTTTCGGCGTCGGCTTTTTTGTTCAGTCCAATCACCGGGAAACCCTGTACGAAGGTTATGGCGATCTTCTTTTCGCCGTCGGCGCTCAGCTGAGTGACGTCGTAGCGGCCGTTTAGCCAGACGTCCGTTTCACATTTGTCATCGCCAACGGTCGGAATAAACAGCGCCGGCGCATGGGGGCCCCCTTGCCAGAAGGTGCGCAGATAGCAACCATCCCGCAGGCTGAATTTCAGCCACGGAGTCTGGTCGGCGGGAGGCGATAGATCTTCGACGCGCACCTGCGGCGGAGTATTCACGGCCTGTTCCACCGGCTGGCTGGCTGGGATAATCGGCGCCCAGTCGTTAATTTTGACGGCGTTTCCCTGAGCGATCGAGGTGCCGTCGGGTTGGTTAAACTGCCAGTGAATCACGTCAAGCTTGGCGCACTGGCTTTCCAGCAGCGAACCCAGGCGGGGCATAAAGGATTCCAGTACGCTGATTTTTTTATCGCCGTTAGCCACAACGCGCAGCGATAGCTCCGCCGTGCACCAGCTTTTCGGTGTGTTGTCTTTGATGTTGTCGATCCAGACATCCAGTTTCTGGGAGGTGGACTGAACAATCCGGTAATTTTCTGCCTGAGCGCTGGCGGATACCGCAAGCAGGGCCAAACCCGAAAGCCAAAGTTTCATAAAAATCCTTGTTAGCCTTAATCAATCACGGAGGGGGAGAAACTGCTCGGCGTCAGAAAGCGAATGTAGCAGGGTGGTGTCCTGAGGCTCGCCGATCCAGACGGCCACTGCGCTGTAATTGTCCTGCTTGCCCGGCGTCCGATGCTCGTTTTTCAACAGAATCTGGTTCATCAGCGTCAGCCAATCCTGCGGGGACTTCACCATATGCAACGACTGTTTCATCTGTTCTTCGCTGACGCCATGCCAGAAACCGTCGGTGCAGAGTAAAAACGCGTCGCCGTCTTCAATCGGCACCACGTCGCTGTAGCTGGATTCCCGGCCTTCATCGTCCATACCGAGGGCGAAGTAGAGCAGGTTGTCGTTAATGCCGTCGGTCTGGTGTCCCGCGTCTTTCATCTGCTGAATCAGGCTGTGGTCGGTGGTGACCTGGTAGAGCCAGCCGCGGCGAAACAGATAGAGGCGGCTGTCGCCGGCATGCACCCAGTAAGCGAGCTGGTAATCCCGGTCGATAAATAAACTGACCAGCGTCGTGCCCATGCGATGATAATCTTTCGCCGCTTTCTGTTCGCTGCGGATGCTATGGTTCGCTTCATTCACGTAGTCGCGAATGTGCTGCGCATTCAGGTGATTATCGCCGTCAAACCGTGAAAGGATGGCGTCGCGGGCGAGTTTCGCCGCCACATCGCCTCCCGGTAGTCCGGCGATGCCGTCGCATACCACAAAGCAAGCCGAACGCTCGCCGATGGTCTCACCGATCTGATCCTGGTTGCTGGCGCGAGCGCCTTGCCTGGAAAGTGAGGCCGTATTGATATTCATCGTTATTCCGATCCGCTTTGTGAGTCTTTGTACTGGTTCACTTCCATGTCGTAGGCGTGCAGGAAGGCTTCGCCGAACAAGGTATGGAAATCGTCTTCGATTTCGCCCGCGGTATCATTGTATTGACGAACGAAATAGTCCCACAGCGCCGCTTTGCGGCTGGTGGATAGCGACAGCCGCGAGGTGGCGCCGTCACGTTTCGCCGCTTCCTCCAGCAGGTCCGGATTAAAGGATTGCAGCATGGCGGCAATAATGGCGCGGATACCGGAAATCATTCCCAACTGGTGCGCCTGAAGGTCGATAAGCGCATCGCGCACCGATTTTTTCGGCGGCATAAAACCCGGCATACGGGAGCCAAACATCTGCATCAGCACCGTTTTGCCGGAAGGCAGCAGTTTGAAAGGGTTGTTGGCGTCATCCAGCACCATGGTCATATCCGCTTTTACGCCGCGCTTCAGAATAGAGCGCGAGGACAGGAGCGCCACGGTGCCCTGCGAGAACATGCTTAGCATCTGGCCGAGCTGATGCATGCTGTCCCGGTCAAACTGCGGGATCGGCTGCATATCGCCCAGCCCCATGCCTTCGAGTAATGCTTCCAGCAGTTCGCCATGCAGTACATCGCCGCGTACGGATGATGCCGCCGCGCGGCTCTGCGCATCGCTGGTGTTTACCGGGTCGATGCGCAGGCGGCCGGTGGGCGTCTGGCTGGCGCTGCGTTGTACGGTCTGCGGGGTGGGCAGGGTGATGCTGGCGTAATCCTGTGGCTCCTGCTCCTGACTCCGCGGCGTTTCCTCCTCCGGTTCATCGCTCAACAAGGATGAGTTATCCGCCGGGGAGTAGGAGAAGGGCGTATTTTCCTTCGCCGGCGCGGGAATTTCATTATCCGCCGTCGCTGGCGCTTCGGACCGCGGAACGCTTTGCGGTTCGGGAGCTATTTCCGCGTCGTCAGGCTGCGTCAGCGGCAGCGCGCCGCCCAGCAGACCGAGCGGATCCTCGCTATTGATATGGGATTTGCCGCTGCCCGCGCCGGCGAAAAGCGCAAGTGGATCCAGTTCGTTTTCTTCGTCGTTTGCCTGGGGAGATGATGCGTTGCCCGACGGCGTCAGCGTGGTGGGCGTGGCATCGTTGAAGATGCTATCGCTGTTAAAGAGTTCTTCATTGTTGAAAAGCTGGTCGGTTTCGACATGCTTTTTGTCAAACAGCGGCTCTTGCGTATCGAAATGCGCCAGCGGATCTTCCGGGTTGCGCTCTGGTTCCTGCGGCGCGCTAAACGGATTGATCAGCGGCTCTTCCGGCGGCCTTGAACGGGCGCCGGAAATATTGTCGGAAATGGAAAACTCCTGCATCAGGCTATCCCAAATTTCCGCCGGCACGGCGGTGGGGACGTTTTCCGCCGGCGGCGTCTGCGCCGGACGCTGGGCCGCCGCCGCGTTGCCGGGAGCCGGACTGGCGTTCAGCGTCAGTTCGCTGACTTGCAGACGATACTCGTCGATGCCGAGGATATCGCCGTCCTGAAGTTCAACCTGACGACCGCGATCCAGGGGAACGTCGTTCAGCATCATGCGCGTCACATTACCGCGGTTGGTAATACGGCATTCGCCATCGGCGGAGATATGGACAATCGCTTGCAGCCGCGAAATGGCGCGGTCATTATCCGGCAAAACCAGATTATTATCGGTGCCGCGGCCAATAGTTCCCCCCGGCGGGCTAAAATCGCAGCTACTCTGCGGTGGCTGATGACCGGGTTTGGTGGTGATGATTGTGAATCGCATAGCGTATTCCTGCCTGGGTATATGATTAGCGCTCAAACGGCGCGGGTCTCAACGAGGCCCGTGCGGTTTGGGGGCTAAAATTAACTCTCTGAGCTCTGCAATATTGTTTGCGCCCAATGAACCGATTTTATCCGTCAACGTTGCATCGATTCCCAGGTTGTTATTTTTATCTATATTGAAAACAATAGATTCGTTGGCGATGGAATTAGGCGAAGTCGCTTCATATACAATCGCCAGTTTAACCACGGCGCTATCTTTAGCAGAAATGATACCGACAGATCTTGTTTTATTACAAACTTCTGCTTCCCAGTTGCTGAAACCTATTGGTGGTATTAGTTTGATAATTTCTGGTTTATTGACTGACTAACCAACAAAACAGACATTGTCATCATTTTGATTGAATTCTCTACCGGAAATAAAGTACCCAAACTTCTTGGTTGTTAATGTTTATTTTAAAATTCCGATCATCAACCGGAGATCCTCTATTAATGGAGGTGTTTCAGCGCCTTTTGATATAGTGGTTGCTCAAAAATAGTTGCATTAATTGATTGAAGCGATGTCGAGGCAAAGATAGATGTCGGTGCCAATATGGAAAAAGTCAATATTAAAATACGCATGGTTTTTTCTTAATGACTATTATTTTTCCTCAACTTAAAGCGTAATCCGTAATTATGATTCGGGGGCCAAAATTAGCCCCCGATAAAGAGAGCTTAATTTATTACGCTTCTTTATTTTCCTTGATATTCCAGCCAGCGCTGCTTTCCGCGCCTTTACCGCCGGAAGCGGTCTGCTCCCAGTACTGCTGTTTCACTTTCGCCGCCTGGAAGGCGTAGTTTACGCCGACGGTATCGCCGTTATCCGCACCGGTGTACTGTACCGAAGTGACCAGAACTTCTTCCAGCGTAATGCGGGTGTACTCCACCTGTTGGCCGCCTGATTTGCAGACCGAGAGTTCAACTTTGGTCAGGTGCTTACCGCTGGAGCAGTGTTTCAGGATTGCGGTGGTGGATTTGTCAATCAGCGCATTAACGTGCAGATCGTTAAAATTCACTTTACCGGCGCCGCCGCCGCCGCCCACGCCCATATTTCCCGGTTGGGAAGCCCCCCAGGAGAAAGACGTGATATCAGTCCAGCCAGTGTGATTGGAATCTTTTGATTCACCGGTTACACCGTCAACTTTCAGAAACATATCAATAGCCATAGTATCTACTCTTCGTTGTTAGTTACAATATATTGCTTTCGAAAAAGCACTTATATGGCAAACAGGAAAGCATGGGGCCGAATAAAACCGTCCATATTTTACCTCTGCCTCGTGACTGGACAGATGGAATATCTGTCCAATCATCTCAGTCGCTTGCCTGTGGGCAAGCGACTAAAATCGGTATGATTATTAAACTTATATCAATGGAATCCATAAAAATATTTATACAGGATTATTTTAATTCCCAGAACCAGACTTCTTTGCAGTTAAAAAAACACTCAGAGTGACATTGAAGTATATTATCACTCAAGGGTTCCAGGAGGTCGATATGTCCGCCTCCATAGCCAGTGATGGCATTGAAGAAGACAACGCCTTTTCTATTTCTCAATGCGCGGGCAGCCTGATTAGCATCTGTATACAATTCGGCTTTACCGAAAATATTATCTTTATAAAGTTGGTCAGCTAATAGTTTAGCGCCAGGCTCAATTTTTTTCCTTTATAAGGGCCTTTTTTAATCGAAATGCGTCCTTGAAAAGAAATATTGCATTTCAATAATGCCAAACTCACCCTAACTGCGCAGGTGTTTTGATAACTCTGATTTTCTCTGATTAAATCTTTATAGTCATAACCTATTTCTGCATATATATCTTCAGAAGAAACAAAACTAGGATTCTCACCTCTGGATGAATAGTGATGTTTTTTTAATTGTTCATATAATGGTTTCATCACTTTCTCCTTTCTTTGCATGAATTATTCTGTATTAAAGCCTCTTCAATCAGATGAGCGGCTCTTTCCTGTAATCTTTCAGCAGGTAATTTCTTAAAATATGAAAATACAATTTCGCTTAAAGTGAGTGATTTCAAAACATTATAACTACACCAGGATTTTCCTTCTGTTGCATCGAAAACACCTAATAGATACATATCAGCTTGTTGTCTTGCCTGGTTATCATTTTGAGCAGTCCATGCACGAAGAAAGTCCGTGCCGCTAAGATTTACATCGTTACGAGAAATTTGTCCCTCTATGAGTGCAGGATCAAGTATTTCTTGGCCAGCTGAAGCCAGTGGCGATATCACTAGCATCGAACTGATAACCACTGACAGTAAAAAATGATTTTTATTTACCATATAAATATCTCTTTATGTAAAAGCTCTGATGGCTGATAAATAGCAGTGAGAAAATGGCGAGGATATATTTTTTCAGCGGTCATTAAAGCAACTTCCATAACCAGACTTCTTTTTCTAATATCCTAATAAATTTGAATTTTTTTTACTGATTGTCCTGATACCAGGTATGGTCAGGGTCGCCGTCAATAACCTCGCGAGATAACTTGTCCAATTCCGGACTGTGATAGAGACGCAGGCAATTTAACGTGACGCCTTTGGTATCCGGGCCCACCTCGCGGTGTGACGGATTATAGGTCGACTTGAATTTATCGATAAGCGCATTAATTTTCCGATCGCCGTTTTCAATATCAAAAGGCATCCATTCTCTCATCGCATTTGCTGTTCTGGCCGCATCCAGAGAAAAGAGAGTATCTTCTGCCGATACCTGTGCAATACACCGGGCTAGCGCCAGTTCTTTTACCACCTGGTGATAGGGCATTTTTTTTATAAAATCAACAGGGTCAAAGGGCGTTTTACTAACGACGTGAAAAGACGTGCATAATAATCCAGTTAACAGTGAAAATGCGATTAGTCTTTTCATGACAACTCCCAAAAATTCGCCTTGTTTGTTGTATAATTCGCGTTGGTATCATTGAAGTAACAATGATCGGAACAAAGGCTGCCATTCCAGAATGTCGCATGCCCGTTGGCATCGCCCCAACCGGAAACTTCAAACAAGATCAATCCATTCTTGTTTTTTAGCTGTTCAACAGGCAATTGTGGATAGTTGATAATTAAATCCGCGTTTCCCCATACGTTATTCAGGTATTCAATAACATCCTTAACACGATAGAAATACCATTTCCTGTCTGCTCCGGAGACTGTTTTACTTCCTATCCTTGGGATTGGGTGACCGGTATAATTCAACACATAGCTCATCCTTACGGCGCAAGAATTTTCCCATCCCCCGTCTCTGACCGGAATCTCAAAATTCCTCTTCACCGTTCCGCCGATGGTGTCTTTCACTTTACCGATCGGATCGTTAGGATCATAGATCTGTTTCGCCGCCGTCCACGCCGCGATAAAACCGGGTCTTATTCCCATCGTTCTGTGCTCCTGATTTATCTTGGTCATGTGGATAAGAGCCGTACTCATACGGCTCCGTAACCATTACATTATGCTTCTTTACTCTTCAGCGATGGCAGCTTTGAAACCAGCCGCAGAGAGACGGTCAGTCCTTCCAACTGGTAGTGCGGACGCAGGAAGAACTTGGCGGTGTAGTAACCCGGGTTGTCCTCGATCTCCTGCACCTGCACTTCGGCGGCGGCCAGCGGTTTACGGGATTTGGTTTCCTGAGACGAGTTGGCCGGGTCGCCGTCGACGTAGTTCATTACCCAGTCATTTAGCCAGCGCTCCATTTCGTCACGCTCGCGGAACGAGCCAATCTTGTCGCGCACGATGCATTTGAGGTAATGCGCAAAGCGGCAGCAGGCGAACAAATAGGGCAGGCGCGCCGCCAGACGCGCGTTGGCCGTGGCGTCGGCGTCGTGGTATTCCGTCGGTTTTTGCAGCGACTGGGCGCCGATAAAGGCGGCAAAGTCCGAGTTTTTGCGGTGTACCAGCGGCATAAAGCCGTTTTTCGCCAGTTCCGCTTCACGACGATCGCTGATGGCGATTTCAGTCGGACATTTCATGTCCACGCCGCCGTCGTCGCTCGGGAAGGTATGGCAGGGCAGATTTTCCACCGAACCGCCTGATTCGACGCCGCGGATGGACGTGCACCAGCCGAACTCTTTAAATGAGCGGTTGATGTTGGCGGCCATCGCGTAGGCGGCGTTGGTCCAGGTGTAGTTGCCGTGGTTCGCGCCGTCGGTTTCTTCTTCAAAATCGAAGCTGTCGACGGGGTTGGTGCGCACGCCGTACGGCAGACGCGCCAGGAAACGCGGCATCACCAGGCCCAGATAGCGCGCGTCTTCAGACTCGCGCAGGCTGCGCCAGGCGGCGTATTCGGTGTTCTGGAAAATTTTGGTCAGATCGCGCGGATTGGCCAGTTCCTGCCAGGACTCCATCTGCATGATGCTTGGGGCGGTACCGGCAATAAACGGGCAGTGGCTGGCGGAACCAATGCGCGCCATTTCACCCAGCAACTCCACGTCCTGCGGGCTGTGGTCGAAGTAGTAATCGCCCACCAGGCAGCCGAACGGCTCACCGCCGAACTGGCCGTATTCTTCTTCATAGATTTTTTTGAAGATTGGGCTTTGATCCCAGCCTACGCCTTTGTGGCGTTTCAGGGTGCGGCCCAGCTCCTGCTTGGTGATGCTCATAAAGCGAATTTTTAGCATCTCGTCGGTTTCAGTATTACTGACCAGGTAGTTCAGCCCGCGCCAGGCGCTTTCCAGCTTCTGGAACTCTTCGTGGTGAATAATCTGGTTAACCTGCTGGGAAAGTTTCTCGTCGAGGCCGGCGATCAGATTCTGAATGGTGCGATAGATATCGGAGGAGACGGTTACCGTATTTTCCAGCGCCTGCTGGGCCAGCGTTTTCACCGCGCTTTCCACCGCCGAACGCGCCTGGTCGGTCTTTGGCCGGAACTCTTTATTAAGCAGCGCGCTGAATTCGTCTTCACTGAACGTCTTCTGCGCTTGCTGTGTCTGCTGTTGGGAAGGATTGCTCATCGATTACTCCTCGTTACCTTTTTCCGCGTTATCACCCTTGGGCAACTGGCTCAGCGCCTTGAGCAGCGTAGGGTCCTGAAGCACTTTGGCAATCAGTTCTTCCGCGCCGTTTTTGCCATCCATATAGGTCAGCAGGTTGGAAAGCTGAGTGCGAGCTTCGAGCAGTTTGTTAAGCGGTTCGACTTTGCGCGCTATGGCATCCGGCTGGAAATCCTCCATGCTTTCAAACGTCAGTTCGACGTTAATCTTGCCATCGTCGGTCAGCGTGTTATCGACCTGGTAGGCAACGCGGGGTTTCAACGCCTTCATGCGTTCGTCAAAATTATCAATGTCGATTTCAAGGAACTTGCGTTCATCGATCGACGGCAGCGGATCGACGGGTTTTCCTGCCAGATCGGCCATCACTCCCATGACAAACGGAAGCTGAATTTTGCGTTCCGCGCCGTAAATCTCTACGTCGTACTCAATCTGTACGCGTGGCGCACGATTTCGGGCGATAAATTTTTGCCCACTGGATTTATTGGTTGGCATGATATTCTCCATCGGATATGCGCGTTGAAAGTCTGGCTGCAGGCGTCAACGCCCACTACCGTTACGGGCGGACACGGCTATTCGCGGCGTCCGAAGATGTTTTCCAGTTGATTGACGCCGTCCGGCGCCAGATCGCGAATAATGTCCATAAAGTTCATTTCAATCAGCCGCTGCACGCGCTCGATCATCTGCGGGGCAGGGTGGCTGGGCTCGTGCAGGACAAAGTACTGCTTCACTTTCTCCAGCATCAACTGCGCATCCTCACGGGAGCGAACCTGTGCGGAACGCCAATCTCCTGCCCCGCGAGGGGCGGAAACGGTCGGTGCGGGTACGGTTTCCTGTTTCATCTCCGGCTCCCTTGTGGGGATTAAGGTTGAAAGATCGGTGCTCTGACAGGACTCGGCGACGGTGCTGACCAGTTTCCGCAGCTGTTCCATCTCCGGTACGCCGCTCTCGCCCAAATGTTCGACGAGTATTTCGCAGATGGTCTTCAGCCGCTCATTGATCAGTTGGATGGCTTCGATGCCCGGCTGGTTGCTGCTGGCCAGCTCATCCAGCAGACGCGCCCGGCCACCGGGGTAGTCCGGGCATTCGGTTTTGCTGCCGTCGAGCAATGCCTGGGCGTCACGCAGGGTGATTTCATCCGCAGCGTTGCGCAACAATTTGGCCTGACGCAGCGCGGCCGTCAGCGCCGATTTATCGCCAAGCGCCGCCAGCGCATTGATACGGTAAAAGGGATCGCGCGCGCCATACTCTTCCAACTGCGGATAGAGCGCTTCCCAGTAGAGTAACAACGCCTGCTGGATAAGCAGCAGGCCGTCGGCGTAACCGGGCAGGCCGCGGCGTTTGGTCCAGGCGTGGGTCAATGCGAGCATGACCCGCAAATCTTTAGTGCGGGCGAGCAGGGAGGCGGCGAGCTTCTCGACTTTGGTCCAGTCGGCGGGTTCCGCCGGGATAATCGTCTCGCCGAATTGCTGCTCGGCTTTGCCCTGGCTTGCCTGCTCCATCGCCTGAAAGTCGGCATCGTATTCAAGATTTTCCCCACACGGCTTTTCCGCTGTCACCGGCGTGAGAAAGGTTTCAATATCCATTCGCTCTCCTGCGATTTATTCAAACATCGGCGGATAGAGTCCGTGGCGGCCGGGACGTGCGCCGCCGGCGGGGTCGAACAACAGCGAAAACAGCTGTCCGGTGAAGTTGCCGCTGTGGACGTGGGTATAGAGCGGATAGCCGTCGCTGCGGTTGGTCCACCAGAAACTGGTCTGGCGCTGCGGGTCGAAACAGTCGCTGGCCTGGCACCAGCTAAGATTGGCGGGGGCATCCTCATAGCCGATAACCTCCAGAATTTCTGAACGAGACTCCTGCGCGGGTATGGCTGGCGCCGGGATGGCGAGCAACGTCTGGTCAAGCTGCTCTGCCGAATAGCCGTTGCTTACGGCATGGTGGAGCGTGCGTCCCAACTGCTGATACCAATCGCCGGCCATTGCCAGCAGCCGGGGCGACCATTCAGCGGGATTAAAAGCGCACAGCGCGCACAGCGGATACTGACGGCCTACGCTGTCGCGTCCGGGCAGCAGGCAGCCTATCTGTACCTGCTGGCTGCCGAGCATCGGCGGCACCGCGAAATTCCACACCGGCGCGTTGCCGAATTGGCGACTGCCGGCAGCGCGCTCTTCGTCTGTTCGCCAGTTCAGCAACCCTACCTGAAACCAGTGCGACCACTGGCGCAGTAGCGCATCGGGGAACCGGCGCTGTAAAAAGTCGCCGGCGCTGGGTAATTTGCCGTACCAGCTAATCACAGGATAGTTACTCATAGTCCGTTCCTTGCGGTTATGGGCATACGAAGCCGGGAAGCTGGAAAGGATTGCGGATGCTGTTCGGTACAAATTCCAGCGTCACCTGATGTCCGTCAACCGTGAAAGTGGCCTGACGGCTGAGATTGCCGCCAGGCGTGATGCGAGCGCGGTCGAAAAAACGGTTCAGCGCCCAGGAACCGTTGGTTACCAGCGTTGAGGTCGTCCCGTCGGCGAGCCCCAGCTGCATCCGCACCTGGTTGGTTCCGCCCGGGCCGGGCCAGCTTACCAACTGAACGGCCTGCGGACCGTGGCTGTAACGCAGCTGCTGACCATCCACATCCAGCGTCAGATTAAGAATGGCGTTATCCATCCGCACGGTGCGCACGGTGACTCGATAGGATGGCGTGGCCGTACCGTTGGCGAAAAAAGCGTCGCGAATGGATTGCGCCTGCTGGAACGGGCGCAGCAGGCTTTCGCTGCCGGGCAGGGTTTTGCCATCGATGCCCGGCGTAAAGCGCCAGCGCTGCTGGGTGGTATCGACCTTGTTGGTCAGGTTGTCGCGAAAAAAGGTGTCCATCAGTCCGGTTCCTGGCGCGAACATGCGCGCCAGATCGTCCGGGGTTACGTCATTGCCGGCCGAACGGATCAGCGGGTAGCGCCCGGCAATGGCCTGACGGCAGAAGCTGCCCACCTCGACGCTGATGCGTTTGCGGATGTTTTCAAGATCCCGGCGCTGAGTATCGCTGCTTGCGCCGACCGCCATGCTGCTGAACATCCCCTGCAACTCTTTTGGCAGACGACCGGCGCTGGCCTGTAGACGGCTGATGGCGTCATTCCCCGGCGCGGTCATGCCGCTGTTGGCCGCGTCCTGGACGGCGGTAAGATAGCGGTATAGATCGTCGACCTGCTTGAGAAAATCGTCGAATACGATGGTTTTGCTGCCTTTCTCCAGCGGCTTCGCCAGTTCAATTATCGGGGTATAGTGATCGGTGACCAGCTGTTCCGGCGTTTGCGCGCCGGCGGTGGCTATCGGCGCATTGTCATTATTGCCGAACAGCGTTTCCAGCGTACGCGTGGTGCTATTGCCGCTTTGCGAGGACGGTTCCTGCTCAGCCTCATTTTCCGTTGTACGAGCGATGGTCAACGCCTTGCCGAGGTTGATGACCAACTTGCGCAACGGCGAGTTACTGCTGGAGATCAGCCGTATGGTATTGATGCGCTGCGCGAGGTCGGAGCTGTTGTTAAGCTGAATATCGGCAAGGAAACCGTCCCAGTTGGCGATGAAATCCCGCATATATAGCTGGCGCACGGCGTTGTCGGTCTGCTGCTTGTCTTCCTGCGGCGCGTTCACGCCCAGCACCCAGGCGTCGTCCTTGTGTAAGGCGGCGGCGACGCCGTCAATCCGGTCGTTGAAGCTGTTCCAGTAGCCATCGGGCGTATACAGGCCCGGTACGCCGTCGCTGATGGATTTGCCGCTTTTGCGGGAAAACGCCAGTTCGCTTTGCGGGCCGACGAGGGTTGTCAAAGAGACGGGCCGCAGGCTTTCGTCATGTTCCAGCAATCGCTTCAGGCGACCGTATACGCGAGTCGACAGCGGGTTCTGCTTGATAAGCGCCTGGTGACGGCCGATCAACGCCTCTTCTTTGGCATAAGGCGATGACTGAATCTGCGGCTCCAGCAGCTGCGCCAGGTGCCGCTCCAGCTGGCTAAGCTGCGCCTGGGTCACATTCTGCGGCAGATTGCGCCGCAGATTCAGCATTACCCAGGAGTGCAGAAATTTGCCGTCGTAATGTTTAGGCTGGTAAAGCATTTGGTAGGCTTTGAGCGCTTCGTAGCTGTATTCCGCGTCGCTGCCGTTGTCATTGCGCAACCAGGTGGTGATGCGTTGGGTTACCGCCGGCAGCAGTAACTGCTGCAAAGATTTTTGGTACAGAGCCTGTGACGCATTGCTGATGTCATCGCCGCGATACAATCCCATACGGCGAGTCAGCGGAGGATCGTTGACGTCGAACTCCGCGCTGGCCGGAAGATTGGCGAGGCTGTTGAGAAGCGGCAGCAAATCGAACAGGTCCTGTTGACCATGCCCTTGCAGCGTTTTGCTCTGCTGCGCTACGCCCGGAATTTTTGCCTGAACCTCGTCAAGATAGCTATTGTTCCGGCCGTAACTGATCAGCCACAGGGTGCCGAACACGACCAGCAGCGTCAGAAGCGCCGCGTAGCCGGACCAGATAATCGCGTGGCTGCGCAGCTCCCACCAGCGGTTTTGCCCCGCAATGCCGGCCTCCCGGAAGATGACGTTTTGCAGCAGGTCCTTGATAAAGAAGCTCTGTCCCTTGCCGGCGGGAATGGGCGCTTCTTTGCTGACGGAATCCCAGCTGTCGCCATCCGCGTCGTTTACCGGTAGTGAAAGGGCGCGATTGAGTTCGCCCATCACCCGGTCGAACGGCAGCCCTTCCTGGGTTCCGCTTGCCAGATAGATCCCGCGTGGGGAGAATTCGGTTTCAAAATTGGAACGGGCAAAGACGGTGCTCAGGTAATCCGCGAGCAGCGGTCGCAGAGCGGCGAACTCCTGCGGGAAGAGGAAGCTCTCGGCGCGCGTTTTGGTATCCCGTTCTTGCAGCAGGGTATCCGGCAGGCCGGCGTCCAGGCGCTGTTGCAGCAGCGCGAACTCCTGCATAAATGCGCCCATAAGATCAAAATCGGCCTGCTTTGAGCGCTCCCACGGGAAAGTAAAGCCCCAGATTTGGTCACGCTGTGTTTTATCAAAGTTGGCGAAATAAGAACGGAAACCTTTAAGCAGATCCGCTTTGGTGACCAGTACGTAAACCGGGAAACGAATACCCAGCTGTTCGTGCAGCTCCTGTAGGCGCTGGCGCAGGTTTACCGCCTGCTGCCGGGAGGCTTCCGGCGTTTGGGTGAGCAGATCGGAAACGCTTATGGTGATAATGACGCCGTTAATCGGCTGGCGGCGGCGGTATTTACGCAGCAGTTCGATAAAACGCAGCCACTCGCCGGCATCCTGAGTTTGTTCACTTTCCTGAGTGGTATAACGCCCGGCGGTATCCAGTAACACCGCTTCGTTGGTGAACCACCAGTCGCAGTTTCGCGTACCGCCTATTCCGCGCAGCGCGGTTTTGCCGAAACGGTCCGCCAGCGGGAACTGCAAGCCGGAATTCATCAGCGCGGTGGTTTTACCGGCGCCTGGCGCGCCGATAATCACGTACCAGGGCAATTGATAGAGATACTGATTGCTGAAGCGCTGAGTCCACTGGGCGCCGCGCTGCGACGAGCCGTTGAAGTGCGCTTTTTTCAGGATCTCCGCCGCCTCGTCAAAGCGTTCGGCCAGGATCTGATCGGCATTATTAAGCGGCGCGCCGTCACCTTTCGACGGCTCAGGCTGTGCGGCGTTGAGGTTATCCATCAGGCGGCGGTTGAGCCAGGCTCTGTAGATACGCGGCACGAGGTGCGCGTGAATCCAGATGAGAAAAATCACCAGGACGCCGATAACGCGGTTCTGCACGGACTCCAGCGGGCGGATATCGGCAATGGAAAACAGCGGGCCAATCATCCAGATTACCGCGGCCAGCGCCGTGGCGCCCAGAAAGCCCCAGAGGATACGGTTAGTCAGTATTGAAACGAGAATATTCAGCATCCTTTAATTTCCTTGCACCAATCCGTTCAGCTCGGCCTGAATGTTTTCAGTCGATACCAGCAGGGTGATTTCCACTCGGCGGTTACGGGCGCGGTTTTCAGCGCTATCGTTCGGGGCGACGGGGTTCATTTCGCCGCGACCCTCGGCTTTTACCCGCTCGGGGCGCGCAAGGTGCTTTTGCAGCATTTTCAGCACTGACTCGGCGCGGGAAAGGGACAATTCGTAGTTTGAAGCGAAACGCGCGCTGCGGATAGGCACGTTATCGCTATAGCCCACCACCAGGATTTTGCCGCTGACGTTGTTCATCGCCTGGGCGATGCGATCAATGACCGGTTCGTAGCGATCGCGCACCACGGTGGACGCCGAGGCGAAGAGCCCGTCGCCTTTCAGAATGACCACGCTGCGATCCGGCTCGTCGCGCACCGCCACCAGCCCCGCATCAATTTCCGGGCGCAGAAAACCGCGCAGATTCAGTACGGCGGGCAACTGCTCCACAGGTCGTTGAATATTCACTTCCGGAAGCGTTGTCTGATAAATATTCGCCAGCACCGGACTGGTTTTATCGCTCAGACGCCAGTTAAGGCTGATGTAGAACAGACAGCCCAGAAACCCGACCAGCGCGACGCAGGCCCACAGAGGTACCACCGGCCTCCATAGCTTACGTATTACCGGCTGATCTTCCGGGTGCGGCGATAGGCGCGGGGGGTAGGTGCCGCGCACGCCGCGAATCATTTGCCACAGGCGCTGTTTAATGGTTTCTAGTTGGGTGCGTCCGTTATCCATTACGCGGTAACGGCCTTCAAAACCAAGGAGCAGACAATAGTTGATAAGCTCCAGCAGCACGATATGCTCACGCGGATTCTGCGAAAGGCGAGCCAGCAACTGGAAGAATTTTTCCCCGCCCCAGGTTTCATTGTGGAAGGTCACCAGCAGGCCGCTGCCGGACCAGACGCCGCGACTGCCCCACGGCGTAAGCGCCGCCGCTTCATCCAGCGCGGTACACAGGCAATAGCGCGCGCCGATAATGACTTCATAAGGCAGATCCGCCTGTTGGCAGCGTACCTCGAAGCGGCGGATTTCGTCGATCAATCGCTGGCGCAGGCCGGCCTGGTCGTCGTGCGAAACAGAGTGGCGAATCTGATGGATAGCATTAAGCAGCGGGTTGGCGGATGCAACCAGGGGGTTGCCGCCGCTCGCGCCAGAAAGAATAGTATTGCTGCCGGTAGCTTGTCGTTCCTGCATGGTGAGCTCTCGTTGTCGTTATTCTGATGGGCTGCGGATGGCCCAGAACTCCATATCCAGTCCGGGAAACTCACCGGCGAGATGTAGCGCGAACGCGCCGGATTTTTCCATCTCCTTCCAGAGTTCACCGCCTTTTTCCAGTTCAAAATAGCTGTAACCGGCATGCCACGGGATTTGCGGGGGCGCTATCGGCATGGCGCGCAGCACCATGCCCGGTAATTGAAGCTGTACCAGATCGCGAATTTTGGTGACCGGGGCGATTTTCATTTGTGCCGGGAAGTGAGTTTGCAGCATTTCACCCGGCACGCTGGCTTTGACCGCCAGTACGAAACCAAACTGCCGCGCCATGCTGCTTTCCGGCAGCGTCGCGATGTTGAGCCCATGGGAGCGTTCGGTGAGCGGGAGTTGGATGGCGTTCTCTTCCATTACCAGCGACAGACCCTGACGCAGCACCAGCATCAGTTTGCCGAAGCAGACGGCCAGATTGTCGTGATCATAGACCGGCAGGGAAGCGTCGGGCATACGCTGAGGCAGCCAGGTAGTCAGCTCCGTGGCCAGGGGCAGCCAATCGCGCCACAGCGATTCCGGATGAAGCAGGGGCAGCGAACGCAGATGGGTGATATGGCCTATATGGTGATTGATTAAGGCCAGCAGCATGAACTCAACCATTTCGGAGGTATTAAAACGCCCCGGCTGGCGCAAACGCTGGCTCATCTGCTGGCTGCGCTGCTGTAGCAGCCCCTGCATATCGTTGAGCAGACTGTAGATCTGTACGCTATTGACGGCGTTGAGCATGGGGGGAATGTAGCTGGTATCCAGACGTATCTGGTTGTCGTTGCGCTTTTCAATCACCTCGGCCACGCCGATGGCGGTCCACTCGGCGGTGAGCTCGTTTTCCAGCATCAGTTTCAAACGCAGCCTGCCGAACTGTAACGCCGCCGCGCCTATGGAGATGGCGTTGTCGTCATCCACCTCTTCTTCAAAAGCAATATAGCGGGCAAGGGAATCGGCCGATTCGCTAAAAATCACCTCTTCACGTCCGGCGCGCCGCGCAGGCAGCGCAAGCACCACCCGCGCATTGGTCAGGTTATCCGGAATTTCCAGGGGCGCCGGCCCGTATCGCGCATCGCGAAAGGAAAACGGGGTGCCATCCGGCAGCAAACCGCTGGCGTAACTCAGCGCAATACATCCCTGACGCAACATCGCCTCGTCAAATTCCAGATCGAGAAATCCCCACAGGTAGGGGCGCTGTAAATTTCCCCATTCCCGGATGTGGCTTTGCAGGAAGCTTTCCGTTCTCTGGAAATGATGAGGGCGCAGAAACATCCCTTCGCTCCAGACCACTTTTTCTGCTTTATTCATACTGATTTCCTGTTGGAACTTCCGTTACTCGTTGACGACGCGGATCCCATCAATATCGAGAAAAACGCTGGCTTTGAGCTCGTCAGACGACCATTTCCAGAACTTATAGAAGCTATCTTTATTGGCGGCGGGAAGAGGAAGCGAGATGCGCCACTTTTTGCCATCCAGCACCTGGTATTCCGTCATGATGCCAATGTAGCGCGCATCCGTCGGGGTTTGACCGGTCGGCGTCCTGTTGAGCTGTCCCGGCATCAGGAAAAATTCGTCGACGTTAAGCAGGTTGGCGCCGAGAACCGCCTGGGCATTATTTTGCAGCGAGTAGAAATCCGCCGACATAAAGCCGGCGTCGGATTTCAATAACAGAACCCTGACTTTTAGCGGCGCCGCGTCGTTAATCTCCGGATGCGCATAAAAGTTAAGAATGTAACTGGAAGGCTCGCTGCGTGAAGACGAAACACAACCGCTCAGTAGAGTGAGAACGGCTATGAAAAACACCAGTAGAGACTGGTATAAAACCGATTTTTTTTTCATGTTGTGTTGTTAGGTTGACGCGAGATTAGTCGATAATCCAGGTTCCGCTGTTGGTATTGCGGCAGGCTTTGCCGCTGCCATCCACCGATACGCAGGTTGGTTTCTGCGCTTGACGCCGCGGTTTACGCAGCCGGTCTTTTTTCAGCGTCTCTTCATACAGTTCGCTTTTTACCGCCGCGCGGGGTGGAACATAGCCAATCAGTTCCTCCTGGCCCTGTTCGGCAATCGCCAGCCAGGCGTTTTCCACCTGACCAAGTACGTTGTAGGTATGGTTGTTTTCGAGATGGCGAACCACCTTGCCGCTGAAGTCGGGACGGCTCATGACCGACGCGGCGTAAAGCGCGCGGTATTCCTGGTTAATAGGTTGGAACTCTTGAGGTGGAACAATGGCATGACGATGCACTAACGTGACGCCATTGACTTCATTGGTCACGATGGTGTCATCAGTTAATGCGGGGGGGGGGGGGGCTTTGCAACTGGCAAGGCCAAACGCGGAGAGTAGAACTAATACGATTCGCATATTCATCATGACTTTCCTTTGCAAATAGTTTGTACGTACGAAACAAATTTCTGAGTGCTTACTGGACGATATTATTGAATAACTCGGTTAATAGCTGTATTCCCGAACAGCTATTTTTATTAAGACATGGCTACCGCACGGACTTTACGCAGAGTAAAGCCAGGTCTGCTATTTACGTTTGTCAGAACTTAATGGCGTGATTCTACATAGACTGGCTGATAATTCAATATTGTTCTCGTTACATAAAAAGGCGTTAATTATATGAAATGCTCACCAAACGATGAGTTTTTAAGCGTTGTTTATAACCTAAGTAAAATTCGGTATTGGTTTTTATTATGTGTCCAGAATGTTAACTTTATGATTATGCGTAAATTTTATCTTTTGTTTTCCTTTTCTTAACGCCAATTGTTTTTGTCTATGATTTCAGCATCATAGGTATTGAGATTAATCTTAAAATGATGGCGGCATGGTAAGGTGGCGCCGGGTTTATCCTATCGGATATTGTCGTATATTCAATATGTTGACTCCATTCAGCTATTGTATTCACATTCGAGGCGCGGTTACATATCGTTTGGAAATTTTGTTAAGGCATTAATACGATTATGCAGAGTTTGAGCCGTACCAAGGGTGCCTGCTTTATTTATGACAAACATCAACGATGCATGCAGGGGATGAAGTTCCTTGGTTCGATCGGTTAGGAATAAGATAATTAGCATGGAAATGATATTTTGATTAATGATTTATATTGGGAACAAAATTGCCCAATCAGGTCTGTTTTTTTATCTCATACTCCGTCTAAATTTGAAGGTTTAAATAAATCCTAATATTTTAACTAAATTAACCGACGTTATACCGTGATTAATTCTCGACTTCAGTTGGGTTATTTATATTCACTATTTAAGTGAATATAATAAGCATGCTAAATAATATTTTTATTAATAATCCCGATTGTACCGATCGGAGAACTCAGGTTGTGTGGATATAGCCTAAATAATTCGAGTTGCAGGAAGGCGGCAACTGGCGAAGTTCCGCAGCGCGCAAATCAGCGCGTTGGCGGGAACGGCCAGGACCGCCGGACTGTTTATCGTGTCCTGCCGCGACTGCTGATAAAAAGCCGCTGGCGCGTTATTGCGCCGTAATAATGATGCGGCGATAGGCGGTTAGCGCCGGGCTGCCATTGTCGGTAACCGCCAGGATGATGTGTTCCGTGCCCTTATTTTGCACCTGAACTTTTATCGTCTCGCTGCCATCATCTCCTAACGACAGCACCTGCGGTTTTTGCAGGAAATCTTCCCCCGGTTTCCCGACGATCTGGTCCATCGCAACCATCTGGGAAATGGCGGAGCTGGCTTCCGGGTAATGGATCCAGCTATAGCTGAGCTTATCCCCATCCGGATCGTGGGAGCCCTTGGCGCTAAGCGTGACGGTTTCCCCAACGCGGACGGCGATATTGAGCACATCTTTCCCGGCGTTGCCGTTCACCACGGCCAGCGGATTGTGATTGGCGGACGCGTAATCCTTAATGCTCCAGTCCATTCTGGCGGCAAAATCATGCTGAAATGCCGTACGCCAGCGCCAGATTGTCGCCTGATGGGAGGTATATTTCTGGCCGTCGCTGCCAGTGACCGTATCCGCCGCGTTTGGGTTGCCGGGGTAGAAATCGCCGCCGTTGCTCCAGATAGGGCGGGTTTCATTTTGCGGCTGGCGCACGATGTAACGGCCGCCCCAGCCGCCCCAGCCGGGGTTCCTGTCGCTGTTCAAACCATTGCGAATCAGACTGAGAAACGCGGGCGTATCGCCTTCCATAATAAATATATATGGTAGATACCCTTTCCCTAACGGCCCCTTGCTGCGGATATTTTTGTCGAGCCAGCTTTGCGAAACCGTGGTGAAATCCGCGCCGGGCGCATTGCGGTAAAATTTGTCGCCACTGATGCCGGTCCAGGTGGCTCTGGCATAGTCTTCCCCGTTCTGGCTGGAAGGATCGACGATATAGGTGATCTGGGGGTAGTGCTGTCTGATCCAAGACCCGGCGTCATCCTGATCGGAAATGGAATAGACGACGAGGTTACGCGTCAGCGCTTCAACCTGCTGCGCCGGGTGTTTTTGGGATAAGTCGATCAGCGCCTGGGCCAAGGTGTTGGCGCCGCCCCACAGGTTAATGAATAAGGGGTGGGCCGGATCAGCGCTTTTTTCGATGGATTTCAACAGCAGATCCGAACCCTGACTGTTTTTCCCTTCTCCGGTGGCGGCGATGCCATAAGCGGGCTGACCGGAGGCGATCAGCGATTTCAGCAACGAGGCGGCAGGGTAATTCGCATCGTGTTTCAGCAGGTTCGGCTGCACCTCGCTATAGTGATTCACCACCAGTTCAATCATATCGGGACGGATTTTTTCCCGTTGCCAGGTCGAGGTTGTGGCGACCAGGCCTTCAACATTCAGCTCATTGGTATAGAGCAGAAAGCGGGTCAGCGACATTTGGTCGTCCGGTTCGTTGCCGATGTCGCTCAGAATAAAGACGCGGGGCTTTTCCTGATAGGGCAGGGTCTTGCCGGCGATTTGCTGCATAGACTCATTGGCGGCGGCGGCCGGCAGCGCCGCGGTGAACAAGATCGGGGAGATAAGCAACAGGCCTTTGGTGACGGCGTTGTGCGTTGAGTTAAGCATTTGTAACCTCATGGATAATAAAATCAATTAATTATGTTTTTTGCGAGAGCGAATAGCGGATGAGAACACATTAGTTAGCTATGGAAACAAAATAAAAAATAAAAACCATTTTTGCGGTTTAAATCACAAAAAAGAGGCGTGGTTTTCAAAACAGCATGATGGCAAAGCGGTAATGCCGTTTGGCGGCAGGGTAGGTGAGAACGATCTCAGCGTTGCAATCGAGTCTGAATCTGCTGAACCGGGCGTTTAATCCGTCAGCGGCGAATATCGCGTGGGCTTCGGATATCACGTATATCCGCACGGGAGAAGGCTGGCTCTATCTGGCGACGGTGATTGATCTGTATTCCAGACGCATTATCGGCTTGAGTCAGAGTAATCGCCTGAAAAAGCAGTTGGTGATTGACGCGTTAGAGATGGCAATAAAACAGCGCAGACCGTTCGTAGAGCTGGCTATATGTGGCGGTTGTTTGATGACGCTTCTATTCTACGACGGTTCGTGATCTTTTGGGCGAACGGCAGTCGGGTGAACAACAGCAAATCGCCCGATAAAGGTGTCGACAGCCAGCTTTACCCATCTGTCCAGTTGACCAGGAGAGGGCCGCGTTCCCGGATGTAACAAACAATCCAGTTGTCCTTCGCTGCGCACCATGCCAATGAAAAGTGCCGCGGCGGTCTCGGCACCGATATCATGGATATTGATATCGCCGGCCAGTGACGCCGCACTTAGCTGTTCCGCCACCATCGCGGTAACGACTTTGGGGCCTGACAGGTAGAAATGCCTGCCGGCCATCGGAAAGCGGGGAGACTCGGCGACTACCACTCTGAACAGCGCGACACCGGTATCGGACAACACGATATCCAGATAAGCCCGGCCGATGTCCGTCAAGGTTTTGGCAAGGTTTCCGGGAGCGGGCTGGATCGCGCTGACCGTCGAGGCCATTAATGCGCACTGCCGCTCAATCACCGCCATAAACATGGCCTCTTTGCCGGGAAAGCAGGCATACAGCGTCTTTTTGGAGACGCCGGCTTCACGCTGAATCATATCCGTCGTCGCGGCGCTGAAACCATGCGTCAGGAATACCGAAGCCGCTGCATTTAAGACGACGGATATCTTGTCGTGATGGGGATGAATACTTTCGGGCACAGAGCGCTCCTGCGTTAAAAGCCATTAGTCAGCAAGTATACCTACCGGTATCCTGAGATAAAACTCATTTGTTACAACAATATTAAGAAATTGACGATATTTGATTTATTTTGTAAGGTACCGATCAGTTTCCATCCCCGTATGTAATCGCAATATCCCCTTTATTTTTGTTGCTTTAATGAAGAGAACGGTTAGTTCCGCTCTCGGTTTGAGGAATTGAATGAACCGTCTTGTTCGATATACATCGCTGTCTCAAGGCGCACCTGCTCTGATTGCTCTGTTACTGGCAGGATGCGTCACTCCCCCGTCGGTACAGGCGCCCGCTACAGGCTCTAAAGTTGCAGCGCTGAAGGCGCGTGAGGCCATGGTCGCCCGGCATCCCGCACTGACCCGTTCCCGGGCGCCTGAGCACTGGTGGGCGTTGTTTAACGATGCCACATTGATACAACTGGAGTCTGAAGTGGGCGCCAACCTGGATTTGCGGACAGCGGCTCTGCGTATCGACGAAAGCCGCGCGCAGTCAGGGCTGGTCGACGCTTCCCGCCGTCCCAGTCTGTCCGCCCGTAGCGGATACGCCAGTTCCGCTATCAGCGAGAACTCGCCCACCCATCGGCTCGGCGCGCCGACCAGCAGCTATAATACCTGGTCGTTAGGGATGGAAGCCGCATGGGAACTGGATTTATGGGGGCATCTGCGCCATCTCGGCGAATCCGCGCAGGCCAACCTACAGGCGGCCTACTATGGCCGGGAAGCGGCTGAGGTTTCCGTTACCGCGGAGGTGGCCCGGACCTATATTTTGCTGCGGGGCATACAGGCGCAGGCGTCGCTGGTGGAAGCGAACCAGCGCATTGCCCGGGATTTAGTGCGTATGGCCGAAAGCCGGGAACGTAATGGCGTGGCTAACCGTTTTGATGCGGCATCGGCGCGGGCGGATGCCGCAGCACTGGAGGCGAGATTAACGGACTTGAACCATCAGCGCGCTGCGTTGATGAACGCGCTGGCTCTGTTGTTGGGCAGGGCGCCGCGAGAGCTTGATGCGCGTCTGACGAGCGCCGCGCTGCCCTCTATGCCTGCGCGGTTGCCGATTGGCGTACCCTCCGACCTGGCCCGGCACCGACCCGATATATTGCAGGCGGAAGCAAAGCTGCATGCCGCAGTGGCGGATATCGGCGCGGCCGAGGCCGATTTCTATCCGCGTATCAGCCTGACCGGATCGCTGGGCGTGCAGGGGTTCAACTTATCGGATCTCGGCAGTTGGGATTCCCGCCAGTTTTCGCTTGGCCCTACTCTCTATTTGCCCATTTTCGAAGGCGGGCGCTTACGCCGACAACTGGAGTTGAGTGAAACGCGCATGTCTCTGGCGGCCGTCGACTATCAGCAAACCGTGCTGCGGGCATGGCATGAAGTGGACAACGCGCTGGGCGCTTATGCCAGTGAAGGCAAACGGCATGAGCAGCTTCAGAGCGCCATCGAAAACAACCAGGTGGCGCTCTCCGTCGCCCAACGCTCTTATCAGGAAGGCTCGGCTGATTTTACTACCGTATTGGTTGCCCGCCGCACGTTGCTGGCAAGTCAGGCAGAACTGAGCGACTGTGCAACGGCTTCAGCACTGTCCGTTGTCTCGCTGTATCGTGCATTGGGCGGTGGATGGTCGGCAAATCTCCAGGCTGAAGCCGCTACGGGCAGGACACGATCATGAGTACGGCGATGCCCGCTTCCGCGCCTTCCATCCCCCAGCCCCAACCGGTCTTTAATCTCCGTCTGGCGGTGGGTCTGTTGGGCATACTTCTCGCCGCAATGGTAGCCGGCCTGAGCAGCCGGGTTCCCTCTCTGGCGCTGGCTGATATACAAGGAGGGCTGGGGTTTGCAAGGGATGATATCTCCTGGCTTACCACCGCCTATTCGGCCGGTGAACTGGCCGCCATGCCGTTTGCGGCGTGGTTCGCCATCACCTTCTCAATGCGCCGCTTCCATTTGACGATGCTGGCGGCGGCAATGGCGCTTGCCGCCCTGTTGCCCTATATCCGCGATTTGCACTTACTGCTGGCGTTGCGTGTCCTGCATGGTCTGTGCGCCGGGGCGCTTGTGCCCATTCTGATGATGGCTGCTCTGCGTTTCCTGCCTGCGCCGATCAGGCTGCACGGCCTGGCATTGTTCGCGATGACGGCCACACTGTCACCCAATGTCGCACTCTGGCTTGCCACCTTCTCCGTCGATCAACTGGATAACTGGCGATGGGCATACTGGAATGTTATTCCCCCGGGGCTGTTGGCCATGGCGATGGTCGCCTGGGGGATTCCTGAAATGCCGATGGCGCTGGCGCGGCTAAAACAGGCTGACTGGTTTGGTATGCTGTTTGCCGTACCCGGCCTGATGTTGTTGGTGGTCGGCATCGATCAGGGCGTGCGTCTGGACTGGTTTCACTCACCGATGATCGTGGCCGCACTGTGTGTTGGTCTCGGCTTCACCGCGTTGTTCTTTATCTGCGAGTGGTTACATCCTGCGCCCTTCATCCGGCTGGATTTATTGAAGCGGCGCAATATCTGGCTGGGCTTCATCACGCTGTTGGGCTTTTTTGTCGTCAGCTTTTCCGGAGTCGGTTTACCTGCCAATACCCTGGCCGGGCTGCACGGTTTTCGTCTCGAACAGACGGCTTCTTTGGGATTGATGGTGGGTCTTCCGCAACTGATTCTGGGTTCCTGTGTGGCGATCATGCTCTACCAGCGCTGGGTAGACGCGCGCTACGTCTTTGCCGCCGGCCTGGCATGCATTGTTGCCGCATGCTGGCTGGCGTCGGGCATTACGGATGAGTGGATGGTGCCGCAGTTCCTGGTCATCACACTGTTGCATGTCATCGGGCAACCGCTGGCGATGGTTGCCATGTTGTTTCTTATCGTCAGCGTCGTTCAGCCAATGGAAGGCCCCTATCTGGCGGGGCTGGTCAATATTGTGCGCGTCATCAGCACGGTTGTGGCGGGGGCGCTTATCAATCAACTGAATCTGATACGTACCCGCATTCACTATGAGTCGTTACGGGATCAGGCCGGCAACCTTTCGGCGCACTGGGCAGGTTTTCATACCTCGTCTGACTCGCTTACCGCGTTGGTCGTCAGGCAGAGCAGTGTGCTGGCGGTGGCGGATATCTACCGCGTTATCGGTCTGGTTGCGCTGCTGATGATCCCGCTGGTCCTTAAGTTCCAGTATATTCCGGCGCCTGTCGTTCCTCGTCTCTCCCCATCCATTCCGTCGGCCTCGCAGCCTGGCGTGGCATCAAAATAAGCTAAAGAAAAGTGAACATGACTACTAAATATAAACTGCAAATCATCATCGCACTGATTGCCGCCGCCATAGTGATCTCGGCCATCTGGATACTGAACAAATCGGAGGCCGGCGCCGCCTCGCAAAGCACAGATGATGCCTATGTACGGGCGGATTTTACCGTGATCGCCCCTCAGGTCTCAGGTGTGATTACCACGGTTTCCGTCGATGATAACCAACAGGTTGAGCAAGGGGCGCCCTTATTTCAAATTGATGACCGAGAATTGATGGTCGCGCGCGAAAATGCGCAGGCCAATATCGACAGTCTCAATGCACAACTGGAACGTCAGCAAAGCCTGATTGCGCAGGCAAATGCGGCGGTTGCCGCCTCAAGTGCTAATCTCAAACTGGCGGAACGAAACCACCAGCGCTTTATCAATCTTGCCCGTGACGGATCGGGTACGGTAAAGGACCAGCAGCAGGCTGAAGCGGAGTGGGGCGTACAGCGTGCCGCTTATGACCGGGATCGGGCCGGATTGCGCTCAGCCGAACAGCAGGTAAAGATCCTGCATGCCGAGCTTGATAAGGCGCGGGCGGCAAAAGTGGATGCTGACCTGCGGCTATCCTATACACAGGTAGCGGCCCCGATAGCCGGCACGGTTGCGCAACGCCATGCGCGTGTCGGGGGGTATGCGCATGTGGGCGAGCCGCAGCTTACCCTGGTGCCGCTGGATAAGATTTACATTGAAGCAAATTTCCGTGAAACCCAGTTGGCTCGTATACAGGTTGGACAGACCGTAGACATCACGGTGGATGCGCTGCCCGACGTACATCTCACCGGGCATGTGGACAGTGTCGGGCCTGCCAGCGGCGCAAGCTTTTCACTGGTGCCGCCACATAATGCGACGGGGAATTTCACCAAGATCGTTCAGCGACTGCCTGTTCGTATCCGACTGGATAAAGAGCAAAAAGATGTGATGAGGCTACGTGTCGGTATGTCGGTCACACCGACTGTTGATGTTGCCGACGCGCTATCAACATCAATGTGATGAACTGTTTTTTAAACCGGTTTCCAGAATAACTTACTGTTTCCGAGGTTGCGTATGCACGGCTATCAAATAACGTTTTTTACCCAGCAGGACCGTTTACATGGACAACGTCCTCTTGCGCAATGGCTGATCGAAGAAGCCCGTCGTCAGGGCATTCGTGGCGCGACGCTGAACGGCGCGCTTGGCGGGCTGGGGCACGATGGTACCGTGCATGCGGTCAATCTTTTCGATCTCTCCGACCAGCCTGTTCAGGTAACGCTGGTGGTCACTGAAGAGGAGGCCGCGCGGTTCTTTGAGATTCTGGAAAAAGAGCAGGTACACGTTTTTTACGTTCAGGTCGCCGCTGAGTTTGGAACATTGGGGAGCGGACCATCCCGTGTTCTATCAGGAGGTTGATATCGACCTGAATCCCAATATCGGCGCGGACTGGATGCTCAACCCGGCAATCGACGCGGGTTGACTAAAGTTGAGCGGTAATGTGCAAAGTTATTTAGTTCAATTAGTACAGCGGGCGACAGAAAAAGGTAAGTCGGTATCTACCATAACTAATGGATACTGGGTGAAAAGTTATGAAAAAGCATACAGTAGGTTATTCAAACTTAAGGCGCTAAATAGCTGTTCCAAATAGTAGATCACCGTGAGGGAACTCAGTCCGAATTGTGCGATCTGATCAATCGCCAAACCAACCAAAATCACCAACCGGACTGAGCGATGCCGATCATAGCACCAATGCCTCGTAACGAACGACGCCTGATGCGGAAAACCATCCATAAAACACGTGATAAAAACCATGCACGCAGGCTCAACGCCATGCTGATGCTTCACGATGGAAACAGCGTCAGCCATGTCGCCAGAACACTTTGCTGTGCCCGCTCTTCGATAGGCCGCTGGATTAACTGGCTGACGGAATATGGTCTGGAAGGCCTGAAAACCCTGCCTTCCGGACGGCAACGACGATGGCCATTTGAACAGATATGTGCATTGTTACGCCAACTGGTCCAGCGAACGCCGGGGGATTTTGGCTACCAGCGTTCGCGCTGGAGCACAGAACTGCTGGCGATAAAAATCCGCGAGATAACAGGTTGTCAGCTTCATGCCTCTACGATACGGAGATGGTTACCGGCAGCCGGACTTGTCTGGCGCAGGGCTGCGCCTACCTTGCATATACGCGATCCACACAAGGAAGAAAAAATGACGGCAATCCACGGAGCACTGCAAAAATGCAGCGTGGACCATCCGGTGTTTTACGAGGACGAAGTGGATATCCACCTCAACCCCAAAATCGGTGCAGACTGGCAAGTGCGTGGTCAGCAAAAGCGCGTTGTGACACCGGGCCAGAACGAAAAATATTATCTGGCGGGAGCCCTGCACAGCGGAACAGGAAAAGTCAGCTACGTCGGGGGTAGCAGGAAAAGCTCAGCACTGTTTATCAGTCTGCTGGAACACATGAAAGCGACATACCGGCGGGCGAAAACGATCACGCTTATCGTCGATAACTACATCATCCATAAAAGCCAGCAAACCCTGAAATGGTTGAAACAGAATCCGAAGTTCAGGGTTATTTACCAGCCCGTATACTCACCGTGGGTGAATCACGTTGAACGACTGTGGCAGGCACTGCACGACACGATAACCCGAAACCACCAGTGCCGCGCCATGTGGCAACTGCTGAAAAAGGTTCGCCATTTTATAGAGACCGTCAGTCCATTCCCGGGAGGAAAACATGGACAGACCAAAGTGTAGCGGTATTAGGAACAGCTATTTAGGGAAATTCGCTTTTGTTTTCCGCCCCAGTAATAGCGGAAGTGCCAGGTTTTTCCACCTTTGGGTGAAACAGCAAGCGAAAGGCCGGAATCATCGGGGAGAGTATAGGCTTTGCCGGTAATTTTGGCCCGGCGGACTGCGGTATCGGAACGTGCCATGATCGTAGCTCCTGATTTTTGGTCAGAGCTGGATTTTGGTTTTCAATCGTAGAGTCATCTAGCAACAATCCGGAATCAAACTCACCCGCATTTCCGATGGACTTAAAAATGGACTTAAAAGTATCGGATACAGGTGGATTTCAGTGGAAGTCGCTGGAGCATAGAAGGATGGTTTTCATTATTCTATCAATGACCTATGGACATCGGTAGACATCCACAGAACAGAATTTGGCTCCCCTGACTGGACTCGAACCAGTGACATACGGATTAACAGTCCGCCGTTCTACCGACTGAACTACAGAGGAATCGTGTGAACGGGGCGCATCATAACGGGGTGTATCGCGCATGTCAAAGGCGGCGACCATATATTTGAACCGTTCGGCGAGAGAATGTGCAATCTGCGGGAATTTATACCGCTGTCCGGTATCGGGCGCCCGCGCACCCGATACCGGCGCCGGCTATTTATTCGCCGGGTCGTTATCCGCCAGCACAAACATCCCGTAGGGGTGAATCTGTAAAAAGTAACTATCCCCCGGATTCGGTTGGAGCTGGGTGGCGTTGACCTGCAACAGCAGCGATTGCCCGTGCCACTCCACCTGCACTTCGTATTGCGGCCCCATATAGGCGACCTGGGTAATGGTGCAGCGCTGGCTTTCCTCGCCTTGCAGGCCGAGGGTGATGGCTTCCGGACGCACGCCGACCGTGCATTCGCCCGCGCCCGCGGCGAAACCTGGCGGGCGCGGCAGTTTATAGCCGTAAATAGCCACGCTGTCATCGGCGATCGCCGCCGGGAAGATGTTGGCATCCCCCATAAAACTGGCCATAAAGTGGGACGCCGGCTGGCGATACAGCTCCTGCGGCGCGCCCAACTGCATGATTTTGCCTTTGTTCATCACCAGCACCATATCGGAAACCGCAAAGGCTTCGCTCTGGTCGTGCGTGACGTACAGCGAGGTGATGTTGAACTGCTGCTGAAGCTCGCGGATTTTCTCGCGCATGCTGCGGCGCAGGTTGGCGTCCAGGTTGCTCAGCGGCTCATCAAACAGCAAAACCTTGGGCTTGAGGATTAACGCGCGGGCCAGCGCCACCCGCTGCTGTTGGCCGCCGGAGATTTGATCGACAAAACGATCGGCGAACCCGTCCAGGTCCACCAGCGCCAGCGCCTCTTTTACCCGCTGGTTAATTTCCGCCTTTGGGCGCCTGAGCATTTTCAGCCCGTAGCCAATGTTTTCCCCCAGCGACATATGCGGGAAAAGGGCGTAGGACTGAAACACCATACAGATGTCGCGCTGCTGAATGGAGCGTTCGGTCACGTCTTCGTCGTCGATAAGGATGCGGCCTTCCGTCGGTTTTTCCAGCCCGGCGACCAGGCGGAGTACGGTGGTTTTGCCGCAGCCGGAGGGGCCGAGCAGCGTGACCATTTTCCCTTGCGGAATGGCCAGATTGAGGTCGTCAACAACGGTGTTGTGGCCGAAACGCTTGGTGACGTGCTTCAGTTCAACAAAGTTCTTATGACGGGCGCCCTGTGGGCCGGCGTTAAATGAGGTTGCCGGCGCTTGTTGGTTTGCAGTATTCAAGGTAATCACTCCGCTTAGTCGCTGTTCTGGGCTTTGGAGCGGGAAACCCGCGCTTCGCCGACCAGGTAGTCGAACAGGAAAATAATGGCCAGCATCACCACAATCAGAATGGAGCCGTAGGCAATCGCCATGCCGTATTCGCCGTCTTCCACCCGGTTCAGAATGTAGGAGGTGGCGACCCGGGTGTCCGGCGTCACCAGAAAGATAATGGCGCTGACGGTGGTGACGGCGCGTACAAAGCTGTAAATCAGCGCCGACAGGATCGCCGGGCGCAGCAGCGGCAGCAGGATATAAAACACGGTGCGCATCGATCCCGCCCGCAGGCTGAGCGACGCCTCGTCCAGCGATTTGTCCAACTGGCCCAGCCCGGCGATCCCGGCGCGGATGCCGACGGGCACGTTGCGCATCACCATCGAGATAATCACGATGGCCGCGGTGCCCGTCAGATATATCGGCGCGTTGTTAAACGCCAGAATATAAGAGACCCCGGCCACGGTGCCCGGCACGGCGAAACACAGCATGGTGGTGAACTCGATGGTCTTCTTGCCATGAAACTGCTGGCGCACCACGATATAGGCGATCAGCAGCCCGAACAGCGCGGTGATTGGCGCGGCGATGCCGGCGAATAGCAGGGTATCGAGCATGGAGGGCCAGGCGCCTTCGCTGAAGCCCTGTCCGAACAGCTTGCTGAAGTTGGCCAGCGTCAGGGTGTAGTCGACGCCCCAGTTAACGGTGAAGCTGCCGTAGAAAATGCTGCCGTACAGCAGGAAGTTAAAGGCAATCCACACATAGAGCAGAATACTGACGATCCACACCAGCGATACCGGCAGCGGCTGAACGTCCCCGCGGTAGGATTTCCCGGAGATGGTGACGTAGGAACGTTTGCCGATCCACAGGTACTGGATACAGAATACCGCCAGGGAGAACAGCAGCAGGATCACCCCCAGCGTGCTGGCGGCCTGATAATCCAGCTGGGCGCCGACGATATAGAAATAGATCTGGGTGGCGAGAACGTCGAAGTTGCCGCCCAGCACCAGCGGGTTGCTGAAGTCCGCCAGCGACTGCACGATAACGATCAGGAACGAATTGGCCAGCGCCGGTTTCAGCAGCGGCAGAAAGACGCGCCGAAAGGTCTGCCAGCGGTTGGCGCGCAGCGTATAGGAGGCTTCCTCCAGCGACGGATGGATGGTTTTAATCGCCCCTTCGAGGATCATAAACGACATCGGGGTAAAGGCGAGGACCTGCGCCAGCCAGATGCCGGTAAAGCCGTAGAGCCAGTTGGTATTGGTTAATCCGAACCAGTCGACCATCAGTTCGGTGATGTAGCCGGAGCGCCCCATCATCAGGGTCACGCCCAGCCCGACCACGAACGGCGGCGTAACGATGGGCAGGATGGAGAATACCCGGCCGATAATGGCGGAGCGCCGGGCGATGCGTGAGGTGTAGATGGCCAGCACCATACCGAAAAAGGTACAGCCGACGCCGACCGCCACCGACAGCATGAACGAATTGCCGATCACCTGTAAAATATGGGCTTGCTGCAGTATCTGTATAAACAGCAGCGGCGCGAACTCGCCGCTGCTGTTGGTGAACATGGGGATGAAAATGGCGATGCTGGGGTAAAGAATAAATACCCCGATCAGCGCAATGATGCCGACCAGCGAGCCAATAACGAACCGATCGCCGCCCAGCCAGTCGAGGCGCGACAGCGACAGGGTGATGATGGCCCCCAGCGCGATAAACAGCGGGATGGTGGCGTAACCCATGCCCCGTCCTTCAATGGCGGAGCCGATCACCACGAAGAGGGCGCAGAACAGCGCGTAGGCCGCGTCGCCGCGATGCCGCCCGCGCCGTTCGCGGCCGGCGGCAGCCAGCGGGCGAAGCAACAGGCCCAGCGGCAGCGCGAACCACAGCAGGCTGACATTCAGGCTCGACCAGCTGTAGGCCTCCAGCAGTTCATCACGCGAGACGTCAAACAGGCCGTAATCCAGGCTCCAGGCCGGCAGCAGCAGAAAGGAGGCCGCTATCAGCGCCAGCCACAGAAAGACGGGGTCTCGTTTGCGCGGCGGCGTCAGTGTTAAGGTGTGTGACATGATGGATTCCCTGGTGTTGTCATCATTTATTAAGCGGGATCGCGAGATTGTTATTGGTCTTTAACGGCGTCGGCCCGGCGGATAAGTCGATGGCGGCGGCCCTGCCGTTTGCGCTTTATCCGCCGGACATTTACCCCATAAACGGCTATTTCCCCATTTTTACTTCGTTAACCCATTTGGAGATCAGCTCTTTACGCACGTCCGCCGCGCCGTATTTATCCATGTCGTAGTTGATCAGCTTCAGGTCCTGCAGCTTCAGCGACAGCGGCGACGTCTCGGCGGTGGTGTTGGTCAAGATCTGGTAGGACTGGCCTTTCTTCCAGGAGAGCTCCTGGGCTTCTTTCGATAAGGCCCAGTCCACGAACAGTTTGGCGTTATCCAGATTACGCGCGCCTTTCAGGATGCTGACCCCGCCGATTTCGTAACCGGTGCCCTCACAGGGGGAGACCAGCGTCAACGGCGCGCCTTTCTCCTTTTCCAGCGAGTAGTCATGCAGAAAGCCGATGCCGATGGCGGTTTCGCCGCGCGCGGCGTTGCGCGCCGGGGCGATGCCGGATTTGGTGTATTGCGAAACGTTGGCGTTGAGTTTTTTCAGGTAATCAAACGCCTGATCCTCGCCCCACAGCTGCGAGAAGGTGGCCAGCGCGGTATAGGCGGTGCCGGAGCTTTGCGGATCGGCGATCTGGATTTCGCCTTTGTAGACGGGATCGGTCAAGTCCTTCCAGCATTGCGGCACCGGCAGATTTTTCTCTTTCAGGCGATTGGTGTTGACGCCAAAGCCCAGAATCCCCACATACACGGCGGAGGAGTAGTTGCCCTTGCGTTTGGCCGGGTCGCGGAACTGCGGCATGATTTGCTCAAGATTGGCGGACTGGTAGGGTTCAAGCAGGTCCATTTCCCCCGCCTGAGACTGCGGATCCAGCGTGCCGCCGTACCAGACGTCCGCCTGGGGGTTTCTTTTCTCCGCCTCGACCTTCGCCAGCGTACTGCCGGAACCGTTGCGGATAAACGAGGTTCTGACGTCATATTTTGCCCCGAACGCCTTGGCTTCCTCCTCGCAGAAGGCGTTGGTGGCGCTACAGTAAATCACCAGGCGTCCGGCGGCCTGCGCGCTGGTCGCGGCGGCGGCCAGCGCCAGCCCGGCGGCAATCAGAGAGGTAAGGGTAGTCAGTTTCATTATGTTTTCCTTTCTTAGGGTATTGAGGTTACAGCGATTTCATCGTTTCCCGTTGGCTGATGCCCGCCATCAGCAGCGGCATCAGCAGCAGCCCGATGCAGGCCGACGCCAGCGCCAGCAGGGTGAAAAATCCGGACCAGCCGGCGTGGTGCAACACCTGGGCCAGCGGCCAGCCCGCCAACGCCGCGCCCAGATAGGCGAACAGGGCCAGAAAACCGGTGACGGTGCCGGGCGCGTCCTTATGGCTGTACTCGGCGGCCGCCAGGCCGATCAGCATCTGCGGGCCGAAAACGAAAAAGCCGATGCTGAAAAAACAGGCCGCCAGCAGCGGGTAATGATGTACCGGCGCCAGCCACAGCGCGCTCATGGTCAGAAACAGTCCCAGCGCGAACAGCAGGATCATCGGGGCGCGCTGGCCGCGAAACAGCAGGTCCGATCCCCAGCCGGCAAACAGCGCGCCGGTCAGACCGCCCAGTTCAAACAGCGACAGCGTGGCGTTGGCGCTGAGCAGGTTGAAACCGTGGCTTTCCGCCAGCCAGATATTGCCCCAGTCATTCAGGGCGATGCGGATCAGGTACACCAGAATGTAGGAAACCCCCAGCAGCCAGATGGTGCGGTTGCCCAGGATCGTCTGCCGCAGGATCTGCCGCATCGGCATCGGCGGGCTTTGCTGCTCCTGGCGGATTTCCAGCGCGTCGCGCCGCCACTGGCCGACGCTCGGCAGCCCCTGTTGCTGCGGCTTGTCGCACAGCTGCCGACACAGCCACAGCCCAATCAGGATGCCGATGATGCCCGGCACCAGCAGCGCCGCCTGCCAGCCCCATTGCGCGGCCAGATAGCCCGCCAGTAAGGGCACCGCCGCGCCGCCGATATTGATCGAGGTGTTCCAGCACCCCCACCAGAAGCCGCGCTCGTTGCGCGAATACCAACTGGTCAGCAGTCTGGCGCACGGCGGCCAGCCCCATCCCTGAAAGAAGCCGTTCAGCGCCCAGACCAGCAGCAGCCCGCCGAGAGACTGGCAAAACATAAACAAGATGTTCAATATGCCGGTGATCAGCAGCCCGACGCCCATAAACCAGCGCGCCTGACTGCGATCGCACACCATGCCGGAGATAAACTTCGATGCGCCGTAGCACAGGTAAAACAGCGTACCCAGCAGGCCGATATCGTCTTTCGTCAACCCTAGTTCCAGCTGCATCACCGGCATGGCGAAATTGACGCTGCGCCGGGTCAGATAGAAGGTGGCGTAGCCGATAATCATCGATATCAGCAGGCGCGGCCGCCAGTAACGGTAGCGCTGGCTGATTTGTGTCGCTGAAAGCGTGGTCGCCTGCATGGGTATCTCCGTCGCATTGAGGGAAGAGTAGGGGGAAGGAAGGGAAAAGGGATGAGATAAGGTTGTAGGGCATTAGGAATAATTCCTAGTTATCCGGCCTTTTGTTTAAATTTTGTGGGCAGGTTAACAATTATCCGCGTGCCCATCGGGCGCGCCGTGTCGTCGGCGGCCGAAGAATGGTTCCTGGCCTGCACCTGCCAGTTGCCCCCCAGGGCGCGCACCCGTTCTTCTATGCCGCGCAGGCCGAAACCTTCGGTTTTGTGCGGCGGGATGCCGATGCCGTCGTCGGTCACTTCCAGGGTGATCAGATCGTTGCGCTGGTAGAGCGCCACCGCGATATGCCGGGCAGAGGCGTGTTTATTGATGTTGTTGAGCAACTCCTGCACCAGCCGGTAAAGGGTAAAGATCACCACATCGTCATAGGCCTGCTGCGGCAGTTGATAATCCAGCTGGAAAGCGATGCCTCTGGCATTGAAGGCGAACTCATCCGCCAGATGGCGCAGGGCTTGATCCAGCACCATTTCATTCAGCACAGGGGGGCGTAGCCGGTGCAGCAGTTGCCGGGTGGTGTGATGAATGCGCTGGGACAGATCGCTGATTTGCCCGGCGGCATGGCGGGCGGTTTCCTCCGGCGTGCTGTGCCTGACCAGCATGGCCTGAATCTGGATGGCGGTAATGTTCTGCCCGATATCGTCATGCAGTTCGCGGGCGATATCCTTGCGCACCTCCTCTTCGGTATGAATGATACGCTCCATCAGCCGACGGCGGGTTTTCAGCTCCTGCTCCAACTGCTGGCGGTAGCGTTGCAGGCGCTGCGCCAACTGCTGCTGGCGGCTGATGGCGATCCCCAGACCGATGCCCAGCAGCGCCTGGGTGGACAAGAACAGCTCCAGTTCACGCAGGTCGTTGAAGGCGCCGCTGACCTGGCGGGTGATGGTAATCATCAGGCTGCCCAGCACCGCGGAGAGCACTCCGCCTTGCCAGCCGAATTTGTAGGCCATCACCACGTTCGGCAGGAAAACGAAAATGATCAGCAGGCGCTCCATTTCCGGGGTAAAGGTGATTTGCAGACAGACGCCGATCGAGAAAAACAGCGAGCACCAAATCAGCAGGGAGGTGCGCAGCGGCGGATCGGGGATCGCCTGCGCCAGCAGGGTTTGCAGGTGCTGCTGCTTGATGTACTCATGGATCAGATAGGTGAAGGGAATCAGCAGCACGCCGCCGGTAAAGGTCGCCAGTAGGGTCTGGGTCAGCTGCGTATCCAGCCAGGGGCCGATAAACACGCCGTGCAGGATGCTGTTCAGCGTCAGAGCGGCCAGCAATAACAGCAGCCGCTGCCAGTAAAGGGTATAGCGATGCCAGATTTTATGCGTCAGCGCCGCCGGTAGCAGACTCAGCCAGGGAGAGAGCAGCATCAGCCGCCGGGTCAGCAGTTGTTCGCCGATCAGCCAGCCCTGAAGCGCCGTTTCCGTCAGCAGGAGGGTCGGCCAGTATTTGCGCGGCAGCAGGATCATCAGCGCCAGCCGCAGTCCCTGCGGTAATAGCAGCGTCGCCTGTTGGCCGTTATTGCTCAGATAGAAGCTGATTGTCCACAGCGCCAGCCAGCTCAAGCCATAGAAAAAAACCAGAAACAGCATCATGCCGGCGGAACGCAGGCGGCGCATCGATCAGTTCCCCGGCAGCAACTGGTGCTGTAGGGCGAAATGCACCAGCTCGACCGTGGTGGCGCACTGTAGCTTGCCCAGAATATTGGCCCGGTGGACGTGCACGGTTTTGTGGCTCAGCGCGAGCCGTTCCGCGATATTCTTTACGCTTATTCCGTTGATCAGCATGGTAAAGATTTCCCGCTCGCGCGGCGTCAGCGCCAGCAGCTCCTGCGGCGGTAGCTGCTGGTGGCGTATGGCGCGCAGGGCGTCGGCGCACAGGTATAGCCCGCCGCCGCTGACGGTGCGGACCGCCTGCACCAGTTCCTCGGGACCGCAGCGTTTGGTGAGATAACCGCCGGCGCCGGCGTCCAGCGCGCTTTGCACAAAGGCGCCGGTGTCATAGATGCTCAGAATAATGGCGCGGAAGCCGGGGCGCTGCCGGCGCAGGCGGGTAAGTAAACTCAGGCCGCTTTCATCCGGCATGGCGATATCAATCACCGCCACGTCAATGGGTTGTTTGAGCAGGTGCGGCCATGCCTGCGCGGCGCTGGCATACTGTCCGATGACCTGAATATCCTTTTCCAATGTCAGAAGCTGCGCAAAACCAGACCGTACAACGATGTGATCGTCTATCAGCGCCACATTAATCATGCTGTTCCACGCTAAGCCAAAGTCATTAAAACGTAATGATGAGCAGTAACGCGGCCGCCCGCAACCGCAGGAAATAAAAATGGAAGCGAGTTAACAGATCAGGCCGCGACTTCGTTTCTGTGCGTATGCGTGAAGTACCACTCGACGGTTTTTTTGATCAGCGCTTCGGTGGCGTCAATATAGTTCTCGGGGGCGAGTTCGATCTCCTGTTGCAGAATAAGCGGCAGCTCGGTGCAGCCCAGAATGATTTTTTCGACGCCGCTTTGCAGCAGGCGATCTTTTATTGGCGTTAACAGGCTATGCGCCCTTTGCGCGTCGCCCGATTTGTACGCGTAAATGCTTTCCATCACCGCGCTTTGCTCCGTCGCCGGCGGAATATGGCAGTCAATACCGCTTTCCGCCAGATGGCGCTGATAAATCTGCGCCTGGATGGTGGCGGTGGTGGCCAGCAGTCCGACGTTGGCTATTTTCTTATCGCGAATAACCTGACAGGCGGCGTCGATAATGCTGATCATGTCGACGCGGCTATGCAACTTTAATTCGTTGAACCAGTAATGTGCGGTATTGCAGGGAATAATAATGCACTCGGCGCCGGCATTTTCCAGGATTTTCATATATTGAATCATTTTTTCCAGCGGCGACGCGCTATGGTCGAGAATGCATTTGGTTCTGTCCGGAATATCCGGAATGGAAACCGCAATCATCGGAATATGATCCTGGTCGCGGTATGCCGGGGTGTTTTTTATCAGCTTTTGCATGGCGTCCACGGTGGCGCCCGGTCCCATGCCGCCAAGAATACCCACTAAACGGTTCATGCTGTTCCCCATAGGTTTTTGAATCTTAAAGAATACTCTTACGTATCCCCTGGACTTGACGCCGCCGCGTCGTCGGCTGCGACAGCGCTTACTTTGGGGATATTGGTCAGGAATGTGAATTGCTAAATCCCCATGCGCTATGTATGATTTGCATAGCAGATGGCATCCTTATGCTTTTCTTGGTTTTAACCGCGCGGTAAAATAGAATCGGTGAAATATCATGCTTAATAATATCGAAACCAAATGGCTTTATGATTTTATCGCGCTGGAGGAGTTCCGCAGTTTTACCGTCGCCGCCGAAAAACGAAATATTTCTCAGTCATCATTCAGCCGCCGTATTCGCGCGCTGGAAAACGCTATCGGTTTTGATATCTTTGACCGCAGCTCCTCGCCTTTGCAATTAACCGAACAGGGCCGCGTTTTTCACGCGCATATTCGCAATACGCTGGATGATCTGGAATATCAGCTGAATAAACTGCACGGCGGTAGTAACTATAAAAATAAAATAACGATTGCCGCCGCGCATTCGCTGTCAATTTTTATTATGCCGGAGTTGCTCAAAGGGGTGCCGGAGACGCAGGAAAAGATATTTTACGTCGAGTCCATTGATGTGGATGAGGCGGTGTTAAATCTTAAAGAGGGGCGGAGCGATTTTATTTTCTCTTTTTACAATGAAGAGCTGATGTCCGAACCCTTTATGCATGAGAAAATACTGGAGTCCCGTCTTTATCCGGTCTGCGCCTGTGATAGCGCGGGCAAGCCGTTGTTCGATATCGACGCGCCCTCCGTCCCGTTGCTTAACTACACCGACGGCAGCTATATGGGGCGTCAGGTAAACCGCTATCTCGCCAGCATCGACAGCGATAAATTCGCCATTACCTTTGTCTCTTCTATGAGTGATTTGCTGAAAAGGATGGTCAGGCAGGGTTACGGCATCGCCTGGTTGCCGGATTATTCGATTCAGGAAGAGTTGAAAAATAAGACGCTCGCCATCATCAATATGGAGCATGGGGTTATGCGCATGGGCGTCTATATTTATCGTCTCGATACCCGGTTGAATATGGCGTCGGAGAAGTTCTGGCGTTATCTGAAAAGCCTGAGCCAGCAGTAAATTCGGGCGCTGAAAAGAGTATGGCGGCCGCTAAGGCCGCCATATCCAGAGAACCAGACGAACGGTTAATTACCGGTTCGCATTGGCCTCCTGATAGACAATTTCCGCTTCTTCTTCCTCCTCCGGTTCGCCAATGCTGTTCTCCAGTTTGGCGACGACGGCGGTGGAGATGCTGTTGCCGATGACGTTGGTGGCGGTACGGCCCATATCCAGGAACTGATCGATACCGATAATCAGCAGGATACCCGCTTCCGGCAGGCTGAACATCGGCAGCGTGGCGGCGACCACCACCACGGAGGCGCGGGCGACGCCGGCCATCCCTTTACTGGTGATCATCAGGGTCAGCAGAATCAGGATTTGCTGCGTCACGCTTAAATCAATGTTGTATGCCTGGGCGATAAACAGGATCGCAAAGGACTGATACATCATTGAACCGTCAAGGTTGAACGAGTAGCCCAGCGGCAGCACAAAGCTGGTTATTCTCTTCGGCACGCCGAATTTGGTCAGCGCTTCCATGGTTTTCGGATAGGCCGACTCGCTGCTGGCGGTGGCGAAGGCCAGTACGGTCGGTTCGCGGATCAGTTTCGCCAGGGTGAAAATGGGTTTGCCGAGGAAAGCGTAGCCGACCAGGAACAGCGCCGCCCACAGTATCGCCAGACCGAGGTAGAACTCGCCGATCAGCTTGCCGAAGTCGTAAAGCAGACCCAGTCCCTGGGTGGCAATGGCGGACGCGATGGCGGCGAATACCGCAATCGGCGCCAGGCTCATCACGTAGTCCGTCACGCGGAACATGACCTTGGCCAGTTCTTCGATCATCGACGCAATCGCCGTCGCGCTTTTGTTCTTGTTTTTCACGTAGGCGAGCGCTGAACCGAAGAACAGCGAGAAGACCAGGATCTGCAGAATTTCATTGTTGGCCATGGCTTCCACGATACTTCTCGGGAAGATGTGGCTGATAAAGTTCTTGAGCGTAAAGCCGTCGGTGTTCAGGCCGGTGGCGACGTGCGCCGCCGTGGCGGGAACTTCCAGATTCATACCGCCGCCGGGCTGGAAGAAATTAGCCAGCACCATGCCGATAAGCAGAGAGAGGAAAGAAGCGGTGATAAACCAGGTCATGGCTTTCAGGCCAATACGTCCGACCGCGGAAGAGTTGCCCATGCTTGCCAGGCCGGAGACCAGCGTGGAGAACACCAGCGGGGCAATGATCATCTTGATCAAACGCAGAAAAATATCGGTAACCATGTTGAAATAAGAAGCGATTTCTTTTGCTCGCCCGCCATCAAGATATTGATGACAGAGCCATCCTATGAATATCCCTAATAAGATAGCGATGACTATCTGTATAAGTAACTTCTGCCTTTGCATATAAACCTCATGTTGGTGAATAGATTCAGACAACACACAGTATTATTACAGCGTGGGAAACGATGCGTATTCCTTGAACGCACTGAACCAGCACCCTGACTGTTATTGGGGATGTCGTGTCTGCCTGCCCGATATTACATTGATTCTGATTTTTTGGCGTTTTTTTCTGGGTGATGAGATGCAAATTATGGCAATTCAATGCAAAAAACGCATGTTCATAACCAAGTTATGGCGATGACGGATGTGACATTGATGCGCCGCTTCGGGCGGTTTTTTATTAAATAGATAAAAAACAAAAAGATAGACTGTTTCATTTCCATGACTCGTCGTCGACTTACCGTCTTATCAGATTTACTTATAATAATAAGGCTATTAACAATAAATAGAATTTTGTCCGCACGGCGCGCTCTGCGAGCGCAGGTAGCGGCGAGAAGAATAGTTGTATTTTCAATGATAAACAAAAGTGATTTTTATGTTAATTAATGGCTGCAATTACGCCATGGCGATGATTTCTGATATTCAGCGCATGAATTAAAATAAAATCCGGCCGGCGGCGATTTATTGAAAGTAAAGTAAGCAAAGGGGCCAGATAAATGGTTCTTATTATTATTTTGGGGCGGCGCAAGCCGTTATTCATGGCGGCTAACCCCGGTTCAGATCAATCTATTGACGCGGCAACGTAGGATTCCCGCCAGTTAATCCCTACACTATTCACCTTATTAATTACGGATTTTATTACGGTGATTATGGCGATACAACTGACAGATACTCCATCACGGCTGTCCATTCTGTGGCAGGACGCCTTGCTGAAAGTGTCGCAGACGCTGTTGCAGCAACGTAGTATCGATGCTGTGCTACAGGTGCTGGATAGCCTATCTTTTTCGGTGGTGCGCTTTGGGCGGGTCAATCTATTGCTCATCGACCCGTTGCATAATCAGACCCTGTTTTATCGCCGCGACCGCGAGGCGAATAAAACCCACTGTAGTGAAGAAGCCCTGCTGTTATTGGATGGACCCGGCGGCACGGTATGGCATACCCATATGCCGCTGCACTGCGACCAGGCCCGTTTCCGGCGCGACTTCCCCCATCTTGGCGATCAACCCGCCTATGCCGGGCTCAGCGATTATTGCCAACTGCCGTTATTGACGCCGCACCGCGCATTGGGGGGCGTCGAGTTTATCAAAACCGACGGCAGCCGCTTCGACGACAGCGAGATTACTTTTTTCCAGGCGCTGTCCGCGGTGATTACGCTGGTGCTGGAGAACATCGGCGAACGAGAGCTGGCCCAGCGTGAGGAAGAGAAACTGCGCCATGAGCGCGACCATTTCCGCATTCTGGTCGATGTGACCAATACCGTTATTTCCAAGCGGGAACTGAAGGCGCTGGCGCAGGAGGTTTCAAAGGAGATCCATCGTTTTTTCAATATCGACTTTGTGGCGTTGGCCTTACGGGATGACGACGATAAAACGCTGAAGTATTACGCCACGCATTACCTCGCCGGGCATGCGCCGCGCTCAGGCGCGGGAGCGCTGGATCTGGCGGAAACGCACGCCGCCGAAGTGATGCGCAGCAACGAGGCGATGTTAATCGATAACGGCGAGCCCGCTGCGCGGCCGCGTTATCTGGCGCAGTGGTTCGACGGCGAATTAAAACATGCCTGCCTGCTGCCGCTGGCGTTCGGTAATCGCGTACTGGGGGTTCTGGAGCTGGCGCACCGCCGCGACCTGTCGGTCCAGGATGCGGAAATGAAATTGCTGCGCCAAATTGCGTCGCGTATCGCGATTGCGCTGGATAACGCGCTGGCCTATGAGCAGATTACCCGTCTGAAAGACAGCCTGATTCACGAGAATGTTTATCTGACGGAAATGCTGACCGAACGGACCCACAGCGCGGAAGGCGACGCCTTCGGGGAAATCATCGGCCGCAGCGCGGCGATCCGTCAGGTGCTGGAGCAGGTGGAAATGGTGGCCGGCAGCGACAGTACCGTGCTTATTCTGGGGGAGACCGGAACCGGGAAAGAGCTTATCGCCCGCGCCATCCATCGCCTGAGCCGGCGCCAGGGCAAGCGCATGGTGAAAATGAACTGCGCGGCGATCCCCGCCAGCCTGTTGGAAAGCGATCTTTTCGGCCATGAGAAGGGCGCTTTTACCGGCGCCAGCCATCAGCGGCAGGGCCGTTTTGAAGTGGCGGACGGCAGCACGCTGTTTCTGGATGAAGTCGGCGATATTCCCCTGGAGCTACAGCCCAAACTGCTGCGCGTATTGCAGGAGCGGGAGATAGAACGGCTGGGCGGCAGCAAAGTAATTCCGGTAGATGTGCGGCTGATTGCCGCCACCAACCGCGATCTGCAACGGATGGTGGCCGATAGGGAATACCGCAGCGATCTCTATTATCGCCTGAATGTGTTTCCTATCGTGATACCGCCGCTGCGCGAAAGGCCGGAAGACATTCCGCTGTTGGCGAAGTTTTTTACCCGCAAGATTGCGCGCCGGATGAACCGCACCATTGACAGTATTCCCTCTGACATGCTGCGTCAGCTGAGCCGGCTCCCCTGGCCGGGGAATGTGCGCGAGCTGGAGAATGTGATTGAAAGGGCGGTGATCCTCACCAAGGGCGCCACGCTGAATTTGCAGCTGGCCGAGCTGCAACACCATCTCTCTCCGTTGGAAACGCCCAAACCCGCAGCGGCGCTGACGGCGGCGCCTATAGCGGAAGAGAATGAAAGTAATAAAGAAGAGTCGGAGCGTCAGCGGATTATCCGCGTGCTGCAAGAGACCAACGGTATTGTCGCCGGCCCGAAAGGCGCGGCGGCAAAGCTGGGGTTGAAGCGCACCACGCTGCTGTCGCGCATGCAGCGTATGGGGATCTCGGCTAAAAGCATCGAGCGCGTGGAGTGAATGTCATTCACTCCAGGTTTCGGTTTTAACAGCCGGTCCCGTTGCGCATAGCGGCCGGAATATCCGGCCGCGCGGGGTTAATTCACTTCCTCCGCGGTTTTGCGCAGATGGGCTTTCAGCTGGCTATATTCCTGCTGGACATAATTTTCCGCCCACTGCTGGTTGTCGATCGCTTCCAGTTTCACCGCGCAATATTTATATTCCGGGGTTTTGGAAATCGGATCGAGGTGATCCAGCGTCAGCTCGTTGCAGGCGCCGATCCACCATTGATAGGTCATATACACCGCGCCTTTATTGACCCGCTCGCTGACGGCCACGCGGCTTATGACCTTGCCGCGCCGTGAGGAAATCCAGGTCAGCTGCTGATCGAGCAGGCCCAGCCGTTCGACGTCTTCAGGGTTGACCTGAACGTAACCGGGCTCGTCCGCCAGCGTTTGCAGCGCGCTGCAGTTGCCGGTCATCGAACGGCAGGAGTAGTGGCCGACTTCACGCACGGTGCACAGCACCAGCGGGTAACTTTCATCCACCAGCTCCATCGGCGGCCGCCACTCGGTGGCGAACAGCAGGCCTTTGCCGCCGGGACGGGCAAACTGGTTGCCTTCGTACAGCCACGGGGTGCCGGGGCTGTCTTCGGTAGCGCACGGCCACGGCACGTAGCCCAGACCGGCCATTTTCTCGTAGGTCGCCCCGTAATAGAGCGGGCACAGCTGGCGCATTTCGTCCCAGATTTCCTGGGTATCGTTGTAGTGCATCGGATAACCGAGCGCGGTCGCCATCAGGCTGATGATTTCCCAGTCGGGCTTGACGTCGCCCTGCGCGTCAACGGCTTTGTAAAAACGCTGGAAACCGCGGTCGGCGGCGGAATAAACCCCTTCATGCTCCCCCCACGACGTCGCCGGCAGAATAACGTCAGCCACCGCCGCGGTTTTGGTCATAAAGATATCCTGCACGATCAGCAATTCCAGTTCGTTGAACGCTTCGCGCATCATCGACAGATCCGGCTCGGTTTGCAGCGGATCTTCGCCCATCACATAGTTGGCTCTGATTTTTCCTTCTTTGATCTTGTGCGGCACGTCGGTAAGGGAATAACCGACCTTGTCCGACAGCTCGGGCACGCCCCAGGCCCGGGCGAATTTATGGCGGATTTGCTCATCGGTAACCGATTGATAGCCGGGGAACATATCCGGCAGGGCACCCATGTCGCAGGCGCCCTGAACGTTGTTCTGGCCGCGCACCGGACCGACGCCGACGTTCGGCCGCCCCAGATTACCGGTCAACAGCGCCAGCCCGGACAGCCCCTTGACCACATCCACGCCCTGGCCCCACTGACAGACGCCCATGCCCCACAAAATGGTGGCGGATGGGGCGGCGGCGAACATGCGCATCGCTTCGCGCACCAGTTGGGGAGAGAGTCCGGTGATATCGGCGACATAGTCCGGGGTGTATTTGGCGACGATGCGGCTGTACTCCTCGAATCCTTCCGTATGGCGGGCCACATACTCCTTGTTGTAAAGGCCCTCATTGATCAGCACGTTGGCAAAGGCGTTGACCAGCGCCATATTGGAGCCGTTTTTCAGCGGCAGCCAGAGATCGGCGATGCGCGCGGTTTCAATGTGGCGCGGGTCGCAGACAATGATTTTGGCGCCGCGTTCTTTGGCTTTCAGGATGCGGCGGGCGACGATGGGGTGCGAATCCGCGGCGTTATAGCCGAATACCAGAATACATTCGGTATGCTCTATTTCGCAGATGGAGTTGCTCATCGCCCCGTTGCCCAGCGTAACCCGCAGGCCGGCGACGGAAGGACCGTGGCAAACGCGGGCGCAGCAGTCCACGTTGTTGTTGCCGGTAACGGCGCGGGCGAATTTTTGCATCACATAGTTGGTTTCATTGCCCGGACCGCGGGAAGAGCCGGTGTGCATAATGGCGTCCGCGCCGTACTTCTCTTTAATGTCTTTCAGACGGGAACTGGCGAACGCAATCGCCTCATCCCAGGAGACCGCTTCAAACGGCGCGCCTTTCTGGCGGCGAATCAGCGGTTGTTTCAGCCGCGGCGTCAATAACTTGGTGTCGTTAAGGAAATCCCAGCCGTAATAGCCTTTCAGGCACAGTTCGCCTTCATTGGTGACGCCGTTGGCGCCCTCGGCGCCCACTACCTTGCCGTTTTCCACCAGCAGGTTAATTTTGCAGCCCGACCCGCAATAAGGGCAGACGGTGATCACTTTTTGCATGATGATTATTCTCCTTCAGCGTACCTTGGCGGCGCTGCTCAGAACTGCATTCCCGCGGCTTCATCAAGCGCCGCACGCCGTTGTTTTTGTTGGATCATGGCCTGAATATCATCACGGCTGATCATCCGTAATGCTTTTGTCGGACAGACCTCGACGCACGCCGGCCCTGCCGCGCGCTTGGCGCAAAGATCGCATTTCTGCGCTTCGGCTTTTATACAATTACCCAGCACCTGATAATGGCTGATTCGGGCCACAGGTTTACTGATCACGGTCATGGCGCCGTAAGGGCAAGCCACAACGCAGGTCTTACAGCCGATACATTTTTCCTGCTGTACCTGAATACAGTCGTTCGCATGGGTGATGGCGCCGTTCGGGCACACGTTGGCGCATGGCGCGTCCTCACACTGGCGACACTGAATCGTGGTGCTGATATTCAGCCCTTTAACGACCCTGAGGCGTGGTAAAAAGTTTTCTGGGGATAATGCGGCCTTACCGTCGCTGTGGGACAGCGCACAGGCGACTTCGCACGTGCGACAGCCAATACATTTCCTGGAATCTGCAATAACGAACCGGTTCATGACATCGTCTCCGACCTGAGTTCAGGTGAAAAAAGCGTTGTGTCGACATACCGATACGGCGACACATCGCCGCCAATAAGCAGACTTTATGCCAATAACGATATTGTGATTTTAATATATTGAATATTAACGGCTTATTATTATTCTTTGCCGTAACGCATGGCGTGAGCGTCAAGGGTGACGACGACAGAAATGCAATTTCGGCAGATTTGACGAAAAAAATATGATGTCGCTCAAACAATGGGAGCCGGGAGGTATCAATGGCAACTTATGTCAAAAAACTGTCACACTGAGGCGTATATTTCGGCTGGTATCAGCAATAGTAACGTCAGGTATTGTTATGCCGGAAACCATAAACAAAAGAGAAATAAATGGCTTTCATGTCTATGAAAAGTCCCGTTGTGGAACCTATGTCCGAATTTTAGCTGATTTTGGCGCGGGCAAAATCGACTATAAGGTACTGAACAGCGGCAGCGAAGAGCGCAAGGTCTATTTGATCGAGGTTAAAGGAATTAAATATGTGCTGAAGTGGGAGCGGGAGCGGGATCCCCGGCTGGAGAAACGCCTATCCCGTTTTATCTTCGGTCCGTATTACTCCAGATTAATGTACCGTGTGGCCGTGGCGCGCGAACAAGGCTGTACCAAAACGGCGGATATTTATGCCGTCGCCGAAAAGGTCAGACATCGCGAAGCGGTGGAAACCTACATCCTGGCGGAATATGTCGAAGGCAGGCCGCTGGCTGAACTGGGCGATTTTTCGCCTTATAAAGATGAAATAAAAGCCTGCGTGGAAGATTTGCACGGTCATCGGCTGGCCTCCAACGATATCCATCCCGGCAATATTATTCTCACCGACCACGGAGTGCGTATTATTGATTTGTCGGACGCCGGCAGCCTGTCGATTTGTCAGGTGAACGATGCCTTTGCCTTGAAAAAATTCTATGACATCGATTTAAGAATCAACAACGTTATTTATTATCTTATCGGCCTGCGCAACAGGTTTCGTGATGTCTCCCGAAAGCTACGCGGTAAAAAACATTAGTCACGGTCATATTGCCGCCTGGTGGGCCCTGGATGTTGCGCCGGCTGGGTATGCTGGTAATAAGCTGACATGAAATTGCGCTAATCACCCTCATTTTATCTATTCTTGCCTATAATTTATTTATCCCCGGTACAGGGGGTACGCTGACTTTTATTAACCAACCTCTGGGTATCTCGGCTCTTTTGTTGCACGACTTCTGAATCGGGCGTTCCGATACGCCTGAGGGGGCTTGTCGATGCGCGTCGCCGGGACGGCACAGTAGTGATCAAAATACAAAATAGTTTCCAAACTCGAGCCTGGTATGAGAACTATTTTGGTAACTTTATGAGGTTTATTATGAGCTTTCTAAAGAATATCAGCATAAGGATTATGGTGCTAATTATTGTGGCGTTCCTGCTGCTGATCTGGGGCGCCTCATCAGGCTACAGTCTTTATTCTCTTTATCAGGTGACTGATTTACTTAATAAAAATGAAACGCAGCGGAAAACCTACTCCTATCTGGTGTATGGCAGCGATCAATATTTCCGTGCGGTTACCCGCCTGGAACGGACGATGGACTATTTGCAGAATAATGACGCAGAAAATGCGCGAAAAACGCTGGATATGGCGCAATCAGCGATAACAAATAGCAAAGCGTCGTTGGCGAAATTTAAGGCCGCGGAACACGTCGGGGTGGATAACGCCACCCTGGAAAGTATTACCAATAACTGGTCGCGCTTAATAGCCGCGGCGATTGATCCGATGAATGGCGCGCTGCAACAGAATAATGTCGAGGCGTTTCGCCAGGTATTCCGCGACGTTTATCCGCCGATAAGTTTGGCATTCGGCGGTGATATTAAAAAATACACCGACCAAATTTACTCCGCGGAGTTTATTCCGCTGGTGAATGAGCACAATATTCATAATCGAAACGTACTGATCGCCGCCATGATTCTTGGTATCGCGGTACTGCTGTTTACCGAATATTATCTGCGAAATTATCTGGTTATTCCCATCGGCGTACTGAAGTCGCATCTGGCGCAGCTGACGGCGGGCGGCCTGGGATGCGATCTGGCGGAATTCGGCCGTAACTGTGCGGGGCGCCTGATTCCCGATATCAAACGGTTGCAGAAAAGCCTGCGCGATACGGTGACGGTCATCCGGCGCAGCGCCACGGCGATTGATGACGGCACCACACGGATCCGCAAGGGCAACGACGATCTCGCCAGCCGCACCGAGCAGCAGGCCGCCGCGTTGCAGCAAACGGCGGCCAGCATGGAGCAGATTAGCTCAACGGTGAAACAAACCGCGGAGAATGTCCATCAGGCGCGGGTGCTGGCACAGGAAGCCACGGACACGGCGAAAAAGGGCGGTGAAATCAGCACCAACGTGATGGCGACCATGGATGATATCAGCGCCAGTTCACGCAAGATTTCCGACATCACCACGGTGATTAACGCTATTGCCTTCCAGACAAATATCTTGGCGCTTAACGCTGCGGTCGAAGCCGCCCGGGCCGGTGACCAGGGGCGGGGATTCGCGGTGGTGGCCGGAGAAGTTCGTACCCTGGCGCAGCGCAGCGCGCAGGCGGCGAAAGAAATTGAAGCGCTGATCGACGAGTCGGTATCGCGGGTTTCCGCCGGCGCGGGGCAGGTCAGGCAGTCCGGCGAGGCGATGGGGGCGATTATCGCCGCTATCGATCATGTCAACGATCTGATTAGTGAAATTGCCGCCGCAACCGACGAACAGACCCACGGCATCAGTCAGATCAGCCAGGCAATTCATGAAATAGACGGCGTCACGCAGCAGAATGCCGCGTTGGTGCTGCAATCTGCGGAGGCCGCCTCCAAGCTGGACCAGCAGACCAGCGAATTGTCAGCGGCGGTGGATGTTTTTCAACTGGAGAGCGGCGACGGCCTGTCGGACGTGGTGCCACAAGGCGCGTTGCACACGCCGCTGCAACGTCCGGTGATGGTAAAGGAAAATACGCCGCTGCTGAGCGCCGGCGGCCACGGCGATCGCGACTGGGAAAAATTCTGATTTGACCGCTCGGCGCCGCGGCTTTTGTTTATCATTTTATTGATTTTTAATGCAGGCCTTAATGCGCATGGTTAGTGCGCATTAAGGGAAATCTTCACAATTTCTGAAATCCGCCGTTTCCCCGCCAGTTCGCCAGCCGCTGATAAATCTGTTCCACCGCCCGTTCAACCTCCGCGCTGAGCGGAAAATAGAACGCCACCAGCGCGGGCTGAATGCCGATAATAATCACCTCGGGAATATCGTCTTTCAACTGGTCGATAAGGAAATTCAGCGGCAGATTATGGGTGTTCATCAGCAGATCTTCGGCGATGCGCGCCGGATCGACAATCCGTATTTCACCGGGCGCCAGCCCCATATCGCTGGCGTCCACCACCAGCAGGCGGCGCGGACGCAGCGCGCGCAGCGTATGGGCGGCATTCTCCGGAATGGCGCCGCCGTCAATCACCGACCAGCCGGCCACCGGGTTTTGCGTCATGCGCTCGGCCAGCAGCGGCCCGGCGCCGTCATCGCCCATCATGGTGTTGCCGACGGTCAGCACCATATTTTGGTTATCAACGCTGTTGTCATCAGCGCGCTTGGTTTCAGTCATCAACGCGTTTCACCAATAAATAGAGCGCCGTTTCCCGTTCGATGGCGCGCAGATAGTCCAGCAGGGTTGCGGTCCAGGCGGAATAATCATCCCGTTCGGCGCACAGCGCCCCGAAGACGTAGCCCAGCAGCTGCGTGTGGCTGCTATCGATGACGATCTCGCCGAATTTCAGCAGGCCGGCCATTTTGCGCTGCGCTTCCCCCGCGGCCAACTGCCCGATCCAGCGCTGATAGTCCGCCTGCGGACAGTTCAGCACCGGCTTCAGGCAGTCGATGACGCCAACGTGGTGGCCGATAGCCAGGGAGTAGTACATCACCTGCTGCGCCTGCTCCGGCACTTTATCTTTGCTGTCGAGAAATTTCTGGTTCAGGGCGTAGAAAATCACCTGTTTGCTCATCGATAGCGCTCCCCGTTCAACAGCGCCAGATAGATCTGCTGGAGCTGCCCGACGATCTCCGTCAGACGCGGATCGTTTTGCCGCTGCAGCCACGCGGCGATCCGCTGTTCCAGCCCGTCCAGCGGCTGGTTTTCCAGACGCGCCAGAAAAGCGTCGCTGATTTCCCGCCCCTGCCGGTAGCCCGCCATGCGCCGGGCCTCCCGCTCCAGCAGCACGCGCAGATCCAGCGGTACGTCCGGGTGGATCAGGGCGGCTTTTTCATCCGCCGTCTGCCGATGTTCGCCGCCGTGCAGTTTCTGCTCCAGCAGGCCGAGCGCGACGGCGAAACCGTAAATGGTGGCGGCCGGGGTGGGCGGGCAGCCGGGAATGTATACGTCTATCGGCACGATGGCGTCGCTGCCGCCCCACACGCAGTACAGATCGTGGAAGATGCCGCCGCCGCAGCCGCAGGCGCCGTAGGAGATGCAGATTTTCGGGTCGGGCGCCGCTTCGTAGGCGCGTAGGGCCGGTATTCGCGTGGCCCGGGTGACGGCGCCGGTAAATAACAAAATATCCGCATGGCGCGGCGAGGCCACCACCTTGATGCCGAAACGCTCGGCGTCAAACAGCGGCGCGACGGCGGCGAAAATCTCTATCTCGCAGCCGTTACAGCCGCCGCAGTCGATGCGGTAGACGTAGGCGGAGCGCTGAATGTCTTTTAACAGCGTTTTCTTGAGTTTTTGCGCCGGTTTATCCAACGCTATCGGCGTGGTCCGGTAGTGATCGACGCCGGCGGGCAGGGTGCTCATGATTTGCTCCCAATAACGGTAGCCGGTGATAATTCGGCCGGGGGGGAAATATGCTGGCTCAGCATCAGGTTATTTTTGTCGTCCAGGTTCTGGCGGCGTTTACATTGCGGACAGGTTTCAAAACGGGGGCGCTGCGATTCGACCTCCGCGGCGGACTGCCCCGACTGCGCCAGCAGGGCCATAACGTACTCCACCTCTTTTTGCGGGGCGAAGGGGCGATGGCATACGCGGCAGTTCAGCAGGCTAAAGGTGGCGCGCTGATAAAGGTCCGCTTTATTGCTCACCGCCATTTCAAACTCCTGCGACAGCACGATGGCGCGCGTCGGGCACACCTCCTCGCAGCGGCCGCAAAAAATGCAGCGCCCGAGAAACAGCTGCCAGGTGCGCGTACCGCCGGCGACGTCCGTCTCCATGGTCAGCGCGTTGGCCGGGCAGACGGTGGTACAGGCGGCGCAGGCGATACACTGGGCGGCGTCATACTGCGGTTTGCCGCGAAATCCCGCCGGGACGTCCAGCGGTTCAAACGGGTACTTCAGCGTACTGTTGCCGGTTTTCAGGATGGTTTTAAACAGTTTCAACATGGTTCATCCCCTACTTGAGCGGCGAATGGGTGCGTTCCAGGCCGTAACGCTCCATTTCTTTATAAGGCACGGTGGTGATTTTCCGTTTGCGCACGTCGATCAGCGTTACCCGGTCGGTGCAGGAGTAGCAGGGATCCAGGCTGCCGATAATCAGCGGCGCGTCGGAAACCGTATTGCCGCGCAGCATATAGCGCAGCACCGGCCAGTTGGCGTAGGTGGCGGCCCGGCAGCGCCAGCGGAACAGCTTCTGGTTGTCGCCGGTCATGCTCCAGTGGATGTCGTCGCCGCGCGGCGCCTCGGCGAAGCCAAGAGCGAACTTGCCCGGCTGATAATGGATATGCTCATTGAGCAGCAGCCCGCCCGGCAGATTGTCCAGACCGTATTCGATCATCGCCAGCGAGGTGAACACTTCACGCACCCGCACCAATATGCGCGAATAGACATCCCCGGCGTCCAGGTGCTGCAGCTCCATCGGCAGATCGAGATAGCCGGCGAACGGGTGGTCGGTGCGCGCATCCCGCTGGAAGCCGCTGGCGCGGATCATCGGGCCGACCGGGCTGTAATCGCGGGCGATCTTTTTATCCAGGATCCCCACGCCCTGGGTGCGCTGCATCATATTGGGGGTGTTGAGCAGCATATCGCTAAGCTGGGTGATTTCGCTGCGCATCTCCCGAATCAGCCGGATGGTTTTCAGCCGGTCGTCTTTCAGAATATCGCGGCGGATGCCGCCAATCAGATTCAACCCGTAGGTTTTACGCGCCCCGGTCAGCATTTCGGCGATGGTCATCGACTTTTCACGGATGCGGAAGAACTGCATAAACCCGGTATCAAAGCCGACGAAGTGGCTGGCCAGCCCGATATTCAGCAGATGGCTGTGCAGCCGCTCCACCTCCAGCAATACGCTGCGAATGGCGTGCGCGCGCGGCGGCACCACCACGCCCAGCGCGTTTTCCACCGAGCTGGTATAGGCCACGCTGTGGGTAAAGCCGCAGATGCCGCATACCCGGTCCGACAGAAAAGTGACTTCGTTATAGCCCATGCGCGTTTCCGCCAGCTTTTCCATGCCGCGGTGCACGTAGAACAGACGGTAATCCGCATCGACGATGCGTTCGCCGTCGACGAACAGGCGGAAATGGCCCGGTTCGTCCGAGGTAATATGCAGCGGCCCGATGGGCACGATGCGGGTTTCGCCGTCGGCGTCATTGACGAACGAGTAGGACTCCTCGTCTCGGGTGGGGGCGGGGCGCTGGCGGTAATCCATGGCGTCCTTGCGCAGCGGATAGAGATCGTCCGGCCAGTCGTCCGGCAGCACCAGACGGCGCTCGTCGGGCAGCCCGACCGGGATCAGGCCGTACATGTCGCGCACTTCGCGCTCCCCCCAGACGGCGGCGGGCACGCGGGGCGTGACGGAAGGGAACTCCGGATTAACCGGGTCGACCAGCGTTTTCACCGTGACCCAGCACTTCTCGCCCGCTTCCATCGACAGCACGTAGTACAGGGCGAAACTGCCATTCAGTGAACGTTCATCGTTGCCAAACAGCACCGACAGCCAGCCGCCCTGTTGGTAGTAAAGGAATTCCACCACCTCGGGCAGGGCGTCCAGCTTGACGGTCAGCGTCAGCTGCTCCGGCGTTTGCCACGCCTCTTCCAGAACGGCGGCCGGGAACCGCAGGCGGACCTGGGCGGCATAGCTGAGGCCGCGTTTGCCGAACAACGCGTTGGGGCCGGCGACAGGGGTTTCATTCATTAGGGCACGTCTCCTGACGGAAAGAGGGGAGCGGGAGCGCTCCGGCCGTTGCCGGGGCGTTGCGCTGCGGGCGGGTGGTCGCAAGGAAACTCTTTTTCATGGCGAGGGGCGATTCCTTATAGACCGAAAAGATAAAACAGCCATGCCAGCACCGCGGCGGCAAAGCCCAGCCGGGTCACGCGCCCGATCAGCAGAAAACGTCCGCGGGCGAGACTGTTCTCAATCAGCGAGGCGATGAAAAACAGCGCCGCCAGCTTGATGACGAAGGAGAACGCCCCCGTCGCCAGCGCCGGCAGCGTAAAGGTTTGCGCCTTGCCGAACGGGATGAAGACGGACAAAAACAGCGAGGCGACCACCACCTGCTTCAGGCTGACGCCCCATTTCACCAGCGCCAGCCCGGCGCCGGCGTATTCCGTCAGCGGCCCTTCCTGCAGTTCCTGTTCGGCTTCCGCCACGTCAAACGGCACTTTGCCCATCTCCACAAAGGCGGCGAAAGCGCAGGCCAGCAGAGCGATAAAGGTGGCCGCGGGCGATACCCAGGAGACGGCCAGCGTGCCGGCGATGGCGCCGATATTGGTGGAGCCGGCAATCAGCGCCACCACCAGCAGCGCCAGGATCAGAATGGGCTCCACCAGCACCCCGAGCGTCATCTCGCGGCTGGCGCCGATGCCGGCGAAGGTGCTGCCGGTATCCAGCCCGGACAGGCAAAAGAAAAAACGCAGCAGGGCGAACAGATAGAGCAGGGCGATGACATCGCCGCCGGCGCCAAAGGGCGACGTCCAGGTGACGGCCGGCAGCGTCATGGCGATCAGCAGCAGGGTGCCGATCAGCACATAGGGCATCAGGCGGAAAACGCCGCTCGCGTGCAGCGGCGCCACATCCTGACGTTTCAGCAGCTTGAACAGGTCGCGGTAGTCCTGGAGCAGGCCGGGGCCCTGGCGTGAGTGCATTTTGGCGCGTATCACCCGCGACATGCCGGACATCAGCGGAGCAATCGCCAGCATCAATATCGCCTGCACAAAGCCGAAAGCCATCATTGTCGGCACGGTTGCCGTTTCAGCGATCATCATGTTCTCCCGCAGCGGTGGAAGGTTTTTTTCCGCCTGACGCCGTCGCCTTCGACCGGCCCCACCGCAGAGTGCGCAGGCGGTAGAACGGGGCGAACATCAGGCGCAGGGGTTGGGTAAAGCCGGCGGCGGAAACCGCCATATCGTTCTCATAGGCGTAGCCGCAGGCCCAGGGGGCGCCGCGCCGGCGGAAGCTCAGGCGCGCGCCTTTGGCGCCGATATAAATCAGCAGCGGCAGCAGCGGCAGGGCCAGCAGCAGGATAAAGATCAACGGCATGGACAGCGACGTCCGGTCGGGGGAGCCGGGGAACAGCAGGCTTCCCTGGGCGACGGCGAGCGCGTCGGCGCCGCTCAGGCCGGCGGCTACGCGCAGGATCGCCGGCGCCACTGCGCCGGCGCCGACGCCCAGCAGGAGACAGCCCAGCGCCAGCAGCAGCGTGGCGGCCCGCATCGGCCAGGGAACTTCGCGGGCCTCGGCGGCGGCCGCGCTGCGGGGCGCCGCGGAAAAGGTAATGGCGTAGAGTTTGACGCAGCACATCGCCGCCAGCGCCCCTACTATCGCCAGCACCACGATGATGAACGGCCCCAGCAGACGCAGCGGCAGACTGCCGTCCTGGCTGAGAATAAACAGCGACTGATAGGTAAACCACTCGCTGACGAAGCCGTTCAGCGGCGGCAGGGCGGAAATCGCCATACAGCCGATAAGAAAGGTCACGGCGGTATAAGGCATCAGCCGCGCCAGCCCGCCCATTCTCTCCATATCTTTGCTATGCAGGCGATAGATAACCGAGCCCGCGCCGAGAAACAGCAGCCCCTTGAACACCGTGTGATTAAGCATATGATACAGCCCGCCCAGCAGGCCAAGCGCCGCCAACAGCGGGTGGTGGCCGGCTATCCCCACGATGCCCGCGCCGATTCCCATCAGCATGATGCCGACGTTTTCCACCGTGTGGTAAGCCAATACGCGCTTGATATCGTGTTCCGCCAGCCCATAGAGACCGCCGAATATCGCCGACGCGGCGCCGCAGAGCATCACCAAGCCTCCCCACCAGATAGTGGTCGCGCCGAGCAGGTCGATGCCTACCTTGATAATGCCGAAAAGACCGATTTTCACCATTACGGCGGCGATCAGCGCCGACGCGTGGGACGGCGCGGCGGGCAGCCCCTGGGGCTGCCAACCGTGCAGCGGCACCACGCCGGCCGTCGCGCCAAATCCCACAAAGGCCAGCACAAATACCGCGGACGCCTGCGAAGCGGGCAGGGAAATTTGCCGCCAGTCGGCAAAATCAAGACTGTGGCTGGCGCGGTACAACAGCAGGAACGCCAGGATAATCAGCACGGTGCCGCAATGGGCGATGAAAAAATAGCGCCTGCCCGCGCCGGCGGCCTGGGCGGACGTCATCAGCGCGCCGGCGCACAGCGTCATCACTTCGAACAGAATAATAAAGTAAGCGGCGTTATCCACGCACACCAGCGCCGTCATGGCGGCGGCCAGCAGGTTGACCAGGAACCCGATGGACCCGGCGCGTCCGCGGTGTTCCCGCAGATAGGCCAGCGAATAGAGCGCGATAACCACCATCAGCAGCGAGATAAGCAGCATCATAAAGGCGGCCAGCGGGTCCAGACGCAGGGTGAGCGGCGCGAATGCGGCGACCGGCGCTGCAATGCCGGCGGTTAACGCCGTTCCGGCGCGCAACAGCGGCAGCGCCGCGGCGATGGCGCACAGCGCGCCGAGCGCCGTGAGCAGCGCATTCAGCCCGATCGCCAGCGATTCGCGGCGCGCCAGACACAGCGACAGCAGCGCCCCGGTCAGATAAAACGCCAGCGCCCACGCCAACCAGTGCAGTGAACTTATCATAGTTTATTCTCCCGATCGGTCTCGGCGGGCGGGAAAGGGATGTTGCCGGCGGGCCACTCCATTGCCTGCCGGCGTTTTGCGGCGCTGGCCTGTTCGATTTGGCGATCGTCAATGACCAGCAAGGCATTGGTCGGGCAAACGCGCACGCATTCCGGTCCCTGCGGCTGAAAGGCGCACAGATCGCATTTCACCGCGACGCTGCGTATGCCGGCATTCCAGGCCAGCAGGGGATTGACGGAGGACGCGCTGGCCGGCACGTCGGACAGCATGGATAGCGGAATCGACTGGCTAAAGGTTTGCGGAATGGCGAGCGGCTTGCTGCCGGACGGCGTTATCGCGCCGAAAGGACAGGCGATGGCGCACAGTTTGCAGCCGATACAGGTGTTTTCGTCCAATACCACCGCCTGGTTCTGATGCGTAATGGCATTAACCGGACAGACTCTGGCGCAGGGCGCGTCTTCGCAATGACGGCATAGTACCGGCGCGGTGCCGGCGAGGTCGCGCTCAACCGTCAGCCGCGGATGCGCCTGCAATCCCTGGCGACGGTGTACCTGCGTACAGGCGGCCATGCAGGTGTTGCAGCCGATACAGCGCTTAGGCTCCGCAATGACGAAGCGGTTCATAGCCATACCCTCCGGGGGTTGTGTTTAAGGTTTGCCGCGTTAAAGCATATTTTGTGCCACGTCGGGCGAATCGGCCGTCAGGTCGCGTAGAATAAGGGATTGAACAAGAAAGCGTCGGCAAAGGCTCGCATGATATAGCCAGACTCGACATTAGTGACGACGGCGATCGACGGGGAAGATTCGACACTTTTGACGACCGGGTGAAGCCGGCCTGGTTTTGGGCGAAAAAAGCGCCGCCTTATGTAATCTTGATTAAGCATATCGTAAAGAAACCGATATTTAATACGCCGTCAAACAGCATGTTAATCTTAATTTTTAATAGATGGCATGAAAATTGCTTAAGCAAGAAATATACCGACGGGTGCTTTGCTGCGCCGCATCCTCAATGGAGAATCACTATGTGTCTGGGCATTCCTGGAAAAATTATTGAACTGGCCTCGGCCGAACGACAGCTGGCATGGGTCGACGTGTGCGGCGTCCGGCGCGAGGTGAACATTGCGCTGGTGGCGGACGGCGTGGACGCCGGGCGGCTGATCGGCAGCTGGGTGCTGGTCCACGTCGGGTTTGCCATGAGCCGTCTGGATGAAGAGGAGGCGTATGCGACGCTCGACGCTTTACGGCAAATGGAGGAGGTAGAACAAGATGTTACAATTTTTCTGCGTCAATAGATTTCTTTTCGTGACGTAAATCAAGACTTATTCATTTCTCAGGGTGATAATAAGAATAAATCTCATTAGCGCTTCACTCCCTGATTATGTCTACCTGGCTAAAACTTTTCTTTTCGTTGTGCTGGCTATTCGGCAGTTCTCTGGCGCTAGCCGCAACCGACTACGCTTCCTTTATCCAGGATATCGAATCCAGACTGGATAAAACGGCTCAACTGTATCAGCAGCAACAGCCTGATGAGGCCCGCACCGAAGTTCAGATGGCCTATTTCGAAGTGTTCGAAAATCTCGAAGGCCCCATCCGTATCAATATTTCCGCGCAAAAAAGCTATCAGTTGGAAGCAGCGTTCGGTGAAATCCGGCGCATGATCGGCGAGGGAAAACCGCTGGCCGACGTGCAGGCCAAAGTGTCCTGGCTGAAAGGGGAACTGAACGCGGTGCTGCCGGTATTGGCCGACGGCCATCGGCTGGTGGCGCAGCAACAGCACGGCGCGTATGACAACAGCGATATCGCGCTGTACTGGCAGCAGAGTTTTAAAATCATCGACGATCAACTGGCGCAGGCGATAAGCGAATATCAGGACGGCGACTACGCCAGGGCCAGCCAGAGCGTGCAGCAGGCGCACTATCAGGGGTTTAAAAACTCCGAAATGGAGATGTCGGTGCGGCAGAATCGCTCCGCGCAGCAGGCCGCCGCCATTAATCAGCAATTCTCTTCCCTGATTACTCTGGCGAATCAGCCGGATCAACTGACTGAAGTGGCCTATCGCGTGACGACGCTGCTGCAGGATATTGAAGATTTGCTGCCGGGGTTGCCCACCACGCGCGACAGCCAGCCGGTTAGCGCAACCGCGGACGATGACGGCGCGCCCGGCGCCGCCGACGTGCCGGACGCCAACTGGGCCAAAATATCCGACGACATTAATCAGGCCATCCTGGCGGCCATCGAAAAGTACCGCCAGGGCGAGGTGAAACCGGCGATGATCGCCGTGCAGGACGCCTACTTCGATCTGTTCGAAGCCACCGGCATGGAAAACAAGGTCGGTTCGCGCAATGCGGCGTTCAAATCGACGCTGGAAGGCTATTTCACCCGTATGGTCAGCCTGATGAATGCCGGCCAGCCGGTGGAGCAACTGCACCTTCAGGCCGAAGCGCTGCGGCAGGATCTGGCGAACGCCGTCGCCATGCTGGGCGAAGGGGGGGATACCCACTGGAGCCTGCTGATATACAGCCTGCTGATCATTGTGCGTGAAGGTATGGAAGCGCTGCTGATCGTGGCGGCCATCGTCGCCTATCTGGTGAAAAACAATCATCAGGATAAGCTGCCGCTTATCCGGCAGTCTGTTTATATCGCGCTGCTGTGCAGCGTGATCACCGCCGTTATTTTCCAATTGCTGTTTACCAACTCCGGCGCCAGCCGCGAACTGCTGGAAGGCGTCACCATGCTTATCGCCGTGGTGATGCTGTTCTTTATGAGCTACTGGCTGCTGTCGAAGGTGGAAGCCCGGCACTGGAAAGCCTATCTGGACGGTAAATTGTCGCACTCCCTGAGCAGCGGGTCGCTGGTGGGATTATGGCTGACCAGTTTTCTGGCGGTCTACCGGGAAGGGGCGGAAACCGTCCTGTTTTACTACGCGCTGGTGGGCGATGCCAGCAATATGGCCGGATACCTCTCCATTCTGGCGGGCTTTGCCATCGGCTGCGTGATCCTGGTGATTGCCTATCTGATCATGCGCTTTACCGTGGTTAAACTCCCGCTTAAGCCTTTCTTTATGTTTACCGGTTGTTTCATGTATCTGATGGCGTTCGTTTTTGCCGGTAAAGGGGTACTGGAACTGATTGAAGGCAAATTGTTTGAACCGACGCTGCTGACCGGCGTACCGGAAATCAGCGGGTTGGGTATTTACCCCTATGTGGAAACGTTAATCCCGCAAGGGGTGCTGTTAGTCGCGGCATTGGCGGCGCTGTGGATCATGCGGCGTCGCAGGGCCTCGACAATCTGATACTGGAAGCAGTGACCAGCAAAAATAACCAGAAACGACCGTTACGCCCCGATGACTGCAAGGCGCGGGAAACCGCCGGCTTGCATGATGACGGGTACATTGATGACACGAGGATGGGTTGATGAATAAGCAAAAAAGTCTGATTGCCGGGGCGATAATCGCCGCTGTTTTCACCATGCCGGCGGCGCTGGCGTTTGAAGAGTATCCGGCCGGCGAACCGGTGACCATAAACGAACTGGAGATCGCCGCGGTTTATCTGCAGCCGATTGATATGGAACCCCGCGGCATGGGGCTGCCGGCGGCAAAAGCGGATATCCACCTGGAAGCCGACATCCATGCGGTGGAAGGGAATAAAAACGGATTCGGCGCCGGCGAGTGGATGCCGTTCCTGACCATCGCCTATACCCTGACCAACACCGATACCGGCGCCAAGCAGGAAGGCACCTTTATGCCGATGGTCGCCAGCGACGGCCCGCACTATGGCGCGAACATCAAAATGATGGGCGTGGGCAACTACAAGGTGATTTACCACATCGACCCGCCATCCAAAGCCGGCATGCACCGCCATACCGACGATGAAACCGGCGTCGGCCGCTGGTGGAAACCGTTTGACGTCAGCTTCGATTTCAAATACGTCGGCATCAAGTGATGGTCCCGTCCGCGATAAGCGTTTCCTTATCGCGGTAACGCTCACGCCTCTGCCGATAGCCGTCAGGGGCGTGCGCTTTATTACCCAATAGATTTCAAGGTGCGGAAGCCAACGCACCTGCAACTTGAAAGATGAAGGGAATATGAGTTACTTCTTCGTTACTACGCTACAGTCATTCCTGCCGATAGCGTTGCTGTTGGGGCTGAACTGGAGCCACCGTTCCCCGCCTGAAATCCGGCCGTTGGCGTGGATCACCCTGCTGGCGCTGATTGTCGGCACGGTAATCGGCATTCGCCTGCCCAACGGCCAGCAGCTGCAACTCTGGATCACCGGCATTCAGGCGATCGTCCTGCTGCTGTTTCTCGCCGGTCAGTTTTTCTCTCATTCCCGCCTCGGCTATTTCTGGCAGGCCGTCCTGGTTGCCGGCGCGGCGATTCATTGGGGCGGCGATCCCAACCTGAGCGCCTTGACCAGCACGCACGTGGTGAATACCGATCTGCTGCTGAATTTCAGCGCGGTGGCCGCGGCCTTCGGCTGGCTGGTATTCAGCGCCGCGCTGTGCGGCATGATGGCGCGGCGTATCCGCGTATTGCGCTGGCCGCTGCTGGTGGCGCTGGTGGCGCTATTGCTGTTGCCGATCAGCGGCAATCTGCTGCTGTTATTGATGAAGCTACAGGTGCTGGGGCTGGACAAGCCGCGCCTGAGCTATGTGGCGCAGGTCACCAATAGCGCCTGGCTGTTGAATTATCTCGGCGCGCTATTGCTGGCGGTGGCGGCGGCCGGCTATCTGCTGCCCTTATTCCAGACGCGCCGGCGCATGCAGGCCGCCACCGAGGCCATCGCCAGGCGCCGCGCCACCGCCGACTACCGCAATGTGCGGCGCACGGTGCTGGCCGCCCTGATTGCGCTGCTGGCGATCGTGGCGGCGCAGCTTTACTGGGACAAGGTGGCGTCCCAGCCTCCCCGTTTGTCCGAGGCGCTGCCGGTGACGCCGGCAGCCGACGGCAAGGTGCACATTCCCATCGAACAAATTCGCGACGGCAAACTGCATCGGTTTGTGTGGGTTGCCGATGACGGCAAGGCGGTGCGCTTTTTCGTCATTAACCGCTACCCGGACCGGCTGCGGCTGGGAGTGGTGTTCGATGCCTGCCTGCTGTGCGGCGATCAGGGCTATGTGATGGAAGGTAATCAGGTGATCTGCGTCGCCTGCGACGTACGCATCTTTATTCCCTCCATCGGCAAGGCGGGCGGGTGTAACCCCGTGCCCATCGAAGGCTGGAGCAATGACGACAATGAGCTGGTGATTAGCCAGTCGTCGCTGGCGGCGGGCACCAACTATTTCACCACGGTGATATCGCTGGAGGTCGTCGATCCGGTTGACGGTTCGAAACTCACCAACGTGCAGGCCGAACATAAGTATCGCTACGGCGGTAAAACCTATTTCTTCTCATCTGAGGCGAACTACAACCGTTTCCGTGAAAGTCCCGGAAAATATGTGACTGCAAAGGCGGCGGCTGACGATCAAGCGGAAGGGGAATAACCATGTTATGGCGCATGTTACGCCAATCCTGGCGCAGAAATATCCGGCGTAAATCGCTGGCGGTCTTAACGGTCTTTTTGGCGGCGGGGCTGATTTCGGCCCTGCTGGCGGTATCTATCGATATCGGCGACAAAATGGCGCGCGAACTGAAATCCTATGGCGCCAATATCCTGATTGAACCGGCGGGACAGGCGGCGCTGCCGGCGCTGTTCGGCGAGCACGGCAATCCGCTGGAAGGGCAGGATTTTCTCGATGAGTCGGAACTGCCCAACATCAAGGATATTTTCTGGCGCAACAATATCGTCGGATTCGCGCCGTTGCTGAGCGGCGACGTGGAGATCGACGGGCAGCCGGTGGCGGTATTGGGCACCTTTTTCTCCCAGCCGGTGGCGGTGCCGGACGAAGAGGATTATCGCACCGGGCAGATAACCGTCAGCCCCTACTGGCAGGTTGCCGGCCGGTGGCCGCAGGAGCCGGTGACTGAGGGAGGCGCCGCCGAGGCGCTGGCGGGCAAACAGCTGGCGCAGCAGAACGGCTGGCAGGTGGGCAGCCAGCTACGGCTGCATGGCCCGCAGGGGGAAACCCGGGTGCGGATCAGCGGCATTCTGAGCAGCGGCGGGGATGAGGAAAACCGGCTGGTGATGCCGCTGGCGGCGGTGCAGCGCCTGCTGGGGCTGGAGGGGAAAATACAGGCGATCCGCGTTTCCGCGCTGACGGTGCCGGAGAACGATCTGTCGCGCCGGGCGCGTGAAAATCTGGAGGCGCTGAATGCCGAAGAGTATGACCTCTGGTACTGCACCGCCTATGTCTCTTCCATCGCCCACCAGTTGGAGGAGGCGATTTCCGGTTCGGTGGTGCGGCCTATCTGGCAGGTGGCGGCGTCGGAAGGCGTGGTGATCGATAAAATCCAGCTGTTGCTGGCGGTGGTCACCTTTGCGGCGCTGGTCGCCGCGGCCATGGGCATCGCCTCATTGATGACCAGCACCATTATGGAGCGGGCGAAAGAGATCGGGCTGATGAAAGCGCTGGGGGCGCGGCAATGGCAGATTATGCTGCTGTTCTATCTGGAAGCGGCGCTCAGCGGTTTGCTGGGAGGAATCGCCGGCTGCCTGGCGGGCTGGGGACTGGCGAAAGCCATCGGCCTGATGCTGTTCGGCGTGCCGCTCAGCTTTGCCTGGATCGTTATCCCCTGCGTGCTGGTGATTTCGATACTGATCGCGCTGATTGGCACCTGGTTCCCGGCCCGGCGCATCGCCGGACTCTACCCGGTGGAGGTGCTGTATGGCCGCTAATGCCTGGATGAATGGGATGTTCTGGCGGCTGGTGATCCGCGCGTTGCGGCTGCGGATGCAGCGGGTCGGCGTGGTGTTCGCCGCCCTGACGGTGGGGGCGGCGATCGTCACCGCCATGTCGGCGGTGTATTTCGATATCAACGCCAAAATGAGTCAGGAACTGCGCACCTTCGGGGCGAACTTTTATATCGGCCCCGCGCGCGGCAATACGCTGCCCCAGCCAACGTTTCAGCAGATCGTCGACGGCGCGCCGGCCGGGCTAATCAACGCCGCCAGCCCGTATCTGTATGGCATGGCGCGCACCGAGCTGGAAAAAGTGGTGCTGATGGGGGTGTGGTTTGAATCATTGCGTCCGCTCGCCCCTTACTGGCAGGTGAAGGGAAACTGGATCGGCGTCAGCTTCGACGATCGCAACGCGATGATCGGCGTCAAGCTGGCGGAGCGGCTGAACGTGAAAGTAGGCGACGGTATTACGCTGATCGGCGACGGCGATAGGCAGCGTTTGCAGATTAAAGGCATTGTGGAATCCGGCGACGCCACGGACAACATGCTGATCGTCAGTCTGGATCTGGCGCAGAAATGGCTGGATAAACCGGGCGCGATCAGCAATGCGTTACTCAGCGTCAGCAACGATCTGGGGCAGGTGGATCAGTTCGCCGCGCGGCTGCAACAGCAGTATCCGCAGTTGGAAATCCGGCCGATCCTTAAGGTCTCCGCCTCCGAAGGGCAGGTGCTGAATAAAATCAAAGGGCTGATGGGACTGGTGTCGGCGGTGATACTGGTGCTCTCCTCGCTGTGCGTCAACACCACCCTGATGGCGATTGTCGGCGAGCGGGCGCGCGAGTTCGCCCTGCAAAAGGCGCTGGGCGCCAGCGGGCGGGATATTATCCGCCAGATGCTGGCGGAGACCGGCATCATCGCCCTGGCGGCGGCGGTGTGCGGTTCGCTGCTGGGTTATCTGCTGGCGCAGATTCTGGGGATGGCGGTATTCAACGCGACGATCTCGCTGCGGGCGCCGGTCTTTCCGCTGACGCTGCTGCTCTCGCTGCTGGTGGCCGCCGTCGCGGCCATAGTTCCCACCCGACGGGCGATTCATGTCGAACCGGCCAAAGTATTAAAAGGAGAGTAGCGATGTCCTCATCGATAAATGTGCAGGGCGCGGAGCAGGCGCCGGAGGCGGTAATTGAAACACGCGGGCTATACAAGCGTTTTGGACAGGTTACCGCGCTGGAGGATATCAATATTCGCATTGCCCGCGGTGAGTTTGTCGCCATTATGGGCGCTTCGGGATCGGGTAAAACCACCCTGATGAATATCCTCACCTGTCTGGATACGGTCAGTGAAGGCCAGGTGCTGCTGGATGGCGTTGACGCCGCGGCGCTGGATGAAGAAGGGCGGCGTAAATTCCGCGCCGACAAGATCGGCCTGGTGTTTCAGCAATTCCACCTGATTCCCTTTCTCACCGCGCTGGAAAACATCATGCTGGCGCAGCATTACCACAGTATCGTGGATGAACCCGCGGCGCGGCGGGTGCTGGAGCAGGTGGGCCTGGCCCACCGCATCGGACATTTACCCAATCAGCTTTCCGGCGGCGAGCAGCAGCGGGTGTGTATCGCCCGGGCGCTGGTGAACGAGCCGCCGGTTATCTTCGCCGATGAACCGACCGGCAATCTGGATGAGGAAAATGAACGGCGGGTGCTGGATCTGCTGAAGAATTTGCACCATCAGGGGCGCACCGTGGTGATGGTGACGCATAACCCCGAACTGGGCAAATTCGCCGATCGCATTATCCGTTTGCAGCACGGTAAATATTTCGGCGAGGAGGTGAATCATCATGTTATGGCGTAACGGTTTACCGGCCTGCTGTCTGCTGGCCGCATTGGCGTTGCTCGGCGGCTGTAAAGAGGAACAGGTCAGCGTCGGGGCGCCGGCGCCGGCGCTGGCCGCTTATGATCTGGCCGGGCAAGCGGCGGACCTGAGCCGCTGGCGGGGAAAAAACGTCTATCTGAACTTCTGGTCCGCGGGCTGCGGCGGTTGCCTGGCCGAAATGGCGACGCTGGAGAAACTCAGCCGACGCTACGGTGATAAAATCGTGGTGGTGGCGGTGAATACCGACCCGGACGGCGTGGATATCGTCCCGCTGTTGGCGCAGCAAACGGTGAACTACCCGGTCATCCGCGATCAGCTGGGGATCACCAAAGAGCGTTACCAGGTTATCGGCACCCCCACGTCGTTTATCATCGACGGCGGCGGCAAGGTTACCGCCCAGCATCAGGGCGCCAGAGACGAGCGGCAATTGACGGAACTCTTTGCGCGGCTGGCTAGCGGAAGCTGATTTCGCCAGCGGCGAATGGCGGTATCGTCAGGCTGATTCGCGCGTTATTTCCCCGCCGGATCGGCGACCGCCACCGGCACCACCACCGGGCGGGGTTTGATTCTGACCGCATAAATCACGCCGGCAACCAGGCAGAATACGCCGCCCAGCGTCAGCAGCGGCGGCCAGGAGTGGCGGATGATAAATGAATAGGTCAGCCCCGCCAGCGTTTCAAACACCACCAGCGGGCCGATCAGCACGGTCGGCAACCGCTGGCTGGCTTCGTTCCAGCATAGCGTGCCCAGCCATGAGCAAAACAGGCCGATAACGATCATCAGAGTAATAAATACCGCCGGCCGCGGGCCGAACGGCAGGGGGAAATCCTGGCGGGCGAGCGCCAGCTGGCCGCAAACCAGCAGGTATCCCAGCAAAGCCAAGGGCAGCGTGACCAGACCCTGCGCGGTGGCCCAGGTGGTGGGCGTTTTGCCGGTGTTTTCTCGCAGCCAGCGCGCGTTGCGCAGCGGATACCAGGTCCAGCATGCCACCGCCGCCAGCGCCAGCGCGATGCCGCCGAGATAGCGCCAGAGGTCCAGCGAAGCCGCCGCGGCGCTCACCTCCGCGATATTGACCAGCAGCAGCCCGGCGGCGATAAGCAACAGCGCGGGAGCCAGCTGTCTCCATAACACTTTGCCGTCATGCCGGCTGTAGAGCAGATTGGCGCTGACGGCGATCGCCACCGGCAAGGTGCCGATAATCATGGTCGAAACCGGGGCGCCGGTACGCTGAATGGCGCTGGCCAGGCAGAAATAATAGAGCAGATTGCCGATAGCGGAGAGTTTGATCGCCTCACGCCAGTCTTTGCCGCTGAGCAGCCGTAACCGATGGCGATCGAGCCAGGCCAGCGGTAAAGCGATCAGGCCGAAAGCTAGATAGCGGCCGGTCGATTGCAACGCGGCGGGGTATTCAGGCACCAGCAAGGGGCCGACAAAAATCAATCCCCACATCAGCCCGGCACAAAGGGCGAAAACAACGCCAGTCAACATGATAAACCTTATTTTAACCGTTTGAGTAACGCGCGCCTGAATTAGCTTTTCATCGCGGCTTAACGTTTATTCCGTCACCTGTATCGCTATTTCCATACTCGGCGTCAATAGCGCAGGTCGGATAAATTATTAGACTTGAAGATTATAACTAATATCTAAAAGATTTATCACGCAATGGGCGCTGATGTGTTCGATTATGGTAAGGTATTTTTAATTTATTGAATATAAAGAATTTATTGTTGTTTTCTGCCTTTATTTTCGACTGAAAGGCAGCGGCTAACTTTTCTTAGTATAAAAAAATATAATCAAATCGATTTCCTTATTTGTCCCGGGCATTATTTCTTCGTATCAATGTTACATTCTGATGTCGCAACAGTGATGGAGTAAAGGGTGAATTTTCAGCAACTGAAGATTATTCGTGAATCAGCACGGTGCAATTACAACCTGACCGAAGTGGCGAATACCCTGTTTACCTCGCAATCCGGGGTGAGTCGTCATATCCGCGAGCTGGAAGAGGAGCTGGGGATTGAAATATTTGTCCGCCGGGGTAAACGCCTGCTGGGCATGACCGAACCAGGCAAAGAACTGCTGATTGTGGCGGAAAGGATCCTGAACGACGCCAGCAATATTCGCCGGTTGGCCAATGTATTTACCAACAATGATACCGGTCAGTTGGTCATCGCCACCACCCATACCCAGGCGCGCTACAGTTTGCCTCAGGTGATAAAAGCGTTCCGCGCGCTTTATCCCCAGGTGCGTCTGGTGCTTAATCAGGGCACGCCTGAAGAGATCGTGACGATGCTGCATTCAGGGGAAGCGGATATCGGCATTGCCAGTGAACGCCTGATTAACGATGCTTCTCTGGCGGCTTTTCCCTATTACCGCTGGCACCATTCAATCGTGGTGCCGGAAGATCACCCGCTGGCGCGCGAGCCGGTTGTGACGCTGGATATGCTTAACGCGGCGCCGCTGATTACCTATCGTCAGGGGATTACCGGGCGTTCCCGCGTCGACCGCGCCTTTCAGGCGGCGGGCATGGCGCCGGATATTACGCTGAGCGCACAGGACTCCGACGTCATCAAAACCTATGTGGAACTGGGGCTGGGGGTTGGCATTCTGGCTGACAAGGCCTACGACCCGGTTCGCGACAAAGGGCTGGTGCGCCTGAACGCCGAACATCTGTTTGAAGCCAATACCGTGTGGCTGGGGTTAAAAAAGAATCAGTTACAGCGTAACTATGCCTGGAAGTTTATCCAGCTGTGTAACACCGAGCTGTCTCTGGCCGAGATTAAAGACAAGGTCTTTGCCGAGAACGACGAGACCGTGATCGACTATCAAATCTGACCCGCGGCAAGCGGCGCTTAATCCAATCGCCCCGGTTCAGTCAGCGCCTGGGGGATTGGCTGGTTTTGCGCCGTAGCGAACCTTGCTGCCTGTCGCATGAGCACCTGATTTATCAGCCAGAAAATTTCTGGCTGCCCGCTTTTTCCCACCGCCGTTTTACCTGTTTCCCGCCTCGTTCAAGCAGCCGGGCTAATGCATTCCGTTAGCATAGTTATGGTTTTCGCGATTAACAATCCACTTGATCTCGCCGTGGCGGGATAGTAGCATCCCCACGCATAACAATAACATATGTTTGGTGTTTTGTTTTTAGATACAAAGAGTTGTGGGTTTTTATTGCATAAATATGTGATTCATTCTGTGTACCGATACGACAATAAACGTCGGTAACTGCCCCATCCAAACATGCCTGATACTCGCTGTCTCCACGCTTATTTTACGGTTCACGTTGAACCGGAATTTGCGCTATCGCCATTCGTTCCTGGCGGGGAGTTTTGAAACGGAAAATCGCTATGAAAACACAGAAAATCAGTCTGGCCTGGCAAATTCTTATTGCGCTGGTGCTTGGTATCGCGCTCGGCGCCGTATTGCACGAACAGGCGGACAGCCCCCAATGGCTGATCGGTAATATTCTCAGCCCGGCCGGCGATATCTTTATCCGCCTGATTAAGATGATCGTCGTACCCATCGTTATCGCCACCTTGATCGTGGGGATTGCCGGGGTCGGCGACGCCAAAAAGCTGGGCCGCATCGGTCTGAAGACCATTATCTATTTTGAGGTGGTCACCACATTAGCCATTATTTTGGGTATTACCCTGGCGAACGTGTTTCAACCGGGGACGGGCATCGATATGTCGATCCTGACCTCCGCGGATATCTCGCAATATGAAAAAACCACCGAACAGGTGCAAAGCGGCTCCCATAGCCTGGTAAGCACCGTTCTGTCGCTGATCCCGCCGAATATTTTTGCCGCGGTGGCCAATGGCGACATGCTGCCGATTATTTTCTTCTCGGTGCTGTTCGGCCTGGGGCTGTCATCGCTGTCGAAAGAGCATCGCGATCCTCTGCTGAACGTGTTTCGCGGCGTCTCGGAAACCATGTTCAAAGTGACGCATATGATCATGCGCTATGCGCCGGTCGGCGTATTCGCCCTGATTTCGGTCACGGTGGCGAACTTCGGTTTTGCCTCGCTGCTGCCGTTGGCAAAGCTGGTGGTGCTGGTTTACGGCGCCATACTGTTTTTTGCCCTGATCGTGCTGGGGGGGATTGCCCGCCTGTGTAAATTGCGCATCACCACATTGATTCGCATTCTGAAAGACGAACTGATCCTCTCTTACTCCACCGCCAGTTCGGAAACCGTGCTGCCGCGTATTATCGAGAAGATGGAAGCGTACGGCGCGCCGAAATCGATCACCAGTTTTGTGGTGCCGACCGGCTATTCATTTAATCTGGATGGTTCGACGCTGTACCAAAGCATCGCGGCGATCTTTATCGCGCAGCTGTATGGCATCGATCTCTCTATCGGGCAGGAAATTGTGCTGGTGCTGACCCTGATGCTGACCTCTAAAGGGATTGCAGGCGTTCCCGGCGTCTCTTTTGTGGTTCTGCTGGCAACGCTCGGCAGCGTGGGGATCCCGCTGGAAGGTCTGGCGTTTATCGCCGGCGTGGACCGTATTCTGGATATGGCGCGTACCGCGCTGAACGTGGTGGGCAATGCCCTGGCCGTGCTGGTGATCGCCAAATGGGAACGCCAGTTTGACGAGAAAAAAGCGCGGGCCTACGAACGCGAACTGCACAGCGGAAATAGCGAACCCGTGCAGCAGGAGCAGGGGTAATTATTCCACCGCGTTGCCATTATTGACCCCACCCCAACCCTCCCCTTCGCAGGGGAGGGAGTTTTGCGCCTCACCTGGCAAAGGGGGAGCGAATTTTTGCTCCTCCCCCTGACAAGGGGGAGGCCGGGAGGGGGTCGTCAACCACATCAGGCGGCGCGATTATCATTAACCACGGCCAATGCCGTTAGCTGTTGCGTACTCCACAACGCCTTTCCAATGCTTTCCGGCTCGACGGAAAAGGGCAGTCGCGCGGCGATATGGGAGCCGATCTTCACGTTTTTGACAATCTCATCAACCTGCGAAGGCCGATCGCCGAGGCCGAGCAAATCCAGCGTCAGCGGACTGCCGTAGCGGCGAAGCTGTAATAACAGCTCTTCTCTGTCATGGGCATCGTCATGTTCGAGAAAGGCCTGGACCGCCAGACCGAATCCCACTTTTTCGCCGTGCAGCCAGTGATGTAATTCCGGCAAGCGCGTCATGCTGTTATGAATGGCGTGAGCGACGCCGATACGCGGTACATCGTCTTTCATGCTGTTAGCCACGCCCGCCAGCGCGATCGCGGCGTCAATCACTTTGCGTAAGGCCGGCGTAATCTGCTTTTGCTGATTGTCGGCAACGGCCTGTTCGCCGTGGCTATTAAACGTATCCACCGCCAGTCTGGCGGCCTGCGCTTTCAGCGCCAGAGCCAGCCCCTCGTCGCCATTGCGCAGATAGGGCTGGAATTCATACCACTTTGCCAGCGCGTCGACGATGCCGGCCTTAAGGTAGCGCGGCGGACTTTGCGCAATCACTTCGCCGTCGACCAGTACCCATACGGGCAGCCGCTTAAGCGCCAGCGGCCCCTGATGCGCTCCCGTCTCGCTGTAAATCACGCTGATGGGCGACCAGGCGGCGCAGGTCGCCGCAATGGTCGGGACGGTAATGACCGGTACCTGCCCCAGGACTTCACCGACGGCTTTGGCCGAATCCAATACCCGCCCGCCGCCGATTCCCAGAATCAATTCGGCCCCAAGCTCTCGCGCCTGAACGGTCAGTGCTTCGATCGCCGGCTTGGTGCAGTCGCCCGGCAGAAATTCAATCCGATACTTCAAGCCCTGCTGATTCAGGCTGTGCTCGACTTTTTCTGACGTCGCCCGCCATGACTGCGGGCTGGTAATAATCAACAGGGTTTCGGCCAGCGGTTTAACAAACTCACCGACGGCGCCGATGACGCCGTCACGATTCAGATAGGTTCCAGGCGCTTGTATTGCGATCATGTCCGTGACCTCCGATATGTCCGCGGAAAAGGAAATAACTCAGTTGTAGCAGCGATGCGGAAAGCGGCAAAAGAATGATTCTGGTTATGCATGGATGAATTTTGCATAACCGGCTGAGGGCGATATTGTCTTATGTTGAACCGCGGCAATTAAGGAGAGTACGACGTTTTTTAATATTTCTGTTCGACCGGCTTTAAAGGGAAAATCCTGTTTATTTATAAAGTCCTTTTTGGCATAACTTAGAATAAATGCCCCGTTGTTTATTAAATATCAATTAAATATCGGACACTTATTTCATTAGAACAATATTGGCTATAGATAGTTTTATTTCTCATTTAGGGATAAAAACGCCGGCGTTATAGTGTTGCCTACATTATTTAATTCAGTATTCAGAGTTGATTATGCCGGTATTTAGTCATCATTATTTACGAGATTATCTGCGCACCCAATTAGTGAATGTCGCGGTGGATGGCGGCGTGGCGCAGATTGTGGCGGATAATCTGGTGGAGTCGAGCCTTAAGGGGCATGATTCGCACGGCGTCAGCATGCTGCCGCGCTATATCGCTGCCATCAGGGAAGGGGGGCTGTCACCCCACGCCAATGCTGTAAAAACGCTGGATTTCGGGCCGTTGATCTCTTTTGACGGCCGGCAGGGGTTCGGGCAGGTGGTGGCGCGGCAGGCGATAGATGAAGGGATCACCCGTGCGCTGGATCAGGGCGTCGCCGTGGTCAGTCTGGCGGACGCGCACCACCTGGGGCGCATCGGCGCCTGGGCTGAACAGGCGGCGAGCGCCGGCCTGGTTTCCCTGCATTTCGCCAATGTTCATTCCACGGTGGTACTGCCGTGGCAGGGGGAACTGCCCCGTTTCGGCACCAATCCTTTCTGCGTGGGGGTACCGGTCGAAGGCGACGAGCCGGTGATTCTCGATTTCGCCACCAGCGTGATTGCCGGTAATAAAGCGCGTATCGCCTGGAATGAAGGGAAACAGCTGCCGCCGGGGTGCATTGTGGACAATCAGGGGAACCCGACGGTCGATCCGCGCTGGCTGATGGAGCAGCCGCTGGGAGCGCTGCTGCCGTTCGGTCAGCATAAAGGGGCGGGGCTGTCGCTTATTTGCTCGCTGCTGGGAGCGGCCTTGACCGGCGGCCGAACCGAACGCACGGCAAAGGGAGAAAAAAAGCAGATTATCAATAGTATGCTGTCTATTCTGATCGATCCGCAACGCTTAGGCGGCGCGGAAACTTACCGCCAGGAAATTCCTGCTTTATTGGCCTGGGTTCGCCAGTCGCGTGACGACGGGGAGTTATTATTGCCGGGCGATCCGGAAAAACAAAAATATCGTCAGCGTCTCGAAGAGGGTATTTACGTTGATGATACCAGTTGGAAGCAGCTTGCCGATTTAAATACGCAGGTTGCATAAAACGGTGGTTTTTATTTAAAGCTTATTTAATTTATTTTGTTATTTTAATCCAATAGGGAACTAAACGTGAGCAAAAATCTATTCGGCGCGGTAGGAATGAGCGGTCTGTTATTTATCGCCACCTCGGCATGGGCGGCGGAAAATAAGCCGGAAGAAGTGCGGGTGGCCTACAGCGGCGGCTCACAGGTATTGGTGTTGGCGAAAGCGGACGGTTCGCTGGAAAAAGCGCTCGGCACGCCGGTCAAGTGGGTGCAATTCGCCTCTGGCGCCGATGCGCTTAACTATTTCGCCAGCAACGCCATCGATATCGCCAACTTTGGCTCCAGCCCGGCCGCCGCCGGTATCGTGCGCAAATTGCCTATCGAGATTATCGGCGTTTCCGGGGTGATCGCCACCTATGAGCGGCTGATTGGCAAACAGGGCATTAATTCGCTGAAGGATATCGAAGGCAAACGCGTGGCGTATCCGCCCAATTCGACCGCCCAGTATGCGCTGGAAGCGGCGATAGCCGTTCACAAGCTCGATCGCAGCAAAATAAACCTGATACCGTTACGTCCGGCTGAAATGGTGGCGGCGTGGAAACGCGGCGATATCGACGCCGGCTATGTCTGGGCGCCCTTTGCCCAGGAGTTGGAAGCTTCCGGCGGACACGGCGTATTCGCCACCAAGGATCTGCAAAAAGACGGCTACCTGATCTACAACAACTATGTGGTCAGAAAGGCGTTTGCCCAGCAGTATCCGCAAACCGTAGCCCGTTTCCTCCGCGTGCATCAGCAAAAAGTGAATGAATTCCGCCAGGATCCGGAGAAAGCCGCGGCGACGGTGGCGAAAGAAGTCGGCGCCCCGGTCACCACGGCCACCAATACCTTGTCAGGTCTGGAATATCCTACGCTCGAAGAGCAGGCGACGGCACAATGGCTGGGCGACGGCACCAATACCGACCAAAGCGGGATCGGGCTGGCGGTCGCCAAAACGGCGCGCTTCCTGGAAAGTATCGGCGAAGTTCGCCAGCGTGATATTCCTTCCTCCTATTCCGATGCCATCAACTCATCCTATTTACAGCAGGCAGGGAAAGGAAATTAACGGATCATGGGAAAGTGGTCCTATGCATTAATAAGCATCACGTCAGTCGCGCTGGTGCTGGTTTTATGGCAGATCGCCGGGGTCAGGCAGTGGGTCGATCCGCTGCTGTTACCGCCGCTGTCGGATATCGGGTTAACCGCGACGGAGCTAATGCACGATGGCTACCGCCAGGTGCCGCTGTGGCAGCATATTCTGGTCAGCGTCGCCCGGGCGCTGAGCGCGTTCAGCGTGGCGATTATCACCGGCGTTCCCCTGGGGCTGCTGATGGGGCTGTCCGCCCCGGTCGCCGCGGTGTTTAATCCTTTTGTGCAGTTTTTGCGTCCGCTGCCGAAGATTGCGCTGATCCCGCTGGCGGTGGTGTGGCTGGGGATCGGCGAGGAGTCCAAGTTCTTCCTGATTTTCATCGCCACCTTTCTCAGCGTGGTGGTCGGCGCCAATGCCGCCGTGGAGCGTATCGGCCGTAACCGTATCCGGGTGGCGCAGACGCTGGGGGCAAGCCGCGGGCAGATTTTTTGCCGCGTGGTATTGCCCGATACGCTGCCTGAATTATTCACCACCGTCAGGCTGGCGATCGGTATCGGCTGGACGTCGCTGATTGCCGCCGAAATGGTGGCGGCGACCTCGGGTATTGGCTGGATGGTGATGAACGCCAGTTCCTATTTACGCACGGATATTGTCATGCTGGGAATTTTACTGCTGGGCGGCATCGGCTATTTGCTGGATTTGCTGCTGGTGGGACTTCAGCGCATTCTGGTGCCGTGGGCGGGGAAAGAGTAATGACCGACCAACAACAGACGCATATCGCCATAGAGCGCGTCAGCCTCACCTTTCCCTCCCAGAGCGGGACGTTGACCGTACTGGATGACGTCTCGCTGCGGGTGAGCCGCGGAGAGTTCGTGGTGCTGCTCGGGCCTTCCGGGTGCGGCAAATCGACCATTTTGAATTTGATCGCCGGTTTCGAAAAGCCCGGCAGCGGGAAAGTGCTCTGCGCGGGACAGCCCGTCGCCGGGCCGGGGCCGTCGCGCGGGATGGTTTTTCAGCAGGCCAATCTATTTCCCTGGCTGACGGTGCTGGACAACGTCACCTTTGGCCCGCGTATGCAGGGCGCCGATAAAAAACAGATCCGGCGCGAAGCGGCGGACTACCTGTCGCTGGTGGGGCTGGATGATTTTCATCAGCACTATCCGTGGCAGCTTTCCGGCGGCATGAAACAGCGGGTGGCATTGGCCCGGGCGTGGCTGCCTCAGCCCGAGATCCTGCTGATGGATGAGCCATTCGGCGCATTGGACGCGCAAACCCGGCTGATGATGCAAGAGCTTTTACTGTCCGCCTGGCAGAAAACCGGCACGACGCTGCTGTTTGTAACCCATGACGTTGAAGAAGCGCTGTTTCTGGCCGATCGGGTGCTGGTGATGTCGGCTCGTCCCGGACGTATCGCCGAGGAGATTCATCTGCCGTTCGGCCGTGAGCGAAATATTGAAACCCTGGCGCAGCATCCGCAATACGCCGAGCTTAAGCGCCACGTTTTGCACCGGGTGCGCGAAGAAGCGCGACGCCATATTAATCTGTAACCAGAGATCTATTTTGAGGAGAATATCATGCACCTTGCCCGTTTCCCCCGGCTGACGCTGGGGCATTTCCCCACGCCGCTGGAGGCTCTGCCGGCCCTGTCCAAACATTTGGGCGGACCGAATATCTATATCAAACGCGATGACGCCACCGGGCTGGCGACCGGCGGCAATAAAACCCGCAAGCTGGAGTTTCTGCTGGCCGACGCCCTGCAGCAAGGGGCGGACGTGATTATCACCCAGGGCGCCACGCAGTCCAACCATGTACGGCAAACCATCGCCGCGGCGGCAAAGCTGGGGCTGAAAACCAAAGTGCTGCTGGAAAAACGTGTTACCGACTACGGCGACGACTATCAGCGCTCCGGCAATATTCTGCTGGATAACCTGCTGGGGGGCGAAATTATCGATCATCTGCCGGCGGGAACGGATATGCAGCAGGCGATGGAAGCGCTGGCGGACACCCTGCGCCAGCAGGGGGCCAAGCCGTACGTGATCCCCGGCGGGGGCTCCAATGCTATCGGCGCGCTGGGTTATGTGGCCGCGGCGGAGGAGCTGCTGTTTCAGTCCAGCCAGCAGCGTCTGCGTATCGACCATATCGTTCATGCCACCGGCAGTACGGGAACGCAGGCCGGCCTGGTGGCGGGATTAACCGCTACCAACAGCCAGATCCCCCTGCTGGGGATCAGCGTAAGAGCGCCGCGCGAGAAACAGGAAGAGAATGTGTATGCGTTGGCGCAGCGAACCTGGCAACTGCTAGGGATTGATGGTGAAATTCCTCGCCATGCGGTACAGGTGAATAGCGACTATGTGGGGAAAGGATACGGCATTCCAAATCAGGGCACGCTGGAAGCGCTGACCCTGCTGGCCCAGCTGGAGGGCATTCTGCTTGATCCGGTCTATTCCGGAAAAGGGATGGCGGGGCTGATCGATCTGATTCGCAAAGGACATTTTGCGCGCGATGAGAACGTGGTCTTTATCCATACCGGGGGCTCCGCCGGGCTGTTCGGCTATCGCCAGCTCTTTGAGCAAGCGGCGTTGTAATGACCACTCAAGCGCAACGGCATACCCTAATCGGGGTGCTGGGCGGCATGGGGCCGCTGGCGACCGTCGATCTGCTGCAAAAGATCATCGAGGAAACCCCCGTTTCCCGCGATCAGGATCACGTGCCGGTGGTGGCCTGGAACGTACCGCAGATCCCCGATCGGCAGCAGGCGCTGGCCGGAACGGGCGAGTCGCCGCTGCCCGCGCTGCTGGCCGCGGTCGGCCAGCTTAATCGCCTTTCCGTCAGTCATATCGTGATCCCCTGTAATACCGCGCACCACTGGTTTGATGCCTTGGCGCAGAAAAGCGAGGCGCCGTTGATCCACATTGCCGATGCGACGCTCGCTTCCGTGGAATACCTGGTGAAAAACCAGGCCAAGGTACTGCAGAAAATAGGATTGATTGCCACCAGGGGCACCCTTGATGCCGGGTGGTATCAGCAGCGCTTTGCCGCTCTGGGGGCGGAAACGCTGGAGCCGGATGAACAGGAATTGGCGACGCTTTTTGTGCCGGGCTGTTATGCGGTAAAACGCGGAGAGTTGCAAAAGGGCGGATATTTACTTGAACAGCTTGCCCAAAGACTGATCGATCGCGGCGCGGAGTGGCTGGTTCTGGCCTGTACCGAAGTGCCGCCGGCATTAGCGGCGATAAATTCCCGTTGGCTGGATATCAGCCTCGACCCGACCCGTGCGCTGGCTCGGGCCTGCGTGCGGGAATGGCGAGGTTCTGTTGCAGAGTAGTTTAAAAAAACGCCGGGAGCGTTTTTCAACGTCGCTTGCGACGGCCTGAAAGGTGGCGGGCATGGATAGCCCGCCATAAAAAAACGCCGGGAGCGTTTTTCAACGTTGCTTGCGACGGCCTGAAAGGTGGCGGGCATGGATAGCCCGCCATAAAAAAACGCCGGGAGCCATAAAAAAAGACCGTCCGGGAAACCAGACGGTCTTTTTATCGGTGATTAACTCAATCGTTAGAGGAAGCCATACAAACCGGCAAACACCCAGCCAAATACGCAGGATGTAAACACCCCGATTAAACCTGGCAGGATGAAGCTGTGGTTAATAACAAAACGACCGATTTTTGTTGTACCTGAGCGGTCGAACTGAATGGCGGCCAGGTCGCTTGGGTAGGTCGGCAGAATGTAGTAACCGTAGCAAGCCGGCGCGGAAGCGACGATATAAGCCGGGTTGATGCCAATGGCCAGCGCAATCGGCACAATCGCGGCTAATGCGGCGGCCTGTGAGTTAACGAATTTCGATACCAGCAGCAGAACAATCGCATAGGCCCACGGGTATTGTGATACCAGCGTGCCCAGGGTGGATTTAATCTCTTCCAGATGCGCGCCGAACATGGTTTCCGCCATCCAGGCAACCCCATAAACGGCGACGATGGCGATCATCCCCGAACGGAACACCTCGTTCTTGGAGATGGAAGCCGCGTTGGTTTTGGTGGCGATAATGATGGTTGCGCCAGCCAGCAGCATAAACATCTGGATAACCAGCACCATGGATAAGGGTTTTCCACCGAAATGCGGACGCAGTTCCGATACCGCGCCCAGAATGGCGACGGCGGCAATGGCGGTCAAAAAGATCCACATGGCAACCCAGTTGCTGCGCGGCAGTTTTTTGTCCAGCAGCGTCGCGGTATCCCCGTAGACATATTCCTTGTTTTCCGGGACAGAGATAAATTTCTGAAACTCCTGATCCTTATCCAGATCTTTACCCCGGAACCAGCTAAAGATACCAATGGCCAGGATACCCAGCAGGGTAGACGGAATGGTAATCGACAGCAGGTCGAGGAACTCCAGGTGTTTGCCGTGGAAGGTAAAGTTAGCCAGCATCGCCACCAGCGACACAACGGCCACCGATACCGGACTGGCGATAACCCCCATCTGCGCGCCGATGGAACTGGCGGCCATGGGCCTTTCCGGACGGATATTATTTTTGATGGCGACATCGTAAATAATCGGCAGGATGGTATAAACCACGTGGCCGGTACCGCACAGAATGGTCAGAGTACAGGTAACGAACGGCGCAATAATCGAAACATATTTGGGATTACGGCGCAGCAGACGTTCTGCAATCTGTAACATCACATCCAGACCGCCTGATGCCTGAAGCGTCGCCGATGCCGCCACTACCGCGATGATAACCAGCATAACGTCAACCGGCGGTCTGCCAGGTTGAAGCTTGAATACAAATACCAGAATAACGAGCCCTATGCCGCCTAACAGCCCCAGCGCGATCCCACCTTTTCTTGCACCGTAGAAAAGGCAGATCAGGACAATGATTAACTGAATGATAAAATCCATATATACCCCATTGCTCAGAATGACGAGTTAATTAATTCGGTTGGCTTACTTTCGTCGTGGGTACTATAGATACTGTTTGTTATTCATTTTCTTGATCTAAGTCTATTATTTCAAATGTTTCTTTATTTTGCTTGAAATAAAGGAACTAGCTCTCAATAATAAATTCCCTGTGATTTTTTTAGTTTCTTAAGTATAAAATTAGTTTTTTAATGTAAATTAAATATCGACAGATGATTCATGGGTTAATTAATATTTAAAAAATCATATGTTCATCATCCCATTGTTCTATTTTTGTTGTTGTTTGGTTTTAATTTGTGATTAACTCGGTTTTGTTTTTTGATAAAACATGCGTTTATTATGTGGGGAACGTTGTGTTTTGGTGATTGATTTTGTTTATTTTATTGATTTTAATGAATAAAAAATTATTTTTTTAAGAAAATACGCGTTGCGAGTGAATGTCAATTTCTCCGCGGTATCAATATTCCAATTAACGATAATAACCAATTTATAACGATTCTTTTTATCTAATGCTGCGCGGGACGCCTGGTTTTTATTTTCCTTTTGAAAAAATTTCGTCTGAAATCATATAGCTTTATAAGTTATTAAAATAATAACTCTATATAGCTAATAGATTTTAAAATATCACGCGGCGGTGTTGCATAAATCCACGATCGCTGCCCGAAGTAGCCACGGGCTGTCCATACCAAAGTCTGGTTCCCTTCTTTCTTAGTAAAAAACCCGCACTGCGTGATATAAGGCGGCTTTTTTTTGACAAAAAGCGGCTACATTCTCTGTACATAACCATACAAATAGAATGGTTTTTGCGGCGCGGGGACAGGGGACACTGGGTTTGCGCACCCCCTGTCGATGTTGTCGGTAGATAGCCTGAAAGCCATCAATGAAACGTAGAGAAAGGTTTTACTTTAGCCATGGCGGTTTTGCTTTAGATAATGTAATTCGGTTTATTGATATTGCTGTAATTGTCTGAACAGAGAAACCGGCATTTGAGGAAATACGGAACCAAGACGTTGATTTTATATAAAGACGCCGCCGTACTTATGTTAGCACGGCTTAATATATTCCCCATCCTACAGACAAGCCATTATGAAAACGAATAAAGTGAAATATCCAGGCGTTCCCAGTGTGATCCATGGCAATGGCGCTGTTGCTTATGTTATGAATCACGTTTGTGGCGGGGTAATCGGTTACCCGATTACCCCATCGACGGAAATTGCAGAGATTTTCGAAGCCGCCCGTGCAGAGGGGGGCGTCAACGTCTGGGGCAAGCATCCGTTTTTCTTTAGCCCGGAGGGGGAGCACTCGGCGCAGAGCGGCGCGCTTGGGGCGGCGTTGACCGGCGGTCAGTTCATTTCAAACGCCTCGTCGGGCCAGGGTATTCTTTATGCGCTGGAATCCCATTACGTCACGGTGGGCAAAAAGGTGGGCGGCTTTGTGCTGCAGGTGGCGGCGCGGGTGGTGTCAAAACATTCGTTGAATGTGATGGCCGGCCATGACGATATCTACGCGTTGCTCTCATCGGGTTATACCATTCTTTTCGGGGCCAACCCGCAGGAGGCGGCCGATCTGGCGGCCATTGCCTACCGGGTCTCGTCGCTGTCGCTGATTCCCGTCGCCAACGCCATGGACGGGTTTTCCACCAGCCATATGCTGTGTGAAGCGCTGATGCCTGAGCCGGCGCTGCTGGCGGAGTATCTGGGGGATCCGGCGGGGCGCATCAAAGCGCCCACCGCGGCGCAGGATATGATCTACGGCGCCAAAGGGCGCGTATTCCAGCTCAATCAGTATCTGTCCCGTCATCAGACCGACATTGCCGCCGATCGGCGCGCCAAACTGCAAGACTACCTGGAACATCATGCCGAACGGATTGAACAAGACCGGCGGGGCGCCCTGATCGCCCCGACCCTGGACTGGTTGCCGGCTGAATTGCACGCTCCCTGGCGGAGGCAATGGCTGAACGCCTTTGAGAAGGGGACCCGGCAATTGGTGCCGGCGTTAATCGACGTCAATAATCCGGGACTGACCGGCGGGGTGCAAAACCAGCCCGATTTCCAGGCCGGGGCGGTGGATCATCGCACGCATTTCGTCAGCGACGTGCCGGCGCTGGTGCGCCAGGCGATGGAGGAATATGGCGAATTGACCGGACGCCATTACCAGCCGGTCCAGACCTTTATGTGCGAAGACGCCGAAAACGTTATCGTCGCCTTGGGGTCCGTTACCGATGATATCGAGGCCGTCGTCGCGTATCTGCGTCGCTCGGGCCATAAAGTGGGCCTGGCGGCCGTTAAACTGCTGCAGCCTTTCCCGGAAGCCGAACTGGTGGATGCGCTGCAAGGCAAGCAGGCCGTGACGGTGCTGGAACGCTCCGACCAGACGGAACTGACGGCCCGGGTGACCAGCGCCCTGTTCAAGGCCCGCGAAAATGCCGATCAATTGCGCCATGCGGATATTCCCGCCATACACGCCATGCCGAAACTGACCACCGCCATTTTCGGCCTCGGCGGGCACGACCTGCAGCCGCGGCATCTGATCGCCGCATTCAAGAATATGGCGGACGGCCAGGGGGCGCCGCTGATCTATTTGGGTTCGCAATTCTTCTCCCCGACGCCGTCACCCTATTTAGAGAAACTACAGCGGCGCCTGAAAGAGGCTTATCCCGAAACCGAACGGATGGCGCTGGAGACCGGGCCGAACCCGAATTTGCTGCCGGAGGGCGCGTTCCGCATCCGTTTCCACTCGGTGGGCGGTTACGGCACCATTGCCACCGGCAAGCTATTAACCGATATCCTGGCGGGCGCGCTGGATATGCACTCGAAATCGGCGCCGAAATACGGTTCCGAGAAGAGCGGCGCACCCACGAATTATTATATTACGCTCAGCCCGGAGCCGGTGAAGATCACCAATGCCGATCTGGAAGATGTGGAAATCGTTATTTCACCGGATCATAAGGTGTTTAGCCATGCCAATCCCCTGCGCGGCCTGACGGCCGGCGGCACCTTTATCATGCAATCCAATCTGTCCCCCGCGGAGGTCTGGCGGGAGTTGCCGCTATCGGCCCGCAACACAATCCGGGAAAAGGGCATCCACTTCCTGATTATCGATGCATTCGTCGTCGCCAAAAAACATGCGCCGACGCCGGAGCTGGAAACCCGCATGATGGGCATCGCCTTTATCGGCGCGGTTGTGGGGCACGTAGAGCGGGTCTCGGCGGGTTCGCCCGCCCCCGCGATCCTGGCGAAAATTCGCCAGCAGATCGCTAAAAAATTCGGCGCCAAGGGCGGCGCCGTGGTGGAAGGCAATATGGCGGTGATCCACGACGGCATAGAAGCCACCAGACGCGTCGATTACGCCTCGGCGGAGTTTGCGGATGTCGACGGCCAGCGGTCGTCGGCGAGCCCGTACGGCCTATCGTTGTCCCCTGGGCGGGGGCAACGTGGGGACACGTCGGTTCTGAACGGTCTGTTCGACCATGAATATTATGAAGAAACCGTTGCACGCCCCTTCCGCGAAGGCACCATCAGCGAAGCGCCGGTGTTGCCCGGCGCCGGACTGTTTATGCCCGCCGGCACCGCGAGCGCGAAGGATAAAGGGCTGTTCCGCCGCTCCGTTCCCGAGTTCCACGCCGATCTATGCACCGGCTGCATGGAGTGCGCGCTGGTGTGCCCGGATGCGGCGATTCCGAATAGGGTACATGATATCCACGAACTGCTGCTGGCGGGCATTGGCCGGCTCGATCTGGATGAAAACCGACTCGAGGCCGTGCGTACGCATCTCTACCCGCTGGTGGATGCGGTGCGTGAAACGTACCGTCGGAACAAAAGGTCGCGGCCCTTCCATGACATCGTCGCCGAGGCGGCGGCGGGGTTGGTCATCGACGAAGCGGGCTTGCGCAATGATTTTGCCAGGCTGGCCGAGATGCTGGCGGTATATCCCGTCGCGCGGACCCGGCCGTTCTTCGATGCGGCGGAGAAAGCCGGTACCGGCAGCGGCGGACTGTATGCCGCCGCCATTGACCCGTGGAAATGTACCGGTTGTCTCGAGTGCGTCAGCGTCTGCGGCCCCGGCGCGCTGGCGGCCCGGGAGCAGGATGCGCCGTTGCAGCAGACCCTGCAGGCCCGTTTCGGGTTTATGACGTCGCTGCCGAAAACCCCGGCGCGGTTCTATGCCGATGCGCTCAAACCCGACGGCGACATCAAGCGGCTGTTGCTTAATCCCGAGAACTATTACGCCACCACCGGCGGGCACGGCGGTTGCCGCGGCTGCGGCGAAGTGACGGCCATCCGCCTGGTGGTATCCGCCAATCACGCCATCACTCACCAGCACCGGCGGGACCACCGGGTAGAACTGGAAACCCTCATCTCCCGGCTGAATGAGAAACGGGATTCATTGCCCGACACGGACGTTGCCCGGCGCGAGCGTCTCGACGATCTTATCGGTACGCTGGAAAAAAGGCTGTATCTCTACGAAGGCGGGCCCGGCGGCCAGGGCCCGGCCGGGGCCGTCATCGCCAACTCCACCGGATGCAGCAGCGTTTACGCCTCTACCTTCCCCTATAACTGTTATAACGATCCTTGGGTCAACAGTCTGTTCCAGGACGCCCAGCCCCTGGCCAAGGGGATGTTCGAGGGGCTCGCCGCGCAGCTGGTGACCGATGTCCGCGCGCTGCGCCTGGCGCGGCTGGAACTGGCGGATCAATACCGTCCGGAGCTGCACGATCCGGCGCTTCGCTACCTGTCATGGGCCGACTTCACCGCCGACGAGCTTGCCTTGCTGCCGACGGTAATGACCATCGGCGGAGACGGCGCGACCTACGATATCGGCTTCGGCGCACTATCGCGCATTTTGACCAGCAGTACGCCGCTCAAGGTCGTGGTGCTGAATACCGGGGTCTATTCCAATACCGGCGGCCAGGCTTCCACCTCGAGCTTTATCGGCCAGGATGCCGACCTGGCCCGTATCGGCAAGGAGCAGGGCGGTAAACGCGAAGCGCGTAAAGAGCTGGGGCTGATCGCCTCTTTCCATCCCAATGTGTTCGTCTGTTCCACCACCACCGCGCTGCCGGGGCATTTCCTCAAAAATACGCTGGAATGCCTCCGCTATACCGAGGGGCCGGCGGTGCTGGATATCTACACTCCCTGTCAGAGCGAACACGGCATTACCGATGCCGCCGCCGCTCGGCACGGCCGTCTGGCGGTGGAAAGCCGGATGAACCCGGTGTTTGTGCACGATACGCGCCGCGGCGCTTCACTGCACGAGTGGTTCTCCCTTGAGGGCAATCCGGATGCGGATAAGGACTGGACGACCACCACTCTTGAATATCTCGACGAAAACGGCGGCCTGCAACTGCTGACCATGCCGTTGACGCCGGCGGTATTCGCCCAGAAGGAAAACCGTTTCAGGAAGCAATTCCACGCCATCGATACCTTGGACGACGCGCGCACGGCGGCGGTGGACGCCTTTATCGATCTGCCGCCCGGCGAACGGGCGGAGCGCATTCCCTTTATCTATGCCGTCGACGCCAATCGACATCTTATCAAGCTCGGCGTCTCCCCGACCCTGATTGAACTGGTGGAAGAGCGGCGTAAATACTGGCGGATGCTGCAACATCTCGCCGGTCTGCATGAAGGGAAAATGGCGGCGGAACATGATGCCGCCATCAATGCCCTGATGGAGCGGTATCAGGCAGCGGTGCGGCAGCGGGAAGTCTCCATGGACGATATTGCCCGCGCCATGTCCCGGCTGGCGGCATCGAGCAAGGCGCCGCCGGTGAACGCCGGCGCGATCCCGCTCCAGGTGGCGGACGATACGCCGTCTCCCGCGCTATTCCCCGAGACTAATGGCGAGGCGTTGGTAACGCTCTCCCCGGAAGAGCAGGCGAAGTGCACCAATTGCAAAACTTGCTATCAGGATGTGCCGGAGATTTTCGAAAGAACCCGGATCGTTATCGACGGCGAGAGCCGGGAAATCGCCCATATGATTCCCGGCGTGCTGGAGCGCATCAAGATCACGCCGGATCTGCAACGTCGTATTCAACGGGTGGCGGCCAATTGTGATGCGGAGATTATACAATGAGCACCGAAAACGTGATTTCTTCGCCACAGGGCGCTTCCTCTGAAGACGAGCTGCGTCGCTATCTCAGCGCCGGCAGTACGCTGGAAAATACGCGCTCGCAGCTGGCGGCCCTGGAGCAGACGGAGCCGGTGGAAACCTACCATCAGCAGTTGGCGCTGCTGAGCCGCCGGCTGCAAAACGAGCCGTGGGTCTTTCGCGACATTTTCATCGCCGACGGGACCCAGGCCGTGGCCTGGGAATTCCGGCAGGAGGAACTTGGCGCCGCATTTATTCAAACGCTGTGGGAACTGCTGCTGCGTGACGATGACGCCAGCAAACTGCTGATGCGGTTTGTCTGGGATGTTCCGCTGAAGCTCAAGCGTAAATTCATCCGCGCCCTTGACCGGCATCTGTCGGATCGTTATCCGCTGTTCAAGGGGTTATCGGAAAACTGGCCGGCGGAAAACGCCATTCCGCCCTATATCCGTGAGCCCGAACGGCGTGCGCGGGATTTCGAACTGGTGAACCAGGGGTATCTCGGTTATATGAACGTGGGTTACAGCGCCCGCGAGGTGGAACTGCTGGTCTGGCTGGAAGCCCTGCGGGACAAGCAGTGCGAAGAAAAACCTTGTGAAGTCGGTCTTTTGACCCCCGGCGACGCCCGGCCCAAAGGAGGGTGCCCGGTCAAGATTCACATTCCGCAAATGCTCGAACTGCTGGGCACCGGCCGTTTTCGCGAGGCGATGGAACTGATAGAAAGCTGCAACCCCCTTCCCAACGTCACGGGGCGGGTTTGTCCGCAGGAGTTGCAATGCCAGGGCGTCTGCGCCCATCAAAAGCGGCCCATTGAAATCGGCCAACTGGAATGGTATTTGCCCCAACGGGAAAAGATGACTACCGGCGGGGCCGACGAGCGTTTCAACCGCCGTCCCGATCCCTGGGTACAGGCGGTAAAGCCGCCCATCGCGGTGGTGGGTTCCGGACCGGCCGGACTTATCAACGCCTACCTGCAGGCGGCGGAGGGCTTTCCGGTCACGGTGTTCGAAGCCTTCCACGCCTTGGGCGGGGTGTTGCGCTACGGTATCCCGGAATTCAGGCTACCCAATGAGCTGATTAATGACGTGGTGGATAAAATAACCCTGCTCGGCGGGAAGTTCGTCACCAATTTTGTGGTGGGCAAGACCGCTACGCTTGAAGATCTGAAAAACGCCGGCTTCTGGAAAATCTTCGTCGGCACCGGCGCCGGGTTGCCGCGCTTTATGAACGTGCCCGGCGAGCATCTGCTTAACGTGATGTCGGCCAACGAGTTTCTGACCCGCGTCAACCTGATGCAGGGAGCCAGTGATGATTATGAAACGCCGCTGCCGGAAATCAGCGGCAAACGGGTGATCGTCATCGGCGGCGGCAATACCGCCATGGATGCCGCCCGTACCGCCCTGCGCCTGGGGGGCGAGGTCGCCATCGTCTATCGTCGCACCCAGAGTGAAATGCCGGCGCGGGTGGAAGAGCTGCTGCATGCGCAAGAGGAGGGTATCGCCCTTAAGGTACTGCGCGCGCCCTGCGAGTTTATCGGTGACGACCAGACCCATTTCGTCAAGCAGGCCATACTCGATGTGATGGCGCTGGGGGATCCCGATGCGTCCGGCCGTCGCAGCCCGTCGGCCACCGGCGTTAAAGAGTCGATGGCGGTGGATCTGGTGATTATGGCCCTCGGCAATGCGCCCAATCCTATTATCAAAGACGCGGAGCCGCATCTCCATACCACGAAATGGGGCACTATCCAGGTGGAACAGGACTCACAGCAAACCTCCATCAGCGGCGTTTACTCAGGGGGCGACGCGTCGCGCGGCGGCTCCACCGCCATTAACGCCGCCGGAGACGGCCGGGCGGCAGCCCTCGAAATCGTCAGCGACATGAACCTGTCCCCTGACGAAATCCGGTCCATGGTAAGCCTGGCCGGGCGCTATTCGACCCTGGGCGCCACACCGAAAACCATTCTGGCGAAGAGTGAGCTGGCGGGCGGCATCGTCGAGCTTATTGTCCGGGCGCCGCTGATTGCCAAAGCCGCCCGCGCCGGGCAATTTGTCCGCGTGCTGCCGTGGACCCGCGGCGAGTTGATTCCGCTGACCCTTGCCGATTGGGACGAGGAAAACGGCACCATCTGCCTGGTGGTGCAAGGAATGGGAAGCAGCAGTATGGCCATCAACCGGATGCAGGTGGGGGATGCCTTCGCCGGAATTGCCGGCCCGCTGGGCCAGCCCAGCGTTCTGCACCGCTATCCTTGTGATAAAACCGTGGTGTTCACCGCCGGCGGCGTCGGCCTGCCGCCGGCTTATCCCATCATGCGGGAGCATTTACGCTGCGGTAATCATGTCACCCTCATTGCCGGCTTCCGCAATGCCGATCTGCTGTTCTGGATCCGGGACAACGAGCGCATCGGCAAACTACAGGCCGACTACCCGGGGTTGCTGGATGTTATTTATACCAGTAACGACGGCGGTTTCGGTCGCAAGGGGTTCGTCACCGGCCCGCTGGAAGACCTGCTGAAAGAGAACCGGCGAGGAGGTGGGAGGGAAATAACCGAGGTCGTCACTATCGGCCCGCCGCTGATGATGCGCGCGGTCTGCGATTTGACGCGCCCGTACGGCGTGAAAACCGTTGCCAGCCTGAACTCAATCATGGTGGATGCCACCGGCATGTGCGGCGCCTGTATGGTGCCGGTGAATATCGACGGCGGGCTGGTGCGCAAACATGCCTGTATCGATGGCCCGGAAATCGACGGTCATATTATCGATTGGGATAAATTCCTTCCGCGATTCAATCAGTTCAAAGCGCAGGAACAGGTCAGCAAACGGCAGCACGGCTTCGCGTAGTTGGCGTAATGCAGCATTCGACTACACTTAACCGATCCCCCTTACTATCACCTTATGCAAAGGAGCACGACATGGCTGAATCCGACCCCAAAGAAGTTACCGTCAGCGACGGTCTCGCGAAGATGCGGGAAGCGGCCGACAAGCTGACCGAAGAGGAACTGGAGGCGTTGGCCGAGGAGGCGAAAAAGGCGGTGGAGGAGTCGAGGGAAGAGGCGGCTAAAAAACGCTAGCGCCGGCCAAACCCATGACGCGCCATCGCAGCTACATACCGCCGGCATCTCCACCCTCGGCGTTGGCGATGTTTATGGTATCCGTCTGAGAAATTGGCAGATTTTTTGCACGTGTCTTTATAAGTGAAGAACCAGTAAGCGACAAAACCCCCACTGATTTTCTGTTTATAAGGGAAGTGTTATGCACGACAAATTGCTGATAGATGGTAAACAGGTCGCGGGCCGGGGCGAGGCTCTGGCGGTTTTTAATCCTGCCAGCGGCGAGCAAATCGCCGCGATCCCCCAGGCCGACCTGCATCAGGTCGATGCTGCCGTAAAGGCGGCGGATGCGGCATTTGCGCAGTGGGGGCAAACCACGCCCAAAGCGCGCGCCGCGTTGTTATTGCAAATTGCCGATGCGGTTGAGCAGCACGGCGAGGAGTTTGCCCGACTGGAATCCCTTAACTGCGGCAAACCCTATCATGCGGTGCTGAATGACGAGATTCCGGCGGTGGCGGATGTATTTCGCTTTTTTGCCGGCGCGGCGCGCTGCCTGAGCGGTTCGGCGGCGGGCGAATACCTGGAGGGCCATACCTCCATGATCCGGCGCGATCCGGTGGGCGTGGTGGCGTCCATCGCCCCGTGGAACTACCCGCTGATGATGGCTTCCTGGAAACTGGCGCCGGCGCTGGCCGCGGGAAACTGCGTGGTGCTGAAGCCCGCCGAACAAACCCCGCTGACAACCTTTTATCTGGCGCATCTGCTGGCGGATATTCTGCCGGCCGGCGTGGTGAATATTCTGTTTGGGCGCGGCGCCGACGTGGGGGACGCGCTTACCGGGCATGACAAGGTGCGGATGGTTTCCCTGACGGGATCGATTGCCACCGGCGTGCATATTCTTGCCAATACCGCACCGGGCGTGAAACGTACGCACATGGAACTGGGCGGCAAAGCGCCGGTGATTGTCTTTGATGACGCGGATATCGCCCAGGTGGTTGAAGGCATCCGCAGCTTCGGTTTTTATAACGCCGGTCAGGATTGTACCGCGGCCTGCCGCCTTTACGTACAGCGCGCTGTTTATGATCGGGTGGTAAGCGAGCTGGGGAAAGCGGTATCGACGTTGAATATGGGCGACCCGCAGGATGAACGGACCGAGCTGGGGCCGTTAATCACCGCGGCGCAGCTGGAAAGGGTCGCCGGATTCGTCGAACGGGCCAGGGCGCTGCCGCATATTACCCTGGTGACCGGCGGCGAGCGGGCGGCGGGCAAGGGGTATTACTTCCAGCCCACCGTCCTGGCGGGCGCGCGTCAGGAAGATGAGATCGTACAGAAAGAGGTCTTTGGCCCGGTGGTTTCCATTACGCCGTTTGATGATGAAGCGCAGGTGGTTGACTGGGCCAATGCCTCCACTTACGGGCTGGCCTCGTCCGTCTGGACCCGCGATATCGGGCGGGCGCACCGTCTGGCGGCGCGCCTGCAATATGGCTGCACCTGGGTGAATACCCATTTCATGCTGGTGAGCGAAATGCCGCACGGCGGACAGAAACTTTCCGGCTACGGCAAGGATATGTCGATATACGGCCTGGAGGATTACACCATCGTGCGCCATATCATGATCCGTCACTGATTTTCCCTTCCCGCCTTGCCTCGGCTGTCGTCGAGGCAAGGCGCGGTCGCGGTTCTCCTGCCGATACTATTTGCCGTGCTCAACGGCCGTCTTTTTATCGGCCTTTTTGCACCACGGCAGCGCTTAACGCTCCGTTATGGTGCGCCCGGATCGCTTTTACTCGTCTTTCTCCGCAATTAACGGCGCGCAGCGGTTTTTAATGCTGAAGGTAAAGTTTTCCTTTTCTTTTTATTTCAGTTTTGTATGCGGTGTCAGATTTTAATCTTTTATTGTCGTTTGGGGCTGCGAACTGGCGTGTTCTGTGCATTAATTAAATTGATATCACGTGATATCCGTTATCAAGGAGCGCATTTTGTCCAGATCAAAGGCAAACCTCAACCCGCTAGAGTGCACTCAGCAGGCTTTACATTGGATTAAGAGCGAAAAGTTGACCACCGAGGAAATGGCCGCATTAAATCAGGAAGTCTTGAGTTCTTTTCGTGAATACGTCAATCCGGGTTTTCTTGAATATCGAAAATCCGTCACCTCCGGGGGTGAATACGGCGCGGTGGAATGGCGCGCCAGTGGTCCGAATACGCTGGTTGATACCCAGGGAAACGAATATCTGGACTGCCTGGGCGGTTACGGCATCTTCAACGTCGGTCATCGCAACCCCACGGTTATCGCTGCCGTAGAGCAGCAGCTTGCCAAGCAACCCTTGCATAGTCAGGAACTCCTCGACCCGCTGCGCGCCATGCTGGCGAAAACGCTGGCGGCCTTAACGCCCGGCAACCTTAAATACAGCTTTTTCAGCAACAGCGGAACCGAATCGGTCGAAGCGGCGTTGAAGCTGGCCAAGGCTTATCAGTCCCGTCGCGGCAAATATACCTTTATCGCCGCATCGGGCGCGTTTCACGGTAAGTCGCTCGGGGCGCTTTCCGCCACCGCCAAGGCCGAGTTTCGCCGTCCTTTCATGCCGCTGCTGCCTGGTTTCCACCACGTTCCTTTTGGCGATATCAGCGCCATGAGGAAGCAGGTTCATCAATGCCAGAAGACCGGAGACGACGTTGCCGCCATCATCCTTGAACCCATTCAGGGAGAGGGCGGGGTGATTGTACCCCCGGATAATTACTTACCTGCGGTCAGAGCATTATGCGACGAGGTTGGGGCATTGCTGATTCTGGACGAAGTACAGACCGGCATGGGGCGGACCGGCAAGATGTTTGCCTGTGAACATTATGGCGTTCAGCCCGATATCCTTTGTCTGGCCAAGGCGCTGGGCGGCGGCGTGATGCCGATCGGCGCCACGGTGGCGACGGAAGAGGTGTTCTCGGTGCTGTTTGAAAATCCGTTCCTGCATACCACCACCTTCGGCGGTAACCCGCTGGCCTGTTCGGCGGCGCTGGCCACCATCCATGTTCTGCTGACGGAAAAACTGCCTGAGCAAGCCGCGCAGCAAGGGGATTTTTTACTGCAAGGACTGAAAGAGCTTGCCGCCGGCTACCCGGAGTTGATTTCCGAAGTACGCGGCCTTGGCTTATTGCAGGCTATCGAGTTCAGGAAAAACGAGATTGGGTATACGTTTGCGAAAGAACTTTTCCATCGTCATATTCTGGTGGCCGGGACGTTGAATAACGCCAAATCGGTGCGCATCGAACCGCCGCTTACCATCACCCGCGAACAGTGCGCGCGCGTACTGAAGGAAGCGGGTGAGGCGTTAAAAAAGCTCAGGGGAATGACGGCGGGAAAAAGCGCGGAGGAAAATAAAATTAAAGAGTATGTGGTTGAGTGACGCCGGCGATTCCGCCGCGGCAGATCGCGCTTTGTTAGTATTATATCAAAAACCAGTCAGATTTTAACCTGACTGGTTTTTTTATGGCGGGCGTTCTGCCCGCCACCCTCCGGCCCGTCGCAAGCGACGTTGAAAATCGCTCCCGGCGATTTTTTATGGAAGAGTATTCCAAAGTCCGCAATAAGCCCAGTACCCAGGATGGATATCAGGGCATCATCGATCGTAACATCGTCCCGATTTTAGGGCGAATCATACTTCTTGGCGTCTTGCGTAGAATGTTAAACCTTGTCGAGGTATGGGGGAGAGCGTCCTGACGGCACGAACCTACGCGCAGAGCGGCTGAACCGGCGTAAGACGGTAGCAACAGGTGGGGAAATAGCACAGGAGTGAGATTTCCCGGGCTGACAACAATAGCCCCGGCTCTGGGCCGGGGTGGGTATCAGGTCTTATATGATGGGTCGTAGGCTTGCGCCCATTGGAAGCCACCACCAACCTTGTCCTGATTGTATGCTTTTTAGTCAGCCATCGTCAACCGCCACGGCTGGTTCTTTTTTCGAGGTTCAGGGATATGCCACGAACGCTACAATACCGGCCCGTACTGATTGATACGCTCATCAGCAATGAGCGTATCAATAGTTACCAAAATGTTTTTCAGCCTACCAACGACGTGGAACTGATGGGCGTATATCTGTGGAACGCTCACGTTTGCGGCGCGCTGTATCCGCTGATCGGCACAGTGGAAATCACCTTACGCAATGCTATCGATCATGCGCTGGCCGCTGACCTGGGACGGTTCTGGTGGGCCGGCAGCAAGCTACGCTACCGCTCCTTCGCGCCGGGCGTCGATGCGCCGTATCCGGTGCTGGCCATGCGCGACAATTTTGCCAAGGCCACCCGTACCTATGCCGCCGAGCAGCGCCACCGACATGCGGTACGCGGCAATGTGACACCTCACCATCACGGTGTGATTGCCAAGACGGAGTTCTCAACCTGGGAATTTCTGCTGGATACGGAGTTCATGGGGCGCGGGTTGATCTGGCCCAGGCACCTGTCATCGGTATTTCGTGGGCCCTGGCCGGCGAGGCAGGCTGGCGCCGTTCTGGCCCATGTCCATAATCAGGTCGCCACGCTGCGGGATTTCCGCAATCGCTTGTTCCATCACGAGCCTGCCTGGAAACGCTACGGCGTGCGGACCGAAACAGATGCCTTGCCGCACTTGCTGGAGAAGATTGGCAAGGTGGAAAGCCTGCTGGCCCTGATCCACCCTGAGAATCTGCGCTTATTGCGCGCTAATGGGCTGCTGCGAGGGGCTCGCCGGGCTTGCACGACTGGAGAGATTCGCCGCTTTCAGCATCTGGCGCAGGTTCACCAGGTGAACTCGCTGGGTAAACTGGAGCAACTGGTGGAGCGGTGCAACAGGGATAACAGTACATTGGAAGCCAGAGTGTATCAGGAGCGGTGGCATCATTTCCTGATCCTGCCGCAGTAGCCGATTCTTTCTTTGGTCATCCAGCCCGTCCCTGCGGCCCGTCGCCAGCAACGTTATTGCTCCGCCAGTTTTTCCACCAGATCCAGGCGCTGCCGCCACGGGTCGGGCTGTTGCGCGGTGTGCTGCGCGCCGCCGGCCGGGACGATCAGAATATTGTCTTTTTGCCGGCTGTAGCGCTCCCACTGCGGCAGGTCGGCGCCATCCGGCCGGCCGGTGCGGGCGAAGTTCACCCAGTATTGCTGTGTTTGCCGGGCGACGGCCCGATCGTTCGCCGTGACCTGCTCGCCGTAGCGCGCGGTCAGGGTATTAAACACGTAAGGGATCTCGCTGGCATGCACCGCGCCCTGCCATTGATCGCGCATACTGTCCGCCACATAGCCAAAACGGTACTGCCAGGCCGGAATCCCGGCCTTGTCCCAGATGCGGGCGACGAAGCGAGCCGGCTCCACCATAAAGCCGTCGCTGGAAATCGCCATGGCGACGGCCTGAGGCGACAAGCCCCGGTAAGCCTGTTTGGCCTGCCGGCGATCGGCGGCGGCAAAAACCGCCACCGCTTCATCAAGGGTTGCCGCCTTGGGGGGAAAGCCGATATCGGCGTCGGTGGCGCCGATCAGCAGCGGGATGCGCTGGAAGTCGCCCCGGCGATAAAGGTCCTGTGGTTCGCCGATTATCAATTTGCCATCGATCATCGGGCCGGAATAATCCGCCGGACTTATCGCCATATTCAGGCCGTTGACTACCTTATCCGCCGGAATGCCGCGTAACGCCGCCAGGGCGTTTTCATCTTTTCCGCTGATGGCGTTGGCTTGCGCAAACGCCAGCCCGGCCTGCTCCGCCCTGGGCCAGTCCTGAGCGATGGCCAGATTGTGTCTGCCGCCGCCGGATTGAATAATGGCCTTGTGAAACAGCCCCTTTGCCAAATCGCTGGTAAGCAGTGAATGGATGGCGAACCCGCCGGCGGACTCGCCGAACAGCGTCACATTCTGCGCATCGCCGTTAAATGCCGCGATATTTTTTTGTACCCATTGCAGCGCCGCAATCTGATCCATTAATCCGTAATTGCCGCGCAGCGGCTGGTCCGCCAATGCGGGATGGGCAAAGAAACCAAAACGGCCGACGCGGTAGTTGAAGCTGACGAATACCACCCCCTGACGGGCAAATTCTTCGCCTGAATAGACCTCCGGCGACGAGCCGCCGTTGACGAAACCGCCGCCGTAGATCCACACCATCACCGGCAGGGGGCCGCGGGCGTCGGCCGGACGCCACACGTTGACGGTCAGACAGTCTTCGCTAAAGCCGACGCCGAGCGGGGCGGCATCGCCGGGAAAGGGTTCCTGCATGCAATCCTTGCCGTACGCCGCGGCCGGGCGAATCCCCGTCCAGCGCGGCGCCGGCTGCGGCGGCTGCCAGCGCAGCTCGCCCAGGGGCGGCGCGGCAAAAGGCACGCCTTTAAAAGCATCGACGCCTTGTCGCGTGGTTCCGGCGATGCCGCCGCCGTCCAGGGCGACCCGCGGTCCGTCGGCCGATACGGCCTGGCTGGCGGCAGAGAGCAGCAATAATCCGGCCGCGAGCAATTTATCCATTTTATTCATTGGTACTGCTCCTTTGGCGCCAAAAATAAAAAAATCGGGAATGTTTTCAGGCTATTGACAAAATTCGTTATAACGCCGGTATAGAAAGTTTGCATTGATATGACAACGGTCATGGACAGTATATGTGACGGAAATCAAAACCAGAGTACGCACAACCGGCGCATTTTTTCAGCAAAAATCTCTCGATCGGCAATAATGTAGCGGTACGGCATTTATATCATCAGGAATGCCGATTGAACAAAACGTTCGAATATACTCGTACATTTGTACTATACTGTTCGCCGATATTCAGTATCGAGTTCTGCCGCAGACAGTTAACTGCCAGCCCCAGAATTAGTTTAACTAATTAAGGATGTTATATGGCTCGCATAACCCCCATTGAACGCTATCGCAATATTGGCATTTCCGCCCACATTGATGCCGGTAAAACCACCACGACGGAACGCATCCTGTTTTACACCGGGGTGAGTCACAAGATGGGCGAAGTCCACGATGGCGCGGCGACCACCGACTGGATGGCGCAGGAACAGGAACGCGGCATAACCATTACCTCCGCGGCGGTGACCTGCTTCTGGCAGGGGATGGAGAACCGCTATCCCCGGCATCATATCAATATTATTGATACCCCCGGACACGTGGATTTCACCATTGAAGTCGAGCGCTCGATGCGCGTGCTGGACGGCGCGGTAATGGTGTATGACTCGGTCGGCGGCGTGCAGCCGCAGTCGGAAACGGTCTGGCGCCAGGCGAATAAATATCAGGTGCCGCGGTTGGCGTTCGTCAACAAAATGGACCGCCCCGGCGCCGACTATTTCCGCGTCCGCCAGATGATGATCGATCGGCTGAAAGCCAATCCGGTGCCGATAGTCATCCCGATAGGCAGCGAAGAAAACTTTATCGGCGTGATCGACCTGATCAAAATGCGCGTCATTATCTGGGACGACGCCACGCAGGGGATGACCTTCAGCTATGAGGCCATCCCGGAGCACCTGCTGGCAACGGCGCAGGAGTGGCGGGACAATATGGTCACGGCGGCGGCGGAAGCGACGGATGAGCTGATGACCCGATATCTGGACGGCGAGGCGCTGAGCGAAGACGAGATTACCCTCGGCCTGCGGATCCGCACCATTGCCGGCGAGATTCAGCCGATGCTGTGCGGCAGCGCCTTTAAAAATAAAGGGGTACAGCGCATGCTGGACGCCATCATCGAGCTGATGCCGTCGCCGCTGGATATTCCGCCGGTCAGCGGTATTGATGAGAAAGGCAATCAGACGGTGCGTCACGCCGACGACGACGATAAATTCGCGGCGCTGGCGTTCAAGCTGATGACCGACTCCTTCGTCGGCCAGTTGACGTTTGTCCGCGTCTACTCCGGCGTGCTGCGCAAGGGCGACAGCGTCTACAACCCGATCCGGGGCAAAAAAGAGCGTATCGGGCGTATCGTCCAGATGCACGCCAATGCGCGCCACGAGGTGGATGAAATCCGCGCCGGGGACATCGCCGCCTGCGTCGGCCTGAAGGAGGTGACCACCGGGGAAACCCTGTGCGACCCGGACGCCGTGCTGACGCTGGAGCAGATGACCTTCCCCGAGCCGGTGATTTCGCTGGCCATCGAGCCGAAAACCAAGGCCGATCAGGAAAAAATGGGCATCGCCCTGCAACGGCTGGCGTCGGAAGATCCGTCGTTCCGCCTCAGAACCGACGAGGAGTCCGGGCAGACCATCATTTCCGGCATGGGCGAGCTGCATCTGGAGATCATCGTCGACCGCATGAAGCGCGAATTCGGCGTGGCGGCCAATATCGGCAGGCCGCAGGTCACCTATCGTGAAACCATCCGCAGCAAGGTGACGGATGTGGAAGGGAAGTTTGTCCGCCAGACCGGCGGTAAAGGCCAGTACGGTCATGTGGTGCTGACGGTTGAGCCGCAGGAAGCGGGCAACGGCTTCGTCTTCGAGGATGCCACCAAGGGCGGGGTGGTGCCGCGCGAATTTATTCCGTCGGTGGAAAAAGGCGTGCGCGAAGCGATGATGACCGGGGTGCTGGCGGGCTATCCGATCGTCGACGTCAAGGTTACGCTGACTTTCGGCTCCTACCATGAGGTGGACTCCTCGGAAATGGCCTTCAAGATGGCGGCGATTTTCGGCTTTCGCGAGGCGATAAAACGCGCCAATCCGGTGATCCTTGAGCCGGTCATGAAGGTAGAGGTTGAAACGCCGGAAGAGTATGCCGGCAGCGTTATGGGGGATCTCTCTTCCCGCCGCGGTCTGGTGCAGGGTATGGAAGAGATGATCGCCGGGCGGATTATCCGCGCCGAGGTGCCGCTGTCCGAAATGTTCGGCTACTCCACCGCGTTGCGCTCGATGTCTCAGGGACGGGCGACCTATACCATGGAGTTCCGGCACTACGTGGAAGCGCCGCGCAATGTGACGGAAGAGATCATCGCGGCGCGCCGCTCGCGCTAAATAACGGCCAGCCGGCTTCCCTCCGGTCCGGGGGGAGGCCGCATGCTGCATGACGATCGCTCCGGCGCCGGACGCCAACCTCGTTCCCGCATTACCCCCGATTGTGTTATTATAACGTTATTCAGTACTTCGCAATCCCGTCATTTCAAATATGAAATTACTACTCTGTTATTTATTCCGCAAAATAATCATCAGGCCGTTTTCAGCCGCCGCGAGTAACAGGCGTCATTTTTGAAATATCCTATAATCAAAATGATTTTGGGAAAGGATTGTTGCAATCGTTTATCGCTATCGTCAGGCGAACGGTTGTTTTTTAAACAAATGGAGTCATAAATGGTATTAAAAAAGAAACGTCGTGTGCCAATGAAAATACAGGACATTACGATAATTGACGACGTCAAGCTTAAAAAGGCCATTACGGCCGCGGCGCTTGGCAATGCGATGGAATGGTTCGATTTCGGCGTTTATGGTTTTGTTGCTTATGCGCTCGGACGGGTATTTTTCCCCGGCGCGGATCCCGGCGTGCAAATGATTGCCGCGCTGGCGACCTTTTCGGTTCCTTTTCTGGTCAGACCGTTGGGCGGCGTATTTTTTGGCGCCATGGGCGATAAATTCGGGCGCCAGAAAGTGTTGTCGGTAACCATTATTATTATGGCGGTCAGCACCTTCTGTATTGGTTTGATCCCGTCCTATGCATCAATAGGTATCTGGGCGCCGATATTATTGCTGCTGGCGAAATTGGCGCAGGGTTTTTCCGTCGGCGGGGAATATACCGGCGCGGCGATATTCGTTGCCGAATATTCACCGGACAGAAAGCGCGGCTTTTTAGGCAGCTGGCTTGATTTTGGATCGATCGCCGGCTTTGTGTTAGGGGCGGGCGTAGTGGTGCTGATTTCGTCGATTGTCGGCGAAGCGGACTTCCTCGAATGGGGATGGCGTATCCCGTTCTTTATCGCCGGTCCTCTGGGACTGATCGGGATCTATTTGCGCCATGCGCTGGAGGAAACCCCGGCTTTTCAACAACATGTCGATAAACTTGATAAAGACTCGAAAGACAGCCTGCAGTCGGCGCCCAAAGTGTCATTCAGGGAGATTGCCACCAAACAGTGGCGGGGTTTACTGATGTGCGTCGGCGTGGTTATTGTCACCAACGTCACCTACTATATGCTGCTGACCTATATGCCGAGCTACCTGTCGCACAGCCTGCATTATTCGGAAGATCATGGCGTAATGATTATTATCGCCGTGATGCTCGGTATGTTATTTGTCCAGCCGGTAATGGGATTAATGAGCGACAGATTCGGACGCAAGCCGTTTATTATTTGCGGCAGCATCGGTCTTTTTCTTTTATCCATCCCCAGTTTCATTCTTATTAACAGCGGCGTGATTGGCCTTATTTTTTGCGGACTGCTGATTCTGGCCGTGCTGCTTAACTCTTTTACCGGCGTGATGGCGTCTATTTTACCCGCGCTGTTCCCGACGCATATCCGCTATAGCGCGTTGGCGATATCATTTAATATATCCGTTCTGGTTGCCGGCTTTACGCCGACGGCGGCGGCATGGCTGGTTGAATCAACGGGTAATCTTTATATGCCGGCCTATTATTTGATGGTGATTGCCGTTATCGGGCTGGTCACCGGGATAGCAATGAAAGAAACGGCTAACCGGCCGTTAAAAGGCGCCACGCCGGCGGCTTCCGACCGGGCCGAAGCGAAAGAGCTGTTGCAGGAGCAATACGACAATATCGAGCAGAAAATCGAAGATATTGACGAGCAAATCGCCGAGCTGCAGAAGAAAAGAAGAAGCCTGATCGATCAGCACCCGGAAATCAATTAAAACGCCGACGCCGGCATTGCATCTTTATCAGATGCAATGCCGGCGGTAGACCGCAGTTTACCGGAACGGCGGCTCGTTGAAGGTGCGCAGTTTGCGGGAATGCAGGCGGTCGCCTTCGGCGCGCAGCAGGTCGATGGCGCAGATGCCGATTTGCAGATGCTCCGAAATGGCGCCCTCATAGAAGCGGTTGGCCTGGCCGGGCAGTTTGATTTCACCGTGCAGCGGCTTGTCGGAGACGCAGAGCAGCGTGCCGTAAGGCACCCGGAAACGGTAACCCTGCGCGGCGATGGTCGCGCTTTCCATATCCACGGCCACCGCGCGGCTGAGATTAAAGCGCAGCGCGGAGGCCGAATATCTCAACTCCCAATTGCGATCGTCGGTGGTGACCACCGTACCGGTGCGCAGACGCTGTTTCACCGCCTCGCCGGGCATACCGCTCACCGTTTTGGTGGCGTCATAAAGGGCGCGCTGAACTTCGGCGATGCTGGGGATCGGAATATCCGGCGGCAACACTGAATCCAGCACATGGTCGTCGCGCAGATAAGCATGCGCCAGCACATAATCGCCGATCGCCTGGCTTTCGCGCAGGCCGCCGCAGTGGCCGATCATCAGCCAGGCGTGCGGCCGCAGCACCGCGAGGTGATCGCAAATGGTTTTGGCATTGGACGGACCGACGCCGATATTCACCAGGGTAATGCCTTTGCCGCTGCGCGAAATCAGGTGGTAAGCCGGCATCTGGTGGTTTTTCCAGGCGAGGTCGGAAACGGAGCGTTCGGGATTGGCGGTCGCCGAGGTAATGGAGATGCCGCCGGCGCAGGACAGGGATTCATACGGGCTGTGCGGATCGGCGATCTGGTCGCAGGCCCAGCGCACAAATTCGTCCACGTAGCGGGTATAGTTGGTGAAGAGAACGAACGGCTGAAAATGCTCCACCGCCGTGCCGGTATAGTGGCGCAGCCGCGCCAGGGAGAAATCGGTCCTCAGCGCGTCAAAATGCGACAGCGGCGAGGTGGTGGTGGCGTGGAATAATCCGTCGGCGGTTTCATCGCCGATTTGCGACAGCTCGGTGGTGGGAAAATGCCGGGCGATCCCGGCGCTCATCGAACGGTCGAGGATAAGATCGGACCCGTCCAGCACGTAGGGGAAAGGAATTTCCTGATGGGACGGCGCCACTTCGATGCTGGCGCCGTACTCCTCCTCAAGCAGGGCCAGCTGTTCGGTCAGATAGGGATGGAAAAAACGCGGTCGGGTGATGGTGGTGGTGTAGCAGCCGGGCCGCGTAAAACGCCCATACGCCCGATGTCTGGGATGGCCCGCCGCCACGCCGTCCCATTTGACGCGCAGCTCCGGATAGGCGAAGAGCCCCGCGGCGCGCGCCTGCGCGTCCGGCAATTTCCCCTGGGTGATAAAGTCTTCAATCGCGTCGCGCAGTGCCGTAACCGCGCCGTCGTACAACGCTTCCAGTTTATCAAGCGCCTCGGCGGCGGTGAGCCTTGTGCTGGATCCGTTGTTGCCCATATTTTTTCTCCGTCTCTGTTCTCAATGTTTCAGCGCTGAATAGGCTGAAGCGGTTAGCCCGTTAATCAACAGGCTAGCCGAAAACAGGCGTAAAAACGACTCTTCCGGTTCAGCGTTTTCCCCGTCCGGACAGATTGGCCGCGCTGACCGCCAGCACCGAGAGCACGGCCAGCGCCGCCGCGGGCGCCAGCACACCCCAGAATGCCCGTTCGATATACGGCATGCCTTCCGCCAGCACGCGCCCCCATTCCGGGGTCGGCGGCGAGGCGCCCAATCCCAGAAATCCCAGCGAGGCCAGCGCCAGCGCGATACCGGGCAGACGCAGCATGGCGTGACGGAACAGCGGCCCGGCCAGCGCCGGCAAGACGTAAAACAGACTGCGGCGCACCGGGCCGACGCCGATCACCGGCAACATACGAACATAGGGACGCGCCGCGATTTCGGCGACCAGCGCCGCGGTGTGCGCCGCCAGCGGCGCCCAACTGACGGCGACCACCGCCAGCGCCGCCCCCGTCGAACTCGGGCCGTTGATGGCCGCCACCAGCAGGCCGGCGATAACCGGCGGCAGGGCATTGGTCACTTCTATCGGGCCGGTGCACAGACGGGGAAACAGACCGATAAACAGGCCGATGGCAAGACAGGCCAGCGATACCGCCAACGCCAGCAGGCAGGTATGCAGCGTGCCGTGGGCGACGCGGGCCAGCAGGTCGCGCCCCATGGCGTCCGCGCCGAACGGCAGCGCAAAAGAGGGCGCCTGCAGCCGCAAAAAGGCGGAGCTATAGGGATCGCGCGGCAGCCCGGCGATCAACAGCAGCGCTAAAAGCAACAGGCAGAGCAGCGGCAGCCAGACGGCGTAGCGCGACGCCGTCACCTGGTTTTCTTGCGGCACCGGCATGGCGCCGTTGCGCAGCGCGCGGCCGAGGATCAGCAGCCGTACGCCGGCGGCGGCCATGCCGGCGATTGAGGCGATAGTCAGTAAAATAAGCACGCCGGTCTGCAGCGCGGGCAGATCCTGCGCCGCCGCCGCCCCCAGCGTGGCCCGGCCCAGGCCCGGTATGGCGAAAACCTTCTCCACCGCTATCGCGCCGCCGGTCAGTGAAACCAGCACCAGCCCCACCAGCGGCATCACCCCCGGCAGGGTGCGTTTCAGCACCGCCAGCGCAATGTGGCGGCGGCCGACGCCCGCCACGCTCCAGGTCATCAGCCAGTTTTCGCTGAAGGTGGCCGACAGCGCGTCGGCGATAATCCGCCCCAGGTAGCCGCCGGCGGGAATGCCCAGCGCCAGCGACGGCAACACCGCATAGTGCAGCCCCTTCCAGCCGTAAGGCGGGAACCACTGCAGCCACACCGCGCCGACAATCAGTAAAAACGACGCCAGCAGAAATTCCGGCAGCGCGGTGAACATGGCGGCGAACAGGCCGTTGGAGCGGCGGATGCGGCCGTGCAATCCCTGGAGGAACGTGGGGGCGCACAGCAGCGCCGCCAGCGAAAAGGCGACCAGCGCCGCCGAGGCCATCAACGTCAGCGAGACGCCCGCCGCCTGCAGCATTCCCGGTAGTACCGGCCGGCCGGATACCCACGAATAACCGGCGTCGCCGCGCAGCAGTCCGCCGAGCCAGTTCGCCAGCAGCCGCAGCGGCCCCTGATCCAGCCCCAGCGACTGGCGTATCGCATTCAGCGTTTCCGCCGTGGCTTCCTGGTCGCCGGAACGGGCGCGCAGCAGCGCCAGCGCCGGATCCTGACCGGATAACCAGGGCAGTATGCCAATCAGCGCGACGATGGCCGCCAACGTCAGCAGGCGGGAAAAAAACGGTATCAGCATGCCGTAGCGCGGGTGGCGCATAAGGCTGACGCCGGCGCAGGTGCGGCAATAGACTTGCTCACTCATGACCTTGTTTTACCCGTTACTCGGTTTTGGCCGGCGGCTCGATGCGGGTGGCGCTGTTGATCAAGGCGCGTTCGCGCGGGTCGCGCAGCGCATCTTTCACCCGCGCGCTTTCCCCCTGAATAACCCGTTCGTGCAGCATCGGAATGGCGGCGTCGCTGGCCAGAATCAGATTTTCCGCCCGCATAATCGCCTGGCGCCGCCGATCGCCGGCCGGGATGGCCGCCGCCTGTTGCAGGGCGCCGTCGATTTCCGGACGGCAAAGCTGGGAAATATTGAAAGACCCCTCGCAGGCGAAGTCGCTGTAGAGGTAGGCGACCGGATCACCGGAATCCAGCACCGTGGCGCGCGACAAAATAAAGGCGTCGAATTTGCCGGCCAGCGCATCGGACTCGATCTGCGAATATTCACGCACCACCTGTTTTACCGTAAAACCGGCGGCGGTGAGCTGCTGCGCCAGATAGACCGCCACTTCCGGCAGTTCTGCGCGGTCGCTGAAGGTCGCCAGCGTGATGCTTACGTCGTCGGGAGCCGCGGCAGTTACCGGGTCGGCGACGGGCTGGCGCAGCTCGGCGGCCCAGGGCAGCGCCGGGCCGAGCAATCCCTGCGCCACGTCGGCGCGTTTCTCATACACGTTGTCCACCAGTTGCCGGCGATTGACGGCGTCGCGCACCGCCGCGCGCAGCGCCGGATCTTTCATCGGCCCCAGGCGGGTATTGAGATAGAGGGTATTGGTGCGCGGCATCGGCACTTCATGCACCAGGTTTTGATCCAGCAGCGGCGCCTGCGATACCGGGATCGCTTCAACGATATCCGCCGCGCCGGTGCGCAGCGCGGCGGCGCGGGCCGGGCCGTCCGGCACAAAGCTGACGTCAATGCCGCTCGCCTGCGCCTTTTCTCCCCAATAGCCGCCGAATCTGTCCAGGGTGGCGCCGCTGGTGCCGTTTACGCTGCGCAGCACAAAAGGACCGCTGCCGGTATTTTGCGGGTTGACCACGCCGTTTTCGCCGTAAGCATTGGCGGACAGAATAGCCAGCTGCGGGCTGGAAAGGCGCTGGGGCAGCAGCGGATCCGGCTGGGCGGTTGACACCAGCACCGCGCTATCGCCCTCGGCGACCGCGCTCAGCTGCACGCCGTCGAGAATACGCGGTTTGGGCGCGGCGCCTGCGGCCACCGTCAGCGCGTTGACCACGGTCGCCGCGTTTAGCTCGGTGCCGTCGTGGAAATGCACGTTCGGGCGCAGTTCAAAACGCCAGGTATGGTCGTCGATTTGCCGCCAGCGGGTCGCCAGGGCGGGCTGCGCTTCACCCAGCGCGTCCAGCACCACCAGCGTTTCCGCCGTGCTCCAGCGCGATAGTTTAAAGGCGTCGTCGCTCAGCGGCGTCAGGCCGGAGCGCGGCGGTTGCAGCATCGCCAGTTTCAGGCGGCCGCCGTTATCGGCGGCGGAGTGATCATCCGCGTCGTTGAAGCAGCCGGAAAGCAGCAGGGCGGCGCAAAGCAGGCCGCAAACGGGACGGAAAGGGCGTACGCGCATCGGACAGTCCTTATCAATTTTGAGGGGAAAGGGTGGTAAACGGACGGCAAATCAGCGCCATCGCCAGCGAACTGCACAATGGAACCGCAGCCAGCATCAGCCAGGGAACCGCCGCCTGCGGCGAGGGCGTCAACGCCTGGTCGAGCAGGCCGCCCAGCAGGAAATTGCCCACCAGCACCGCCAGCCCGCCCATGGACGCCAGCGCGCCATAGTGCGCGCCGAGGTTATGGTTATTGGCGAAGTGGGGGATAAGGTCCATGCCGACCGGGACGATCAGCATCTGTCCCAGCGTCAGCAGGGTAATCAGGGAGACGGCGGGCAGTAAGCGCAGCCAGCCTTGCGGCGGAACGCCGGGGGCGAACAGCGCCACGCTGACGAAAGAGGCCGCCAGCAGGGCGAACCCCAGCGGCAGCATACGGGCGGCGCCGTGGCGGCGGGCAAAACGCGCCAGCGGCAGTTGCAGGCCGATCACCAGCAGCGAGGCCAGCACGAACAGCGGGCCGAGATCTTTTTCGCTGCCGCCGGCGCGGTGCAGCTCCACCGGCAGCGCCAGATAGAGCTGGTTGTAGCTGAACAGGTAAGCGCTGTAGGCGATGATAAACGCCACAAAACGGCGCTGACGGAAAGTTTGCCACCAGGGGGCGATCTGCAGGGCGGATGGGTTGCGCGGCGTGGCGGGCAGGCTGAAAAACAGCACCAGCAGCGCCAGTAAAAATACCGCCGCGCCGGCCAGCGCCACCCGCTGAAAGCCGAATCCGGCCAGCAGCGAACCGAGCAGCGGCCCGAGCACCGCGCCCAGCTCGCCGCAGATGGCGAACAGCGCGAACCATTCCGACCGGCTGCGTTTTCCCTGTTTTTCGCTGTGCGTTCCGGCCTGCGCCATCAGCGCTTCAATGGCCGGCGAGAACAGGGCGCCGCCGACGCCGGTCAGACAGGCCCCGAGGATAACCGGCCAGAGCGAATCGGCCAGCGCCAGCAGCAGGTAGCCGGCAATGCGCACCACGCAGCCGCAGAGAATGATGCCGCGCGCGCCGAAGCGATCGGCCAGCGCGCCGCCGACTAAAAACATGCCCTGCTGCGAAAAGGTTCTTAAGCCGATAACCAGCCCGATCGCCCAGCCGGAAAGCAGCATATCGTCACGCAGGAAGATGGCCAGAAAAGGCACCACGGCGTAGAAGCCGATGTTGAAAACCAGCTGGCTGCCCAGCAATAACGGCGGGTAGGGCCGCGGTGCGCGATCGGCGCTGAGGTCTGGCATATAGGTTATCCGTTCAAAGAGGTAAAGAAGGGATGGCTTGCAATAACCGGCGCGTATGCCGGTGCCGTGGCGACGCCAGCACCTCGGCCGTGGGACGATCTTCGATAATGCGCCCATCGTCCATGACCAGCATGCGTTCGCACAAACCGGCGATTATTGAAATGTCATGCGACACCATCAGCAATCCCATATTATTTTGCGACGTAACCTGCCGTAGCAGGGTTTTGATCTGTTCGCGCAGCGGTAAATCCAGTCCGCTGATCGGCTCGTCGGCCAGTAAAAAATCGGGGCGCGTCACCAGGGCGCGGGCCATGGCGACGCGCTGGGCCTGCCCGCCCGACAGCAGCCCGGCGGGTTGATCCAGCAGGCGGGCGCTCAGGCCGACCTGATCCAGCGCTTCCCGTATCGCCGAGGCGATATTTTCGCCGCTGCGCAGGCGCTTCAAGGGTTCCGCAATCAGCGCGGCGACGCGCTGGCGCGGATCCAGCGAGCCGGCGGGGTCCTGCGGAATGTACTGGACGCGGCGGCGATACCACAACAGCGAACGGACGGAACCCGGCCGCACCCGGTGGCCGTCGCAGTGTATCGTGCCGCTGTCCGGGGTGTCCAACGCCAGCAGCGTTTTCAGCAGGGTGGATTTGCCGCAGCCGGATGCGCCCACCAGGCCGACGCGTTCATGGCGTTGCAGCGTGAGCGACAGATCGCGGAAAATGGCCGCGGCGGGGTCGGCCTTTTGCCATGGGAAACGCGGCGTCTGGCGGTAGCGGCTAACGCCGTCCAGGCTTAAAAACGGGGTGGAAATGGCGTGAAGATGGCGACTCATCCGGCAAGCGCTCCCAACTGCGTGATGGGCAGGGCGGCATCGCCGCGGCGGGCGGCGGCGACCAGACCGCGGGTATAGGGATGCTGCGGCGCGTTGAGCAGTTGCCGCATATCGCCGGATTCCACCAGACGGCCGTTTTCCATCACCAGCCCGCGCTGGCAAAGCTGCGCCGCCACGGTGATATCGTGGGTGATAAACAGCAGCGCGGGGGCGTTTTCTTGCGCATACCTTGCCTGTAACACCTGCAAAACCTGCTGCTGGGTAATCACGTCGAGCGCGGTGGTCGGTTCGTCCGCCACCAGCAGGCGGGTGCGTCCCAGCAGCGCCAGGGCGATGCAGATGCGCTGGCGCTGTCCGCCGGACAGTTCGGCGGGAAAGCGTTGCAGCAGGTTGGGGATATCTCCCAGGCCGATGGCGTCGAGCAGCGCGTCCAGTTCGGCGGGCGATGACGCGCCCAGCGCCAGCGACAGCTGTTTACCCAGTTTCATCAACGGGTTCAGCGCGGTGGCGGAGTCCTGGAATATGGCGGATACGCGACAAGAGGCCGGGCGGGCGAGCGCTTTGCGGTGGGTGACGTCGGCGCCGTTGATCTCGATGGCGCCGCTTATTCGGCAGCCTGCCGGCGGCGTGCCGATTATCGCTCTGGCGGTGAGCGACTTGCCGCAGCCGGACGCGCCGAGCAGACAAACTCTTTCACCGGCGCGCAGGCGGAAAGTGAGATTGCCGACTTTGCTTTCTGCGCCAATGGACAGGCCAAGGTTGTTCACCTCCAGCACCGTCTCCGCCTGTTTGTCCCTGGTTGTCATTACATCGCTGCGCTATGTTGGATGGTTTGATATGTAATAACATAACAAAATGAACTGGGGGGATGCAAAGGAAATGTTTCCGGTAGGGAGGACATTTGGCTGCTTACGGTTTCAGTAGGAGGTCCCCGCCTACTACTGCGGGGATGACGGGGGATATTTTATCGCAGGGATGACGGGATACTCTTCATCGTCATTCCTGCGCAGGCAGGAACCTTCCCAATGGCGACGCCGCTGCTGGAGCAGATCCCCGCCTGCGCGGGGATGACGCCGAGAACGCGCGCCAATGACGCCGGGAACGCGCGCCGAATTCCTGCCCCTTCCGTCATTCCTGCGCAGGCAGGAACCTTCCCAATGGCGACGCCGCTGCTGGAGCAGATCCCCGCCTGCGTGGGGATGACGCCGAGAACGCGCGCCAATGACGCCGGGAACGCGCGCCGAATTCCTGCCCCTTCCGTCATTCCTGCGCAGGCAGGAATCTACCCAACAACAGCGCATCGTCTCAGAAACAGACTCTGCCTGCGCACCGATTTAGCCATCCGCGGCCAAGCCCCGTCGGGGAAGGGAACATTCCCCTCACCGTACCCCCTCCAGCCATTGCCGCAGGGCGTGCGCCTGCAGCACGCCGCCCAAACGCCCTTTTTCCTCTCCCTGCTCCAGCCACAGCAGGGTGGGGAGCGAGCGCACCCCGAACTGACTGGTTAGCTCGGGATGATGGTCGGCGTCCAGATAGCGGCTGGTGATATGACGATAGCCGTCTTCGTTGAGTATCGCCTCCAACTGGCGATACAGGCTCTTACAGTGTACGCACCGCTCCGCGCCGACCAGCACCAGCGCGCTCCGCCCGTTGAGCGCGTCCCGCTCTTCCAGCGGCGCGAAGCGGGAGCGGTCGACGCTGAACAGTTTGGGGCTGCGTTTCAGATCCTCGCTGTCGGTGGCGACGCACAGCGCATCGGCGCTTTTTTTGTAGGGGCGCACGCCGTCGACGCGAATTACGCTGGCGAAGCCGGGCTGCGCGGCCCCCGGCAGGCGAAAACGGGTGTTGTCCGGCGCGTCCACCGGGATTTCCCGCGGACGCGCCAACTGCGGCACCCAGTCGTAAGGCACGCGATAGGCGCGGTAGAGCATATTGGTGTTGACGGTCTTGCCCCAGTAGGGCGAGATATACTCCCACACGATATCGTGCTCCGCCGTCACCTCGAATATCCGGCCGTTGGCCCCCTCATTGATCAGCGTGTTGCCGTTGGGCAGGCGCTGAATATTGCTGATATAGGGGCTGTAGAAGCGAAAGGCGTCGGTCGGGTGCGGTATACCGGCTTCGTAGGGCGAATAGCGCCAGACGATATCCAGGGTGACCGGGTTGATCTCCAGTATGCGCGAGTAGTCGCGCCAGGCGTTTTTCACCCCGTCGGCCGAGGCGGGATTGGGGGCGCCGTAGCCCGCCCAGCCGCCGTTGTCGAACAGCAGAATATTGCCCGCGCCGGGCAGGCCGGCGGGGATCATATGGGCGTGGTGCTGGCCGATAATCCATCCCAGATGTTTCAGTTCCGGGGTGCCGTAGTCCGGGCCGAGCTTCCAGACGATGTCGCCGCTGGCTTTATCAATAATGGCGATAATATTGGACTCGCGCGCGTCCCAGATAATGTTGTCGGGGTGAAAACGGGCGTCGCCCCGATCGAACCACGGGTTGGGGCCGAGGGTCGACATCGAGTTGATATGCATCCAGTCGCCCATGCCGCCGCCGCTTTTGCGCATGTTGGGATTTTTATAGATGGCGCTTTTGGCCGCGTCGTCAAAGCCCAGTTGGTCAAAGCGATCGCTACAGCGCCATTCCCACAGAATATTTCCCTGCCAGTCCACCTCGATAATGGTGTCGTCCAGCAGCAGCTTGTCGCTGATACGCGCATTGCGCAGATTTTTATGCGCCAGAATCAGCGTATTGCCGCCGATGGCCTGCGGCTCCTGCCCCGGCGCATAGTAGCCCACCGGGTTGCCGCTGCGCTGATAGTCATGGTGGGCGCGCGCCATCCACTCGACCGGCAGGCCGGGATCGCTAACCTGTTCATAGCCATTGAATTTCCACACGATATTGCCGTCCCAGTCCACCTGGATCAGGTCGACCATATCCTGCATGCCGTAGCGCGGATCGCGTTCGCCGCTGTGGCCGAGAATATAACCGCCGGGCAGGATCTTATTGGGAAAACCGTGCAGCCCTTCCCACAGACGCAGCTCGGCGCCGTTCATATCGATCAGCACCGCGCCGCTTTCCAGCGCCTGAAAGACGGTATAGCCGCCCCAGGCTTTTTCCGGGTTATAGAGGGTGGTGCCGGTGGGGTAAACGGAAGGATGTCCCATTGCAAAACTCCAGTCAGAAAGTGGAAACGGATTCAACCGGCGCGGCCGGGGAAATTTTCAGGCGCTCAAACTGCACCACCGGCGGCCGGTTGGTTGGGATGTCGCTCATAATGATTCTCCTGCGTTGCGCCAGCGGGTCATGCGTTTTTCCAGGCTGAGGCCGGCGCGGTCGATGGCCGCGCCGGTGACGCCGATCAGCAGCATGCCGCTGAGAATGGTGGGCATATCCAGCAGCTGCTGGGCGTTAATCATCAGGCTGCCGATACCGATATCCGACGACATGAAATACTCCGCGCCGACCGTGCCGAGCCAGGCGTAAATCAGCGACAGGCGCAAACCGGCAAAGATGGCGGGGGCGGCGCCCGGCAGGATCAGCGCTTTCAGCCGCACCGCCAGCGACAGTTGCAGCACCTGCGCCACTTCCTGCAGCTGGAGCGAGCGCTGACGCACGCCGCGGTGGCTGGCCACCAGCATCGGAAAGAAGGAGGCCAGCGCCACAAACACCACTTTGCCGGCTTCGCCGTTGCCCACCCAGGCGGTGAGCAGCGGCAGCCAGGCAAACAGCGCGATCTGGCGCAGCGTGGCGACGGTGGGGGTGAGCAGCGCGTCGGCGCGCGGGCTGAGGCCGAGCAGCACCCCGAGCAGCAGACCGGCGGCGATGCCGCCCGCGGCGCCTGCCAGCGCGCGCAGCAGGCTGTGGCGCATGGCGTCCGGCAGGACGCCGTCGGCGAAGCCCTGAACCAGCGCGTGCCAGACGGCGGAGGGAGGCGGCAGCAGCGCGGCGTCCACCCAGCCGGACAGGCTGGCCAACTGCCAGAGCGCCAACAGCGCCAGCGGCAGCGCTACTCCGGCGCGCCAGCGCGACGGCGCGGCGTTAAGGCGGCTGACCGGCGGATGCGGCCAGTAGACCAGCCGCCGCTCCAGTCGGTCTATTCCCCACTCCATCAGCAGTCCGGCGGCGCCGATAACCGCGATGCAGACAAATACGATATCCAGTTGAAACAGCTGACGCCCCCACACCAGCAGGTAGCCGATGCCCTGCGACGACGCCAGCAGCTCCACCACAATCAGCGAGACCCAGGCCTGCGACAGCGCCAGGCGCAGCCCGGTCAGCCAGACCGGCAGCATCGCCGGCAGGGTCAGGCGCATCAGCCGTTGCCGCCAGGGCAGGCACAGGGTGCGCACCGCTTCCAACAGCGAGGCGGGAATATTGCTCACCCCGCTCTGGGTGTGCAGGGTGACGGGGACGATCACCGCTTTGACGATGACCGCCAGCTTCAGACCCTCGTCGATGCCGAACAGCACCATAAATAGCGGGATCCACCCCAGCGTGGGAATTTGCGCCACGGCATACACCGTCGGGTTCAGCAGGGCGGCCGCCCGCGACGACGCGCCCATCAGCGCGCCCAGCGCCGTACCGGCGAGCAACCCGGCCAGCAGACCGCTGAACAGCCGTTGCAGGCTGACTCCCAGCTGCGACAGCAAATCGCCGCGCCACAGTTCGGCGGCGGTGCGCATCACCGTGGCGGGCGCGGGAAGGATTTGCGCCGGCATCCAGCCCTGGCGGCTGCCGACGTACCACAGCAGTAGCAGCATCAGCGGTACCACCAGGGGATAGCACAGGCTTGCCGGCAGCCGGAAGCGCGCGGGCGGAGAGCGTTTCAGCACCATAGACTTATTCATTTTCTTGCATGAAGCCAGTCGGAATGAACGAATAAAGGAATAAAAAACAGGTTTAGGCGCCGAATGCCAATGCATTAAATCGATTACCGGCGTGCAAAAAACGCATATCCGGCGTCATGCCGCCTGATGGCTGATTTATGTTTTTTTTCACTGAATAAATCGGGAAATGTTATTTAAGACGCGCATCTCCCCTTCGCTAGTTTGATGGCAATGTCCTGTTATTGGCGGAGAAAATAATGCACACGACATCACTACGGCGCGAACCTCGCCGGCGAGCTGCTCTTTACCGTATCGCCGGCGCCCTGATGCTGATCGGCCTGACGCTGAGCGGAACCGGCGTGCGGGCGGCGGAGAGCAAACCAACGGAAATCCGCATCGGCCTGCCCGACCAGAGCGCCGGCAGCAAGCCGTTTATCCGCGGACCGCTGGGGCTGGCGCATATCCGTCAGCAGCTGGAACAGGTGTTTGAGCCGCAGGGCATCAAAATCCGCTGGTCGTTTTTCAAAGGCGCCGGGCCGGCGGTGAATGAGGCGCTGGCCAACCGGCAGCTGGACGTGGTCTACCTGGGGGATTTGGCCGCCATTATCGGCCGGGCGGGCGATTTGCCCACCCGCGTGCTGGTGGGGTCGCGCGGCTCCAACTCTTATCTGGCGGCGACGCCGGAGTCGGGGATCCAGCGCATTACGGACCTGCGCGGCAAACGCGTCGCCGTGTACAAGGGCACCGCGGACCAGCTGTCGTTCGAGCGCGCGCTGAGCGGCGCCGGGCTGAGCGAGCGTGATATCCGTGTGATCAATCTGGACTGGACCGCGGGTAAAGCGGCGCTGGCCGCCAAACGGGTGGATGCGGTATGGGGCGGCGTAGGGCTGCTGACGTTACGCCGGCAGGGGATCAATATCGTCGCCGACAGCCGTTCGCTGGGGCGGGCCAACACCACCCAGGCGGCGGTGCTGGCGACGGAGGAGTTTATTCAGCGCTATCCGCAGGCGACCCGGCAACTGGTGGAGGTGCTGGCGGACAACGCTCGCTGGATCGCCGATCCGGCGCATTTAACCGAGTATATCGCGCTGATGTCGGCGCAGAGCCAGATCCCGGCGGCGCTGTTTGAGGAAGAGCTGCGGCCGGAGGAGCTGAATTTCCAGAGCTCGCCGCGGCTGGACGACTTTTTGCAGGCCAGCTTTGCGGACAGCATTCAGCGGGCGAAAGCCGCCGGCCTGATCCGCCGCGACTTCCCGGTGGAGGCGTGGTTCGACGGCCGTTTTGTCGAGCGGGCGCTCACCGACCGTCAGTGGGACAAGGTGTGGCCGGGGTACGATGCCGGCGGTCAGGCGCAGTAGTGCTGGTTTTCAGCGGCGGGGGCTTTCGCCGGTTGCAGCCGCCGCCGCGCGTGCAGCCATGTCATCAATGCCCGGCCGTCCATCGGACGGGCATACAGATACCCTTGCATATACCGCACGCCGCACCCTTTAAGGTAGCGGTATTCATGGCGCGAGCTCACCCCTTCCGCGACCATATCCAGCGCGAGCCGTTTGCTGAGCCCGATAATGGCGTCGAGCACCGGCGTATCGTTGTCAGCCGGCCCGATGGCGCTGACGAACCCCTTGTCGATTTTAAGGTAATCCAACGGAAACATCTGCAGATAGGATAGGGAGCAGTGGCCGGTGCCGAAATCATCAATGGCGATAATAAAGCCCTCCTGACGCAGCAGCGTCAGTTTATCCACCACATTCTGCTTATCGGTGATCAGGCTGCGCTCGGTGAGCTCCAGGGTGATATTCAGTTTGCGCGGCGCCATCATGGCCGCGAGCCGGCGAATATCATCCACAAAGGCCGGGTGCTGAATATGTTCGGCGGCGATATTCACCCCCAGATGAAAGCCGTCGGGCACCTGCCAGTGCCTGACGTCGGCGGCCAGCAGTTCGAACAGATGCAGCGTCAGCGGGATAATCATTTTTTCGGACTCCGCGGCGGTGATAAACACATCGGGGGGGATGCTTCTGCCGCCGGGTCGATACCAGCGCATCAGCGCTTCCACCCCGACGCAGCAGCGGGACGTCACATCGTAGATGGGCTGGTAATGTACGCTGAATTCGTTAGTGAGCATGCCCTTGCGCAGTTCATCGCGCAGCGACATTTTGCGTTTCTGCCATGAACGTACGGCGGAGACGAAAATCAGCGCGAGGATCAGCGCCACCGGCAGAAAGGCGAAGAAAGCGCGTCTCCATTCTTGAATCAGCTCGGACGCCGGCAGCGTCGCGCTGACCGTGATCGGGTAACGGGAGGACGTTTTGGCGTCGGTCAGCGGAGAGATCAATGGATGATCATCCATAATTTCCCGGCCTTCCTTAATCTGATAGCCATCGCCGAATTGTATCGTCAGCTGATATTGCCGGCTAATTCCCATCGCGCTCATAAAGTCGATCAAATACTGCCCGTCGACGATGGCGAAGGTGCCGAACGACGACGCATTCAACCGGGCAAAGACCACCGCGGGGCGCTCCTGAACTCCTCTGGTCGCGCGCAGTGAAACATTCCAGGCGGCGGGCGGCGGGGAAGGCAGCGGATATTGCAGAATGTCGCTCAGAGGCACAAGCACGTCGCCGGATACCGACGAGCAGTACATATTCGGCCCCTGGGTAAGGCCCAGCGAGCGAAAATAGGGGGACAGGGTTCCCAGGCGCACCAGCCTGGGGGAAGCGAGGGCGCAGGAGTTCCCCTCGAACGTCCGCAGGGAGGACACCATGTCCCAGGCCTGCCGGCTGATGGACTCCGCCTGATGCACGATGACCAGGGTGGTTATTTCCAGATCCTGCTTAACGTTTTGTCTTGCCGTGATGTAGCTGAAGATAATGCCCAGCAAAAAAGGGAGTAACCCGGCGGCCGTTAACAGCAACAGGTTACCGGGAGAGTGGAGATGTTTGGTTTTTGCCATTACGTTTTTGTCGAATTGAAATACTCGGGGGATATACACAGCTTAGCAGAATATTTTTCTCTGCTTTGCCGACGGCGGCGCGCTTATTTAAGTGATCCACTTCAATTTTTTATCTCACATGCCGAAATTTGTTATTTCCTTTGGCGAATAGTTGCCAGAATCGTTTGCAGCACCATTTGGCAGAAGCGGCTCGCAATACAACAAGAGGAATAATCAATGGAACAGCTAATGACTGAAGGGGCGGTGCTGTCGCCGCATGCCGGCGTGTTCGACTCGCTGGATGAGGCGGTATACGCCGCGACGCAGGCGCAGAAAATGCTGAACAGCGTAGCACTGCGCCAGAGCGTGGTCGCCGCTATTCGTCAGGCCGGAGAGCGGTATGCTCAGGTGCTGGCGGAGATGGCGGTAGCGGAAACCGGCATGGGACGGGTTTTCGATAAATACACCAAGAATGTGTCGCAGGCGCGCGGTACGCCGGGGCTGGAGTGCCTGTCGGCGGAGGTATTGACCGGCGACAACGGCCTGACCCTGATTGAGAATGCGCCCTGGGGCGTGGTGGCCTCGGTCACGCCTTCCACCAATCCGGCGGCCACCGTTATCAATAACGCGATCAGCATGATCGCCGCCGGCAACAGCGTGGTGTTCGCGCCGCATCCGTCGGCGAAAAAGGTGTCTCTGCATACCATCAGCCTGTTGAACAAGGCCATAGTAACGGCCGGCGGGCCGGAAAACCTGCTGGTCAGCGTGGCGAATCCCGATATTGAAACCGCGCAGCGCCTGTTTAAATATCCCGGCATCGGCCTGCTGGTGGTGACGGGGGGCGAGGCGGTGGTGGAAGCGGCGCGCAGGCACACCGACAAGCGGCTGATCGCCGCGGGAGCCGGCAATCCGCCGGTGGTGGTGGATGAGACGGCGGATTTGGCGCGCGCCGCGCGCGCCATCGTACGCGGCGCGTCTTTTGACAACAACATCATCTGCGCCGATGAAAAAGTGCTGATTGTGGTGGATAGCGTGGCGGATGCGCTGTTGGCGGAAATGCAGCGCCACCAGGCGGTATTGCTGAGCGACGATGAGACGCGGCGGCTGTTGCCGCGGCTGTTGACGGATATCGACGAAAACGGCAAAGGGAATGTCAGCCGGGAGTGGGTCGGCCGCGACGCGGCGAAAATCGCCGCCGCCATCGACCTGCACGTCGGCGAGCAAACCCGCCTGTTGCTGGCGGAAACCGACGCCGCGCACCCGTTCGCCGTCACCGAGATGATGATGCCGGTGCTGCCGGTGGTGCGCGTCAAGGATGTGAAGGAAGCGATTGATCTGGCGGTGAAACTGGAAGGCGGCCGCCACCATACCGCGGCGATCCATTCCACTAATATCAACAATATGCATCGTATGGCCAGCGCCATTGATACCAGTATCTTCGTCAAGAACGGCCCCTGTATCGCCGGTCTGGGACTGGGCGGCGAGGGCTGGACGTCCATGACCATTTCCACGCCGACGGGCGAAGGGGTGACGTCGGCCCGTACCTTTGTCCGCCTGCGCCGCTGCGTGATGGTCGATATGTTCCGTATCGTATGATGCGCATCGGCGCGTGAATGGCAACAATACCCGGCGGCCAGGCCGCGGGATGGAGGAGGCGTTCGGGCGGCGGCGACTGTCGGCGATGGCTAGGGATCGCCGGCGTCACGTTAATCCGCCCTGTTGTGCTGTAGAGTGGTTGTATCGCAATAGTTGTTATTAAGGAGCGTACGATGACGATAAAACGCCCCAATCTGCACGGTCTCGACGGCGTAAATTATCCCGCGCAGGGAAACGCGGCGCCGCCGATTGAAGATGAAAACGTGCGTCAACGTTATACGCAGGATGTGTATGCGCAATCCTGCGCCATTACGGCATGGCAGCAGCTTTACGATCAAATCCATCCCGGCCATTTTCGCGGCGAGTTAACGGAGCTGCGGGTAGACGGCATCCAGTTCTGCCATGAGTACACCAATCTGGCGCTGCGCCAGTCCTGCATGGTATGGCCCGAGGCGTTCTGGCTGGGCATTCCCGCCGCGCAGGGCGCGGCGGGCTTTATCGGCTCGCAGCCCATTGATGAACGGAGCATCGCGCTGAGTCCCGGCGGTAAGGAGTTCGAGCTGAGTACGCCGAACGAATACGCCATCCTGGGCGTGGTGATTTCATTCGACGCGCTGTTCCGGCATAGCGGCATGCTGGCGGATGAGGAAAGGTTTCGCCATCTGCTGCGCCAGCCGTCGGCGCTGGTGGTGGAGCCGCAGCAGAAAGCGGCGTTATGGTCTTTGGTGCGGCAGGCGCTGCGCTACGGCAGCCGCGACCCGCAATGGATGCGAAACCGCAACGCCGGCAAGGTGCTTAATCATAATCTGCTGACGATGGTGGCGGCGCTGCTGGAAAGCGCGGACCCGCTCCCCCCGCGCGCGACGGACCGGCGCATGGGTTATCGGCGGCTGGTTTCCCGCGCGCGGGAATATGTGCTTGAGCAAACGTCGGAGCCGGTGACGGTCCCCGATCTGTGCCGGGAGCTGTATGTCAGTCGCCGCACGTTGCAGAACGCGTTCTGCAACGTGCTGGGCGTCGGCCCGAACGCCTGGCTGAAAATGATCCGCCTCAACGCGGTGCGCCGCGAACTTATCAGTCCCTTTTCCCGCAGCCATACCGTCAAGGACGCCGCCATGCAGTGGGGATTCTGGCATCTAAGTCAGTTCGCCAACGATTATCAGCGCTTATTCAACGAAAAACCGTCGGCGACGCTGCGTATGCGCGCGCGCCGCTAATCACCGCGCCCGGTAAACCCTCTGTTTCCCCCGCCCCACTCAAACGCCGTCCCCGCATCGCCCCGGCGCGAAAACGACAAGGATAAACGCTTTGATAGCTTTCACATTTCGTGCGCCGTGATTTCGCTATAGTGTCGAATACGTATGGGGGGAAGCCTCAGGGGGGAAAAGTTCAGCGATGAAAATGCAGCTTTTATACGAATTTATTCTGTTGTCGGAATTGCTTAATTTCAGTAAAGCTGCGCAGAAAATGAATATGACCCAGCCGGTTCTCAGCCGTCATATGAAGTCTCTTGAGGAGCAGTTCGGCGTTGAGTTGTTCCGGCGCGATACGCACAGCGTCGAGCTGACGTCGATCGGCAAATTGTTCTCCGATGAAGCGCGTAAAATCATCTTTCAATATGAAAGCTCGGTATCCATCGTCAACGCTTTTTCGGGCAAAAGCCAGCGCCGGCTGACCATTACTTTTCTGGGGGAGGCCATTCAGTACGTGCTGGTTAAGTTTCTCACTCAGTTCCAGCAAAATAATATCGGCGTCGCCGTGGATTGCCGGGACAGCGAACTGGACGAGGCGCTGCATTTTCTCGAAGATCACACCTGCGATCTGGGTTTTTTAATTCGTCCCAATTTTTGGGAAAATAAAAAGTTTTGCAGTTTGTCATTTCAAACCGACCCGCTGTGCGTGGCGGTGAACAGAAACCATCCGCTGGCCGGGCGGGGGCGGGTATCCTTAAGAGAGGTCAGCGAATGGCCGATTATTCGCGTCGATCCCCGTGAATTCTTATTGGCCGAAGCCTACAGCACCCGATTTTTCGACTGCTATGATATTGCGTATACGCTGGACAAAGAATATCCCAATCTAAAAACCTGCTGTTTTAATCTGGAATTCAGGGATCGGGTGGCATTGCTGATGCCCAGGCATCGCGGCTACTTACTCGGTAATAACAGCGTATTACTGGAGGTGATTGAAAATGATTACTGGTTTAATCTGGAACTGGTATGGGACAGTAAAAATACCAACCCCTGTATTCCGCTTTTTTTAAAGGAATTTAAACAGTTTTTTAAAAATAAAAATTTGCCCTCCTGAATGCGGTTAAATATTTCCCCCGCGCCTGATTAACGCCATGTGATGGACGATTATCAAATGTGACTTGTATCTCATTAATTTGTTATTTCTTATTATCTATTTTAAATTAAATTACCCTAATGCTAGGGTTGGTGTGTTGTTTTGTTATTGTTTTATAAGATAAAAACAATAAACTCCCATGATTGCATAAACGGTTATGTTAAAAAAACATAGCCGAAAAAATAAAAAGAATTTCTCCCGCTCAAAGCGGGGTGATACGTTTTTCCTGTCTGGAAGCACCAGAGGAAAAATGTGAATCACATCATTTAAATCAACGTCACTTCCAATAAGTTTTAATTAATTCAAATAATGCCATAACGAAGGAGTAAATCATGGTGATTAAAGCCAATTATGAGTCTGATGCCGGAAAACGCAAGGAAATGTCACATAAGGAATTGGGAACAATTCCCCATATGCCTTTCGAAGAATATTCGGAAAAGCTCAAACACTGCTTCACCATGAAGCGGAAGAACGGAATTCTTGAAGCCCGTCTGCATACCAACGGCGACAGCCTGCAATGGGGGGCGCCGGCGCATCAGGCGCTGCACTATTTCTTCGACTGGGCCGGAAGAGACCCGGATAACGAAGTCATCATCCTCGGCGGCACCGGCAAGGACTTTATGAAGGGCATCGGCCGGCTGGATGAGAACGGCAACTGGCTGCCGGCCACCGAGTTCGCCTCCGCGCCGGACGAAGCCTGGAAAATGTATGAATATCAGTATTATGACGGCACCAACGACATTGAAGGCCAGGTCTTCGACGTCGAGGTTCCCACCATCGGCGTATGGAACGGCGCCGCCTTCCACACCGACCTGGTGCTGTTCAGCGATATCACCCTGTGTACCGAGGACGCCTGGACCACCGAGATGCACTTTCGCACCAACATGGTTCCCGGCGACGGCATCCAGATCGCCTGGCGCGAGCTGATGGGGCGCAAACGCTACGCCTACGCCGAATTGACCGGCGAAATCATCACCGCCCGCAAGGCTCTGTCCCTCGGCATGGTCAACGAAATCTGTACCGATACGGAAGCGACCTACGACCGCGCCTGGGAAATCGCCGAGCTGATTATGCGCACCGGCACCCGCGTGACCCGCCGCATCACCACGCAGATGCTGCGTAAAGCCTGGAAGGAAGATATCGCCAACGAACTGCGTAGCGCTTTCGCCACCGAAATGTTCGTCACCGCCACCGAGCACTCTCCACACGAAGCCAACTACTGGACGTGGGCGCACGAAGAGGCCGAGCTGGTCAAGGCCGCCGAGAAGAAAGGCAAGGTTATTCGTCCGCGGCTTGGCGGCGGTCAGGAAGAAGACGAAATCAAGTAAGCGCCGGTCGCCCGCCTGGGGCCGCTACGGCCGCAACGGCGGGTATGTCTAGGTAACCTGTTGATTTAAAAACTATAGAAGCTGTAAACGGGGAAACACCATGAACACAGGCAACGACGTTATTATTTCCGCCGCCCTGACCGGCGCGGTAACGCCAAAAGATATCAATGAACATATCCCACTGACGCCGGAGGAAATCGCCGCCGACGCTTATCGCTGCTGGCAGCAGGGCGCGGCCATCGTGCATCTGCATATGCGCGACGACCAGGGGCAGGGCACGATGGACTGCGACAAGTTTGCCGAAACCATCCGCCTGCTGCGCGGCTACCGCGACTGCGATGTGATTATCAACTGCACCACCTCCGGCGATCATCGGGCCAGCGACGCGCAGCGTATGGAACACGTTTCCCGGCTGGAAGGGATTGAAATCGCCTCCTGGGACGCCGGCTCGTTTAACTGGATGCCCGGCGGCGTGTTTATCAATTCCCCGCAGTTCCTGGGCAAACTGGGCGAAATCCTCAGCGAACGGGGGATCAAGCCGGAAGTGGAGATCTTCGACAGCGGCATGCTGGGCGTCGCCGGCTATTTTGTCGAACAGGGCAAATTACGCGCTCCGCTGCACTATCAATTCTGTCTCGGCGTGCCGGGGGGAATGCCCGCCACGGTGGAGAATCTGAACTATCTGGTGGCGCATATTCCCGCCGACGCCACCTGGTCGGCCTTTGGCGTCGGCAAATACCATCTGCCGATTCTGTTCGCCACCCTGGCGCTGGGCGGACACGTGCGGGTGGGTCTGGAAGACAACGTCTATTTCAGCAAAGGGGTGAAAGCCACCAATCCACAGCTGGTGGAGCGCGCGGCGCAGGCCGTTCGCCTGGCGGGCAAACAGGTGGCGACGCCGGCCGTCGCCAGAAAACTATTGGGGCTGCGTCCTCTGTAGCGATCCCTTTATAGGGTTACATCGGGAAACGATTATGAAACAGGCAGTCATTGTGTCGGCGGCGCGTACGCCGATCGGCAGATGTCGCGGTACGCTGGCGCCGGTTCCGGCGCATATGTTGGGCGCGCTGGCGGTAAAAGAAGCGGTACATCGGGCCGGGATCGACCCCGAAAGCATTGATGACGTTATCTTTGCCAATTTAATGAATAATGAAATCAACAATATGGGGCGGATGGTGGCGCTGGAAGCGGGGCTGCCCATTTCGGTGCCGGGCATCACGCTCGATCGCCAGTGCGCCGCCTCGCTTAACGCGCTGGCCTACGGCGCGATCCAGATTATGGCCGGCTTCGCCGAGACGGTGGTGGTCGGCGGCGTGGAGAGCGATTCCCGGCGCACCTGGTCGCTGGAGAAAACCGAAACGGCGTATTCGGTGCAGCCGCCGCGCTTTGTGGATATTCATACCTCGCCGGATCGGCTGGGCAATCCCTCCATGGGCATCACCGCGGAAAATATCGCCCGGCGCTATTTGCTGAGCCGCCGGGAACTGGACGAATTTTCGCTGCGCAGCCACAGGTTGGCCGCCGCCGCCTGGCAGGAAGGGCGCTTTGACGACCAGGTGGTGGCGGTTACGCTGCCGGATCGCCGCGGGCGGGAGATCGTGGTGCGGCAGGATGAGTCGGTGCGTCCCGACTGTTCGCTGGAGGCGCTCTCCTCTCTGCGCCCCAGCTTTTGCCAGGACGGCATGGTAACCGCCGGCAACAGCTCGCCGATGAGCGACGGCGCCGGCGCGCTGGTGGTGATGGAACGCTCGCTGGCGCAGGCCCAGGGTCTGGAGATCCTGGCGGTATTTCGCGGCTATGCCGCCGCCGGCGTGGATCCCAACTTTATGGGGCTGGGGCCGGTGCCGGCGACGGCCAAACTGCTGCGTCAGACCGGCCTGGCGGTCGAGGACGTTGACCTGTGGGAGCTGAACGAGGCGTTCGCCGCCCAGTCGCTGGCCTGTATCCGCGATATCGGCATGGATCCGCAGCGGGTCAACCCCAACGGCGGGGCGATCGCGCTCGGGCATCCGCTGGCCGGAAGCGGCGCCATTCTGGCCACTAAAACCGTTTACGACATGCAACGCCGTCACCTGAACAACGCCGTGATTACCTTTTGCGTCGGCGGCGGTCAGGGCGTTGCGGTCCTGCTGACGAGGGAATGATGATGTCGGGAAAATTCACTTCAATAGATGAAATCACCGCGCTGTTTAAGGACGGACAAACGCTGATGTGCGGCGGTTTCGCCAACCACGGCGTGCCGAATCGCCTGATTCAGTGCGTGATAGACAGCGGCGCGCGCCACTTCACCCTGATTTCCAACGATAGCGGCGATGCGGATCTCACCGTTGGCCGCCTGATCCATCACGGTCTGGTGGACAAACTGATCGCCTCGCATATCGGGCGCAATACCGAAACGGTGGCGCTGGTCGCCGCCGGAAAAATCGAGCTGGAGCTGGTGCCGCAGGGCAGCCTGGCCGAGCGCATGCGCTGCGGCGGTTCGGGGCTGGGCGGCGTGCTGACCAAAACCGGCATCGGCACGATGGTGGAAGAGGGCAAACAGTTCGTCGAGGCGGATGGCGAACGCTATCTGCTGGAAACGGCGCTGCGGGCGGATATCGGCCTGGTGCGCGCCCGTACCGCCGACCCGCTGGGCAATCTTACCTATCGCGGCACCATGCGCAATTTCAACCCGCTGGTCGCCAAGGCCTCGCGCCTGACGCTGGTGGATGCCGATATGCTGGTGGACGTGGGCGAACTCGGCATCGATAGCATCATCACCCCCGGCGCTTACGTAGACAAGATTCTGACGCTGCAAGGAGAACGCTTATGAACGCGCGAGATCGGATTGCCCGGCGGGCCGCGGCCTATTTTTCAGCCGGCGACGTCATCAACCTCGGCATCGGCATCCCCAGTCTGTGCAGCGACTATGCCCCCGCCGGCGTGATGTTCCACACCGAAAACGGCCTGGTGGGCATGGGGCCGCTGGTGGAGGGCGTGCTGGCGGTGGAGGGGTTCTCCAACGCCACCGCCCTGCGTTTCGTGCCGGTGCCCGGCGCCAGTACCTTCGACAGCGCCGAATCCTTCGCCCTGGTGCGCTCCGGCAAACTGGCGGCGACGGTGCTGGGCGGATTACAGGTGGCGGAGAACGGCGACCTGGCCAACTGGGCGCAGCCCGGCCGCGTATTCGGCATGGGCGGGGCGATGGATCTGGTCAACGGCGCGCGGAAAGTGATTATCACCATGGAGCTGTGCACCAAAAAAGGAGAGCCGAAAATTGTCAACTCATGCAGCTATCCGCTAACGGGCAAGGGCTGCGTGAACCATATCGTCACCGAGCAGTGCGTGATTGACGTCACCCAGGACGGGCTGGTGCTGGTGGAACTGCTGGAAGGGCTGACGCCCGAGGATATTCAACGCCAGGTTGAACCCCGGCTGCTGATCGCCGAACGGCTGGCGATTATGCAGGCTTAACTCATCACTCCCCGTCGGAATGTTCCGACACCACCGTATAACGGCGCCGGCGCCGCAACAGCGTTCCGGCACCGTGGGAGCATTATCCTATGACTGGGCAAGAAAATAATATGGCGTTTAATAAGACCACAAATTGTTCTACCCGGGGCGATGCGCATCCCGCCGCCAGCAGCAACGGTTTTGGCGCGCGCGGCTGGACCATCATCATCTTACAGGCGGTCATGTTCTGGATCGCCGCCGGCGCCATAACCCACGGCCTGAACGTGATGCTGCCGGCGCTGTCGCAGACCTACGATCTGGACTACAGCATGCTGCTGGCGCTGGCGACGCCGGCTTCCTGGGCCTCTATTCCCGCGGGGCCGATATGCGCCTGGCTGTGCGAGAAGAAAGGCGCCAAATTCAACATCATTTTCTGTCTGCTGGCCTGCGGACTGTGCTTCGGCCTGCTGGGGTACAGCGGTTCGCTGACGGGGTTCGCGCTGCTGTTCGCCGGCGTCTGTTTCTTCGGCACCGGTTTTGCCTACGTGGGCGGCACCGCCATCATGACCAGCTGGTTCGTGCGCAAGGCGGGGCTGGCGCTGGGGTGGAGCACGGTGGGGCAGACGTTTTCCAGCGCGTTTTTCGTTCCCACGCTGGCCGCGCTGTTCGTCTGGCTGGGTATCCGCCATGGCTTCTGGGGCATCTCGACCATGATGTTTATCATGGCGGTGCTGGTGCTGCTGTTTGTCGCCAATAAACCCGAGGATATCGGCCTGGCGCCGGATAACGAGCGGCTTTCCGTCGCCGAACTGGGCGAGCGCATGCGCGCCCATGACGACTATGTCTGTCCGCTCAGCGTCAGGCAGTTGCTGGGGATGCGCGACGTGTGGTTTATGGGCATCGCCACCGGCGCCATCTACATCATGCTGGTGGGCGTGGTGAGTCAGATCGTGCCGCGGCTGATGGAGATGGGCTATGAGTTAAACACCGCCATTTTCTATATGTCCGCGTCGGCGCTGTTCGGCACGCTGGGGGCATACGGCTGGGGCTGGCTCAACCATCGCCTCGGGGTCAAACGGGCGCTGCTGGTCTACACCGCCTGGTGGATGGCGGCGGTGGTGATCAACCTGTTTGCTCATCATACCGTTATGCTGTGGGTCTCCCTGCTGATGATCGGCTTCAGCCTGCCGGGCGCCACCAATTTAAGCACCGCGCTGATCGCCACCAAGTTCCCCCGCCGTCTCTATATTCGCGCCATCGGCATCGTGCACCCGATTCAATCCGTGGTGCGCTGCTTCGCATTCTCCATTCTGGCTTTCGGCCTGGCGTATCTGGGCGGCTATACCGGCGCCTATCTGCTGCTGGTGGGCGTGGGCGCCCTGGCGCTGCTGCTGATCTGGCTGACCGATGTGACGCCGGTGGAGGTTGACGCGCCCGCCGTTCGGCGCAGCGGATCGCCGCGTTGATAGGGGTTGTTCCCGGCGATGAGGAATAAACGAGGTTTTATTTTCGCTTACAAGAGGCATTTATGACATCACTTGTTATTGCCAGTGCGGCGCGTACGGCCATCGGTAAATTCGGCGGCAGCCTGAGCGGTTTTACCGCGCCGCAGCTGGGCGCGTTGGTTATTGATGCGGCGGTTCGCCGGGCGGGTCTCGGACCGGCGGCGGTCGACGAGGTAATTTTCGGCAACGTGCTTCAGGCGGGGCTGGGTCAGAACCCCGCCCGCCAGGCGCTGCTGCAGGCCGGCCTGCCGGACACCACGCCGGCGACCAGCATCAATATGGTGTGCGGCTCCGGCCTGCAAAGCGTGATATTCGCGGCGCAAAGCATTGCCGCCGGCAATGCGGACGTGGTGCTGGCCGGCGGCATGGAAAACATGTCGGCGGCGCCCTATCTGCTTAATCAGGCCCGTTGGGGATACCGCATGGGCGACCAGACGATAACCGACAGCATGGTCAACGACGGTCTGTTCTGCGCCGTCAATCGTTACCACATGGGGGTGACGGCGGAAAATGTCGCGCAACGCTACCATATCAGCCGCCAGGAGCAGGACGACGTGGCGCTGCTTTCCCAGCAGCGGGCGGCGGCGGCGATTGAGCGCGGCGCGTTTCGCCAGGAAATCATCCCGGTAACGCTGAAAAGCAAGAAGGGCGACACGCTGTTTGCGGTTGACGAGCACCCGCGGGCGGGCACCTCGGCGGAAAGCCTGGGCAAACTGGCGCCGGCCTTTAATCCCGCCGGTTCGGTAACGGCCGGCAATGCGTCGGGGATTAACGACGGCGCGGCCGCGCTGGTGGTAATGAGCGAGAACTGGGCGACACAGCGCGGCATTCGGCCTCTGGCGCGCATCCGCGGCTATGCCGTCAGCGGCGTCGATCCCGCGGTGATGGGCATCGGCCCGGTGCCCGCGACCCGGCAGGCGCTGAGCCGGGCCGGACTGACGATAGCGGATATCGATCTGGTGGAAGCCAACGAGGCTTTCGCCGCCCAGTTTGTCGCCGTCGGCCGTGAACTGAAACTGGACATGGATAAAACCAATATCAACGGCGGCGCCATCGCCCTGGGGCATCCCATCGGCGCATCCGGCGCGCGGATCCTGGTAACGCTGCTGCATGCGCTGGCGGACAGGGACAAAACGCTGGGGCTGGCGACGCTCTGCGTCGGCGGCGGGCAGGGCGTGGCGGTGATAGTGGAACGTATATAGCATATATCGGCGCAGGGCATACCCCATTTGGCTCCTCCCCCTGGCAAGGGGGAGGTTGGAGGGGTCATTAATGGCAAAGCGCATAACTTTGTCGGCAGTATGAAAATAACTCTATAAAGGTGAAATTATGATAACGAAAAATAGAGGACGCACCTATAAACGGCAGCTCGCCATGATGTTGCTGGCGTGCGGTATGTTGGGCGCATCGGCCCATGCCGCGATTACCGCCGGCCAGTACAGCGCCACGGAAAAGGGCAACGAAGGGATAGTCGGCGTGACGGTCACCATTGATGCCGCGGGGGTTATCAAGGATATCGCGGTGGATGCCAGCAAGGAAACGCCGGAGCTGGGCGGCAAGGCCGGTCCGGAAGTGGGGGCGGCGATTGTCGAGCATCAGAGCCTGAATGTGGACGGCGTGACCGGCGCGACCATGACCAGCAACGCGGTGAAGAAAGCGGTCTCCGCGGCGCTGAGTCAGGCGGGAGCGGACGTGGCGCGCTATCAGGGAAAGGTGGCGAAACAGGGGCAGGATGAGGAAACCAGCGTCGACGTGGTGGTGGTGGGCGGCGGCGTCTCCGGCACTGCCGCCGCGCTGGCCGCGGCGGAAAAAGGCGCCAAGGTGCTGGTGATAGAGAAAATGCCGGTGCTGGGCGGCGCGGGGCGCATGGCCAGCGGTTTTACCGCGGTGGAGTCGTCGCTGCAGAAAGCGAAGGGCATGAAATACACCGCCGCCGAGCTGACGCAGCGGCTGCTGGAATATAACCAGTATCTCTCCAACGGCCCGTTGACCAAAAGGATCGTCGATAAATCGGCATCGACGGTTGACTGGATGATCAAGCACGGCGTGGAGCTGGAAATCGTGGAAACCACGCGCGACGCCAAGCAGAGCTCGGTACAGCAGGCGCACCTGGAAGACCCGATTAAATCGGACGTCTATCATCGCATCAAAAACGGCGGCGAAGCGGCTTATAAGACGCTGTACGACGAATTCGCCAAGCTGGGCGGCAAAGTGCTGACCAAAACCGTCGGCAAATCGCTGATTCAGGATGATAAAGGCAACGTGACCGGGCTGATCGCCGAAAAAGCGGACGGCGGTAAGTTAACCGTGCACGCCAAGGCGGTGATTCTGGCCAGCGGCGGCTTCGGCGCCAACAAAAAGATGCTGGACGAAGCGATGCTGACGGCGAATATTTTCCCGCTGGCATGGCCCAATATGGGCGAGGGGCTGGAAATGGCCTGGAAAGCCGGCGGCGCGAAATGGGATATGCAGTCCGCCCTGATCCACGCCGCCCAGTTGGTCGACATCGAGCCTTCGGAAGGGGCGCATCACGGCGGCGGCGACGCGGCGGCGCTGGACAGCCCGCTGATCTGGCTGCTGAAATCGCCGCTGCTGTGGGTGGATGTGGTCGGTGAGCGCTTTGCGGACGAGGGCCATATCTACGATACCGCCTTCTGGGCCAACGTCGCCTACTCCGTCGGCGGCCATTATTACATTATCGTCGATACGCCGACGTTGAAATCCTTCACCAAAAACGCCATGCCGTTCCCGCTGTCGGGCGCCGGCCCGGCCAACCCGCCCAAACCCGGCGACTTTGTCGCGCTGGCGGATGCGGGCACCAGAGGCGGAACCAGCAAGTCGATCGTCAAGGGCAAGGACATTGCCGAGTTGGCGTCGCGCATGGGGATCGCCCCCGAGAGTCTGAAAGCCACCGTCGACCGCTATAACGGCAACGTGAAGGCCAAACAGGATAAGGACTTCGGCAAGAAAGCGGAGTATCTGGCGTACGGCATCGAAAAAGGGCCTTTCTACGCCTTTAAAGCGGTGGTGGTCAGCCTGAGCTCCCTGGGCGGCGTGCGGGTGAATTCCGACCTGCAGGTCACCAATGGGGATCTTCAGCCCATCGCCGGTCTGTACGCGGTGGGGAACAATGCGGCCGGTTTTTACAGCGTACCGGGCTATCCGCCTTATCAGGGATTGGCGAACGGCTTTGCGTTGAACTCCGGGCGCATCGCCGGCGAGCACGCGGCGCAATCTGTTCTGAAAAAGTAGCCCTATTATTTCTATACCCTAAATAATTCGAGTTGCAGGAAGGCGGCAAGGGAAGGAATCCCGATGAGCTTACACAGGTAAGTGATTCGGGTGACTGAGCGCAGCCAACGCATCTGCAGCTTGAAGTATGACGGGTATATAACTCATGCGGCACCGCCAGAATGTGCCGCATTAATTACAACCAGAGACGGAAACAGCGCGCTAATAATAAATCTGACAGTCAAAGAATAATTATTATCGTACCGTCATTAACACTATTTATGACCGAAAAGAGCGTGTAATTCTTACAAAAAAAACGCTCTGCCGTTTTTTGTCATTCAATGACAGGCTGTTCTCGTCTCATTATCTCTGTGGGATAGAACATGAAAATAACACACCGTAATATATGGACGGGGATGCTGTCCGCCGGCGTTGTTGCGTCCGGTATGCTGCTGACGGGCGCTCAGGCGCGGGCCGCCGAGCCGGCGTCTGAACGTCCGCTGTCGGAGGCGGGAACATGGCTGGCGGAGCATGGCGTCACGCCGCATCTGATCGTCTCGCAGCTTTATCTGGGCAACCCCAGCGCGGGAACCCGCACCGACCAGCATGAAACGCTGACCATGTTTATGGCCGGCGCGGACTTCGATCTGGACCGCATGGGGCTTATTCCCGGCGGGAGCATCCATTTTATGCAGCTATGGGTGCCCTTTACCCATAATCTGGATCTCGGCAACCAGTCGGGCGGTGTGCTGGCCGGCAACCCGCCGCCCTACATCCCCAAGACGGCGCATCTGATGCGTTTCACCTATGAGCAGAAATTGTTCGACGACCGGCTGTCGATCGAGGCCGGCAAGAGCAACCCGGGGCAGTTCTTCGGTTTCACCAACTGTAATATCCCCTCGGCCTGCGTAAACACCATACTGAATGAAACGGCGGTATTCGCGCCGCCGCCTTATGCCGGCTGGGGGGCGCGCATCGGCTACCGCTTTACGCCGACGCTGGAGTCCGGCATCGGCGTCTGGCGCACCTATCAGGCGTTTCCGTTCACCAACGGCTGGGAGCGCTGGGACGACGACCTGGACAGCGGCAACACCCTGTTGGTCGCCAACGTGGCGCGGCGCGTCAACTGGCAGCAGGAGCCGTACCCCTTTAACTGGGAGGTGTTGGGATTCCATAATTTCAAGGAGTACGATGACGTCTACTACACGGTGAACGGCACCTCCAAGGTGTACGACAGCAATTCGCCGGTGCGTACCCGCGACGGCGTCTCCGGCGTCTATCTCACCGGCAAGAAAGCGCTGTGGCGGCGCGACGGCGGAACCGATACGCAGAATCCTTTCCCCAGCGCGGTAAGCCTGCACGGCAGCGTAACGCACGCCCTGCAGTCGCACGCCCACCGGGGCATCGCCACCCTGGCGGACGCCGGGCTGATATGGTCCGGGCCGTGGCAGAGCCGTCCTCACGACAGCTACGGCCTGACGTTCCGCTGGGCCAAACTGACCAGCAGCGAGCAGAACTACCTGCAGGATATGTTCGACGTTTCGGGCGGGACGGGGTGGCAGGTGCCGCGCAACGAGTATCAGCTGAGCATCGACGCCTCCATTATGCTGACGCCGGAAGTGAATCTGCAGCTGATCGGCGCCCGCACCTGGAATAACAGCAACTGGCAGTATCCCTATACCAGCGTCAAGCCGGAGAATGGCTATACGTTCTGGCTGCAACTGAACGTGCTGGCGGACAAACTGCTCGGACTTTGACAGAGAGCGCGGACCGGCGGGATTGCCGGTCCGCTGACCGCGCCCTGGCAATATGAACGGCGTCGACTCTGTAAATACAAGAGGGCGATAAAGATGAAATATTTACTCAATATTGTGCTGACGGCGGTAATGATGTTATCCGTTCCTGGAGTAACCTTTATAAATTCAACCTATGCCGCTACGGCAGTGAATTTATCCAGGGAAGACGGGAAAATTGTCGATAGGGCAAGCTTTGATCATTACATCAGCTTATTTAACAGTAAGAATTCGGCCTGTTTTGAAAAATATTATTCAGCCAACGTTCGTATGCAAAATGGGAAACTGGTGCTTAACGGCATTCCGCAAGTAAAGGATCACTATGCCAGAATATGGCCCATCATGCAGGAAGAGGTCAGGTTCAATAATTTCTCTTTCGATGGAAAAACGCTGGCGGTCGATATGCATACGCACTTTACCGTTATAAATGATGCCGAAGATTCGCCGTTTGGCTCGGTTAAAAAAGGTGAAAACTTCGATTTTTATGGCGTGGTGATGTACCGGGTGAATGAACAGGGGAAATTCTACGATATAAAAGTGGCGTATCTTGATTTTACCCGCACCACCGACGGTCGGACGATATCGCTTGGATTACCGCATTGAATGACGGCGGACGGCGGTAATTAACCGTCTATGCCTTATTAATAATCAGAGACTGAAACAGCAGGGTAATAATACGGTCGGTTGCCGGCCGTATTATTATGATCGCGTCGTCATTTAGGGTGTGACCGAAAAGAGCTAAATAAACCTTAATTCAACGTCCGTTGAAGGGCTTTTGTCGCGGCCGCGACAGGGCCGGAATAAATAACCGGCAAAGAATAGGGGTAAATAAGTCGCTCTGTGGTTTTGGGTCATCTCAATGGCCGGCTGTGTTTGTCTCATTGCTACCGGCAGGATAAAACAATGAATATGACATTCCGTAATATAGGGGCGAGGATGCTGCCCGTTGGGGTTATTGCGTCCGGTATGCTGCTGACGGGCGCTCAGGCGCTGGCCGCCGAGCCTGAGCCTGAGCGCCCGCTGTCCGAAGCGGGAGCATGGCTGGCGGAGCACGGCGTCACGCCGCACCTGATCGCCAGCCAGCACTGGCTGGGAAACCCCAGTGCGGGGACCCGCACCGGGCAGTACGAAACGATGACCGCGTTTATGGCCGGCGCGGACTTCGATCTGGACCGCATGGGGCTGATCCCGGGCGGGAGCATTCACTTTATGCAACAGTGGGTGCCTTTTATCCATAATCTGGAGCTCGGCAACCAGTCGGGCGGTGTGCTGGCCGGCAACCCGCCGCCCTACAGCCCCAAGGTGGCGCATATGATGCGTTTGACCTATGAGCAGAAGCTGTTCGACGATCGACTGTCGATTGATGTCGGCAAAAGCAATCCGGCGCTGTTTTTCGGCTACAACAACTGCAATATCGAGATTTCCTGCGTGAACACCATTCTGAACGGCACCGCGGTGTTCGCGCCGCTGCCTTATGCCGGCTGGGGGGCGCATATCGGCTACCGCTTTACGCCGAAGCTGGAGTCCGGCATCGGCGTCTGGCGCACCTATCAGGCGTTTCCGTTCACCAACGGCTGGGAGCGCTGGGATGACGACTTCGAAAGCGGCAACACCCTGCTGGTCGCCAACGTGGCGCGACGCGTCAACTGGCGGCAGGAGCCGTATCCCTTCAACTGGGAGATCCTGGGATTCCATAACTTTATGGAATACGACGACGTCTACTACACGGTAAACGGAACCTCCAAGGTGTACGACGACAGCTCCCCGGTTCGCACCCATAACGGCGTCTCCGGCTTTTATCTCACCGCCAAAAAAGCGCTGTGGCGGCGCGACGGCGGGAGCGATGCGCAGAATCCCTCCCCCAGCGCGGTAAGCCTGTACGGCAGCCTGACGCACACCCTGGGGGCCGAGGCGTATAAAGGGCTCGCCACGCTGGCGGATGCGGGGATCATGTGGTCCGGCCCCTGGCAGAGCCGCCCCCACGACAGCTACGGCCTGACGTTCCGCTGGGCCAAACTGACCGGCAGCGAGCGGGACTACCTGCAGGATGTGTTCGCCGTTGAGGGCGGGACGGGGTGGCGGGTGCCGCGCAACGAGTATCAGCTGAGCATCGACGCCTCCATTATGCTGACGCCGGAGGTGAATCTGCAGATGGTCGGCGCCCGCACCTGGAATAACACCAACTGGCAGTATCCTTATTCCGGCGTCAAACCCGAGGACGGCTACACGTTCTGGATCCAGATGAATGTGATGGTGGATAAGCTGCTCGGGCTTTGACAGCGACGGCGGACGAGGCGGGACTGCCCGTCCGCACACCACGCCCCGCCATTTGAAATATGAATGGCGTCAACTGTGTAAATACAGGAGGGCAATGACGATGAGATATCTATCCCTCCGGCCGGTTTTATTACTCCAACGGCCGGAGGGAGAATTATTTCGGCCACGCGTCGCGCTGGTGTTGTTATTACAAGTTGAAGTAATGCCGTTGGATATCGGCACGACCATTGATAATACATAACAATATAGGGTCATTTATATGCTTAGGGATATTTGTGTCGCAATGACATGTTGTTTCTGGGTAATGAATACGTTGGCGTCAGAACTTCCTGCCGGGGACACTTCGGCGAAAAAGGGTGACGCTCCAGTCATGGATAATCCCTATCTGGCCAAAGGATGGTATCGGGAACCAGAACCGGGGCTGGGGGAACTATTAAACGATAAGGGCATTGTTTATCGCGGCCTGATGTTGAATGCATTGTTCAATAATATCAGCACCGGCGCTCGTGTCGGCCATACCGGCGGCCAGACGATTTTTATCAACGCGCTCGATCTGGATTTGGCAAAACTGGCGAATATGGCGAATTCCAGGATCCATATCGAAGGCGTCATATTCCCCTGGCATCATCCGGGAGATGAAGACGGTAATATGGTGGAATTCGGTAGCTATGCCAGCAGTTATCTTGGCGGCGATCAATATCCGTCTCATGATGCCAGCTTTAGTCCCTGGCTTTCGCTTCTTACCTATGAAATTTCGCTGTTGGAGGGGCGGCTGGACGTTGAATTTGGCAAGACGAATCTGCAACGGTATTACTTTTCACCCAACTGCGGCATTGATTTTCTTTGCACGGATGCGCTGGTTAAATGGAATACCGGCGTGCCTGACGCCAGCACCGGCAGCATGGGGGGACGCGTAGGCTATAAATTGTCCCGCGCGGTGACGGCGGAAGCCGGAATACAGCAAATGCGCGAGTATAGTTCACTGATAAAGGATAACGGCTGGGATGCGTTCGGCATGGGCGGAGGGACGGGAACCTTTGCCGTCGCTTCGTTGCGTTACAAGACGGATTTTTCCTACCACCCCTATCCCGAAGATTACCAGTTCAACTACTTTTATGCGGATGCCCGTATCAGAGACCCGTACGAAACGGATAAAAGCCATCGGGGCTCGGGCGGCATTGTTGTTAAATTTGCCAAAACATTTTGGTCGGAAACGGGAAAAACCGCCGCTACGGGAACGGATATTCCCAGTAATCTGGGATATTTCGGCACCATAGAGCACTCTTTTGACGATGCCAAACCGGTGGATTGGGGCCTCACTTTGGGCATGGCTTACGTCAAGCCGCAGATAGCATTGCCGCACTGGATAGAACTTGATCAAATTACCGGCAAGGTGATGTATATCCATCTCAATAAATCAACGCTATTGGCCCAGCGCGATACCAGAATGTCTCTGGGGGGCAGCGACCAGATGACTTCCTCCAACGAATACCGCATTGAATTGAGTTCCACTTTCTCTATCGGCACGCATGTAAAAATCCAGCCGGCTATTGAATATATCGTCAATCCTGATAGCGCAATTTCCAGAACCTCCGCCAACGTACCGGTCAGCGGCTGGCTGGTCGGCGTGACGGTTGCGCTAATGCTGGGTAATCCATAGCGGCGGGCTGCGACAATCTTTTTTTATAAACCGATTAATCAATAAAACAGGATAAATAGCGATGAAAAAGAAAAATTTTATTTTGACGCTTTGTTTAGGGGGCAATCTGCTGGCGTTCCCTCTTGTGTCGCAGGCGGGAACGCCAACGGGGGATTGCGATCGCCAGTGCCTGAAAGAGATCGCCCTGCAGGTGCTTAAGTCGATGAAGGAACATAACAGCGAAGCGCTGCCTTTGGCGCGCAGTTACCTGTTGACCGAAAACGGTACGCCGGTTTCTCCGGTAATGAGCACTCTCTGGCGCACCGTCACGGACTTTAAGCCCCTGGGGCCGGGGCAAGAGGCGATAGATCCCCAAACGGGGCAAATTGTGGTGATTACCGAGGTGCGGGAAGGAGACAGCCCGTCGGTATTGTATGGCCGGTTGAAAGTGGAGGATCGCCATCTGACGGAGCTTGAACTGTATATCAGCCGCTCCAAGGGCGAATCGGGCCAGCTGTTCGCGCCGCACGAACTTGATAATTTGCCCCAGGCCTGGCGCTATGAGGTTCCGGCAAAAGAGAAGGCCAGCCGTGAAGAACTGACGCGCGTGGCGTACAGCGTTTTTGATAAAAGCTATGGTAATCCGCCCGGTTCCAAATCGTGCGAGCTGGTTGAGATGGGCGGACGAGTGATTGAGGATCCCGATGCGCTCAAGTTGATTACCCAGGCGGATGCCCCGGATCTCTCGCACCGTGCGACCGAGGGGGGCGTTTCCGTGCCTTGTACCGTTTCCGACCGGCCGGAAGATAAACAGGCGCGCGTCGTTGTCGATGAGCAACAAGGCGTTGCGGCCAGTTTTGGCATTGTTCCCGGGGTGGTTTTTCCCAGCTTTATTACGCCGGGGCTTGAGTCTACCTTTGTGCCCGACGACTCTTCCGCCGGCTGGAAGCGGTTGCCCGCGGATATCCACGATCCCAACGGAACGCCCCGCCAGTCGCGGCATAAGCATGGCGACCTCTCGTATGTCCCGGTTTTGAAAACAATGCCGACCTCCATGCAAACGGTAGAGGTGGTGAAATTTTATGGCGGAAAGATCGAAGGCGTACAGCGTTATATGCATATGCAGCCGGTAGGCAGCGGCTCGGTATGGAATATAAATACGGCCAAATAGCCCGGTGAATGACCAATGATTTGGGAGCGGAAAAATAATGAAATTATTCAGACAAAAAATATTTATGATGCTTTGTATTTCGGTATTCGGCTTTTCCCTATACAACGCCCATGCTAAATATGCCTCAATCACCGTTGGCAAAAATGCCGCGGTTATAAAAAAAACGGACGTCGTCGTTATCGGCGCCGGTGCGGCGGGAACCGCAGCGGCTATGGCGGCGGCGGAAAAAGGCGCCGGAGTCATCATTCTGGAAAAACAGGCCGCGGTGGGGGGAACGGGGAATTTCGCCGAAGGTTTTTTCGCCGCCGATAGTTCGATGCAGTTGCGCCAGGGTATTCTGGTCACCCCGGATATGGCGTTTAAAAACATCATGGATTATAGCCATTGGAAGGCTAATCCTTATGTTGTCAGAGCCTTTGTCGACCGCTCCGCCGATACTTTTGAATGGATTAAAGACAAAGGCGTTGAATTTGAATTTGTCGGTCCCGGAATACCCGGCGGCCCGATGACCTGGCATGTCGTTAAAGGACCGAAAAGCGAGCGCGGCCGCAGTGTGATTACGGCATTTTTCAATAAGCTCAAGGAAATGAAAAATGTCGAAATACTGATGAAAACGTCCGGAAAAACGCTTATCACCGACAATGGCAGAGTGACCGGCGTCATGGCCGAGGATAGTGCGGGCAATACAATCCGTATTGACGCCGTATCGGTTGTCATTGCGACCGGTGGCTATGCCAACAATAAAAAAATGCTGCGGGAGTTCATCGGCGATTTCGATCTTTCTTTTGCCGCGCCGGCCGGCAAGGATGGCGATGGTTTGAATATGGCCTGGTCGGCGGGGGCGGGTAGAGAGGGGCTGGGCGTTTTGCACGGGCACCGGCCCGGCGTGGCGGGGGCTTCCATTGGAAACCACGCCGGGGCGGCCGCCAATCAGCCTTATCTGTGGGTCGACCGCAAAGGAGAACGCTTCACCGATGAAGCCAATACCATCATGTGGCCCCATGCGGGCAATGCATTGGTAAAGGCCGGCAACCTGATGTTTACCGTCTATGATGACGTCACGAGAAATCACCTGATAAAAGAGGGTAATGATGTTGCTATCGGTGATTTTATCGCGGTCAGAACGCCTTTGACCAATCTGGATGCGGATTTTGGAAAATTGGCGCAAAAAGATATTCCGCTGGCGTTTAAGGCCGATACTCTGGACGAGTTGGCGAAATTGATATCGGTTGATGTCGGCAGGCTGAAAAGTACGGTTGCGGAATATAATAAATTTTCCGACAACAGAAAGGACGGGCTATTTAATAAAGAGCCGGCGTTTTTACATCCGATAAAAACGCCGCCGTTCTATGCGTTGAAATCGGTGTCACAGGCGTTGGGTACCTTGGGGGGAATAAAGATTGACGGCAAAATGCGCGCCGTTACCCAGGATGGAACGGTAATTCCCGGATTATATGCGGCGGGCGATGATGCCGGCGGCTTATATGGCGATACTTACGATCTCAATATCGCCGGAGAGACCTTCGGCTTCGGCCTGAATTCAGGAAGGATCGCCGGCGAGAATGCGGCGAAAAAAGCGCAGGGCGTAATTGACGGGGCGTGACGCGGGGCGTCGCGTTGCGGCTACTGGTCTGCCGCGCCGGGGAAGTGGAGACATATCCATTTCCTCACTATCCTAATCCGATAAAAGCATTTGCTTTGATGGGTTGGCGATAATAAATCTATAGCCAAGTGATTCATTCTTCACGAGACGTCAATATACGAGGAAAAATCATGGCGGAGCAGGATGTGGGCGAGTTGTTGTTTATCCAGCAAAGCCATGTAAATTGGCATCTGGACGACGTGGTGAAGGAACTGAGCGCGGTTCGTCAGCAATGGCGGAGAAAATATTACCCGAGCGATTATCTGGATAAGCGCCTGATACCGTCGAAAGAGAAAGTGTCCGAGATTGCGGATACCCTGATAAAAGGGTTATATCCGATGCGTCTGGGCATCAGCGAGCTGCGCAAGGAAAATGAAGATTATTACGTGGGGTATTTGCTAGGCACCGCCCTGGACCGCCTGGCGGAAGAGGCCAGCCTGGAATTACGCTACTATTCCAGTTTACAGGAACAATCCGGTTTACAAGAACAGCCCGCCTCACCAGAACAGGACGCTCGGCAGGAACAGCGCGGCGCTACGCCGCCGCGTGATGAAGACGCCGCCGGGTTTGGGGAAGCCGTCAGGCGTGTGAAAGCGTTCGCCGCCAGGCTGCCCGAGATCCGCAAACAGCTGGATAACGATATTATCGCCGCCTATCAGGGCGATCCCGCCGCGCACAGCGTTGACGAGGTGTTGATCTGCTATCCGGGGATCTACGCCGTTATCCATCATCGTATCGCCCACCAGTTATACCTGCTGGATCTGCCGCTGCTGGCGAGGATCATCAGTGAAAAGGCCCATAGCCAGACCGGTATCGATATCCATCCCGGCGCGCAGATAGACGAAGGGTTTTTCATCGACCACGGCACCGGCGTGGTCATCGGCGAAACGGCGATTATCGGCAAGCGGGTGCGCATTTATCAGGCGGTGACGCTGGGCGCCAAACGTTTTATCACCGACAGTTCCGGCAATCTGCAAAAGAATTATCCCCGCCACCCGATTATTGAAGATGACGTGGTCATTTATGCCGGAGCAACGCTGCTGGGTCGCATTCGCATCGGCGCCCGTTCGACCATCGGCGGCAACGTCTGGTTAACGCGCGACGTGCCGCCGGAAAGTAATATTCGCCAGGCCAGCGCATTGCAAACGCAATATAAGGATGGCGACGGCATTTAATCCGCCGCGGATTAAATTACTGGTGGTTTATATTTTCCGCAGCAAATTGCGAGTTGGATCAATAAAGAAAATCGCCTGCTGACATAATAGTAATATACCCTAAATAATTCGAGTTGCAGGAAGGCGGCAAGGGAAGGAATCCCGATGAGCTTACACAAGTAAGTGATTCGGGTGACTGAGCGCAGCCAACGCATCTGCAGCTTGAAGTATGACGGATATAAAAATATAACCATTTGTATGGAAGATATATGAGTATTCTGGATCTGGTTGGTAATACCCCATTGATAGCATTAAAGAATTTATCCGAAGATATATCTGACGTTCCCATATTCGGCAAAGCGGAATTTATGAACCCCAGCGGTTCCGTTAAAGACCGGGCGGCAAAAGCCATGATCCTTGACGGCATCGCCAGCGGAAAGTTGACCCCCGGAAAAATCATCATTGACGCCACCAGCGGTAATACCGGCATTGCCTACGCGATGATTGGCGCGGTGCTGGGCTATAAGGTCGTCCTCTATATGCCGCGGAATACCAGCATCGAGCGCAAACGAATTATCAGCCATTACGGCGCCGCCATCGTGGAAACCGATCCCCTGGAAGGTTCCGACGGCGCCTATCTGGCGGTCAAGGAGCGCGTGGCGGCGGACCCCGAGCGCTATTTTTACCCCGATCAATACAACAACGACGTTAACGTCCAGACTCATTTCACCACCACCGGGCAGGAAATCTGGCGGCAAACGCACCATCGTGTGACACATTTCCTCGCCAGCGTGGGGACCTCCGGCACCTTTGTCGGCAGCGCCCGGCGTCTGAAGCAGGAAAATCCGTCGATCAAGACGCTGATGGTACAACCGGCATCCCCTTTGCATGGTATCGAAGGGACCAAGCATATGGCCAGCAGCATCAAGCCGGGCATTCTGGATGAAACGCTGCACGACGGGGTGATAACGGTGACGACGGAAGAAGCCTATGCGATGACGCGGCGCCTGGCGCAACGGGAAGGCATCTTTGTCGGCGTGTCGTCGGGGGCGAATGTGGCGGCGGCGGTAAAACTTAAACGCACCCTGGCGGCGGACGCCGTGGTGGTTACCATACTTTGTGATACCGGTTCACGCTATACGGCGGACCCTTTTTGGAATGAAACCCTATGATACGGCTATCGAAAGAGACGGAGCGGTTAATCCGGCGGGAAGGCGAAAAAGCCTATCCCAACGAGTGTTGCGGCGTGTTGCTGGGCGCCAGCAACGAACAGGGGGAGGCGATAGTCGATCAGATCCTGCCCATCGAGAACGGGCGGGAAGAAGAGGAACAGTATCATCGTTTCGTGATTACCGCGGACGACTTTTTGCGCGCGGAGCTGGTTGCCCGCAAGCAGGGGATCGAGGTGATCGGTTTCTACCATTCCCACCCGGATCACCCGGCCGTTCCCTCTGAATTCGACCGGGTGCATGCCCTGCCTTTCTACGCCTACGTCATTGTGGCGGTGGCAAAACGGGTATCCGGCGACTTTACCAGCTGGCGGCTGACGCCCGACCGCGAACGTTTTATTCAGGAAGACGTCGACAATAACTGAACGCTCTATTTAGCGAGGATTAACCATGGCAGCAACTTTATTGATTCCAACGGCGCTGCGCGCCTTTACCGACGGTCAGTCGAAAATCAGCCTGGAGGGCGATACCGTGGGGCAGCTGATCGGCGCGCTGGCGGATAAATACCCGGATATTCGCCAGCACCTGTATGAGGATGACGGCGCGCTGCGTTCGTTTATCAACCTTTACGTTAATGAAAAGAATATCAAAACCACCGGAGGGCTGGAGACGCCGGTGGGCGACGGCAGTGAAGTTATTCTGGTGCCGGCGATAGCCGGAGGAGCGGGAGAGGCGGCATGAGTATTGCGAGTATCATTCCCGACGAACGTCTGGCGGAGCTGTCCAATGCCGATATCGCGCGTTACAGCCGCCATCTGCTGTTGCCGGAGGTCGGCGTCGAGGGGCAGCAGCGTATAAGAAGCGCGCGCGTGCTGCTGGTGGGCACCGGCGGGCTGGGCGCGCCGGTGGCGCTCTATCTGGCGGCGGCGGGGATCGGCACCATCGGGATTGTGGATTTTGATTTTGTCGAAGTATCCAACCTGCAGCGCCAGATCATTCACGGCACCAGGGATATCGACCGCCCGAAGGTGGCTTCGGCCAAGGATCGCATCAAGGCGATTAATCCCGGCGTGGAGGTGGTGACCTACAACACGCAGCTAAACAGCGGCAATGCGCTGGATATCATCCGGGATTACGACATCGTGGTGGACGGCACCGACAACTATCCCACCCGTTACCTGATTAACGACGCCTGCGTCCTGCTGGGCAAACCCAACGTCTACGGCTCCATCTTCCAGTTCGAAGGGCAGGCCAGCGTGTTTTATGCCAAAGAAGGCCCGTGCTATCGCTGCCTGTACCCGGCGCCGCCGCCGCCGGGACTGGTGCCCTCCTGCGCCGAAGGCGGCGTGGTCGGCGTTCTGCCCGGCATTATCGGCACCATTCAGGCCGCGGAAGTCATCAAACTTGTGGTGGGCGGCAGCGACAGCCTGATCGGCCGTCTGCTGCTGTTCGACGTGTGGCAGATGAAACAGCGCGAGCTTCAGCTGGAAAAAGATGCCGATTGCCCGATCTGCGGCACACATCCGAGTATCCATCAACTGATTGATTATGATGAATTCTGCGGCCTGAAACCGTCGACGGAAGAGGAGCCTATCGAAAGCGTGACCGCGCTGGAGTTAAAGGCCTGGCTGGACGACGACAAGCCGCTGCAGCTTATCGATATCCGCGAACCTCATGAACGCTCCATTGTGAAATTCCCTGATGCCAAGGTGATACCGCTGGGTCAGATCATCAGAAGGATCGACGAATTTGATCCTGCCGTCGATGCGGTGTTTCTGTGCAAAATCGGGCAGCGCAGCATCTTTGCCATTCGCGCGTTACAGCGCGCCGGATATAAAGGGAGATTATTGAATTTAAAAGATGGCATCAATGCCTGGGCGCGGGATGTGGATGTCCGCCTACCGCAATATTGAGAGCTTGCACCGCAGTATCGTTGACCAACGTCTTATACATCTATTAATGGAAAGGAAGGAAGCATCATGGCTGAGAAGAAAACGCAATTGAACGCACTGGGACGCGAAGCCGCTTATCAGTTGGCGAATGTCACCAAAACGGCCCCGCAGTTTGGCGCCATCACCCCCCGCTGGGTGTCTCGCTTTCTTGAGTACAAAGGGCTGGAAGCCGGGATATACCGCGTCAACAAGGTGGTGGAAGGGGATACGCCGCTGGATATCCTGTGCAGCCAGGACCCCACCCGCATTGAAATACCCAAAGGCTATATCGAGTATCAAACCAAACCGCGCGAGTATCAGCTCGATTCGATCGCCACGATCGTCAACGTCGATACCAAAATCGCCGATATCTACAGTTCGCCGTTCGATCAGGCGGCGGAGCAGATTAATCTGGCCATCGAGAGCCTGCGCGAGCGTCAGGAGAGCCAGTTAATCAATAACGACGATTACGGCCTGCTGAAAAATGTCGCCGACTCGCAGCGCATCCAGACGCGCAGAGGCCGCCCGACGCCGGACGACCTGGACGAGCTGATTTCCAAAGTGTGGAAAGAGCCGTCGTTCTTCCTGGCGCACCCGCGCGCCATCGCCGCGTTCGAACGCGAGGCGACGCGCCGCGGCGTACCGCCCGTCACCGCGACGATCCACGGCGGAACCTTTATTCTGTGGCGCGGCATCCCCTTGATCCCTTCCGATAAATTGTTCGTGGACGGCTTAAAGAATCCGAAAGGGCAAAGCGGTAAAACCAATATTCTGCTGATCCGTTCCGGCGAAGCCAAACGCGGGGTGCTGGGCCTGTACCAGTCGGGGCTGCCCAATGAACAGTCCCGCGGGCTGTCGGTGCGCTTCCGGGGCATTGACGACAACGGTGTGGCGTCTTATCTACTTTCGGTCTATTGCTCTGCTGCTATTCTGGCTGACGACGCCATCGCAGTATTGGAAGACGTTGAAGTAGGTGAGTACTATGACTACGAATAAACGCACGCTATACGGCGGCGAGCCGGACCCCTGGGGCAGTGCGCCGTCGGCGAACGATTACGGCCTGCCGGATGAGCACGATCTCTATGCGCTGCTGGCCGAGCGCTCGGTCGCCGGCGGGCAGCCCGGCGCTCAGGGCGCCCCCGAGCCAGGCTATGCGCCGCGCGTGGTGCCGCTGGGACAACCCGGCGCGCCGGCGGCGCCCTACGGCGCGGTTAATCACCCGTCGCAGCCGCAGGCGTCCGTTCTCGCTCCCGCGGCACGGGTCGGCCAGATCCCGGTTGAGCGCATCCGCGCCGATTTCCCCATTCTGTCGGAGCAGGTGGACGGCCATCCGCTTATCTGGCTGGATAACGCGGCCACCACCCAGCGTCCGCAGCAGGTGATCGACCGCATCAGCCATTTCTATCTGCATGAAAACTCGAATATTCACCGGGCGGCGCATACGCTGGCGGCGCGCTCCACCGACGCCTACGAGGCCGCGCGCGACAAGGTGGCGCGTTTCATCGGCGCGCCGGGGCCGGATAATATCATTTTCGTGCGCGGCGCCACCGAAGGGCTGAACCTGATTGCTCATAGCTATGTGAAGCCGCTGCTGCGGCCGGGGGATGAAATTATTCTTACCCTGCTGGAGCATCACGCCAATATTGTGCCGTGGCAGCTGATCGCCCAGGAAACCGGCGCGGTGATCCGCGTGGCGCCGGTGGATGAGCAGGGACAAATACGCCTTGAGGATTACACCCGGCTGTTCAACGACAAGACCCGCTTCGTGTCGGCGACCCACGTCTCGAACGCCCTGGGCACGGTGACGCCCATCCAGGAACTGGTGGCGATCGCCCATCGCTTCGGGGTGCGCATCGCCATCGACGGCGCGCAGTCCATCTCGCATATCCCGGTTAACGTAACGGCGCTGGATGCGGACTTCTTTGTCTTTTCCGGACATAAAGTCTTCGGTCCCACCGGCATCGGCGCGGTATACGGCAAGCGGGAGGTGCTTGAGGAGGCGCGGCCCTATCAGGGCGGCGGCAATATGATCGCCGATGTAACCTTTGAACTGACCCAGTATCAGCCGGCGCCGAACAAGTTCGAGGCCGGGACCGGGAATATCGCCGATGCCGTCGGACTGGGGGCCGCCCTCGATTACGTGTCATCGCTGGGCATTGAAAACATCGCCCAGTACGAGCATGCGCTGCTGGAATACGGCATTCAGAAACTGTCCCGTATTCCGGGGCTGCGTTTGATCGGTACGGCGGCGCAAAAGACCAGCGTGCTGTCGTTCGTGCTGGAAGGCCATAATATCGAGGACGTAGGCCGCCATCTCAGCCAGGTGGGTATTGCGGTGCGCGCCGGGCATCACTGCGCGCAGCCTATCCTGCGCCATTTCGGCTATGAAGGCACGGTAAGGCCCTCGCTGGCTTTCTACAATACGCCACAGGAGATCGATTTCCTGGCGGACCGCGTGGCGCAACTGGTCGCCCGCTAGCCCGTTCTTACGGTGAAAACGCCGCCTATGCCGTCCGTAGCGATACGGGCGGCATATTTTTTAGCCCGGCGCGCGGTTAATTCGCCTTATTTTTTGCTCGCCCAGATGACCTTGCCCTGGGTGAACTCCTGAAGACCCTCCACGCCCAGCTCCCGTCCGATGCCCGACTGCTTGGCGCCGCCGGTGGCGACCAGCGGATGGATCGCCATATGTTCGTTGATCCAGACCGTGCCGGTATCGATCTTCCCGGCAATATCGATGCCGCGTCGCCAGTCGCCGGTCCAGATGGTGCCGCCCAGGCCGTATTCGCTGTCGTTGGCGCGGCGGATAACGTCGTCGATATCGGAGAACGACAGCACCGGCAGCACCGGCCCGAACTGCTCTTCGCGCACCAGGCGGGCGTCGTCGCCGATATCGCGCACGATGGTGGGGCGGACGAAATAGCCGGGGCCATGATGGGGCGTGCCGCCGGCGATAATCGTGCCGAGCGGCCGCGTATCCTCGATCAGCGCCAGCACCTTGTCGAACTGCGCCTTGTTTTGCAGCGGGCCGTAATCGGTCTTCGGGTCGGCGCCGTCGCCGATCGTCGCCGCGTCCGACAGCCGCGCCAGTTCGGAACTGACCGCCTCGTAGAGAGACTCGTGAACGTAGACCCGCTTCACCGCCAGGCAGATCTGGCCCGTGGTGATCATCGCGGCGGCGAAGATCTTGCGCGCCGCCTCGACCGGGTCGGCGTCGTCGAGCACGATGGCGGCGTCGTTGCCGCCCAGTTCCAGCGTCACCCGCTTGATCGAACCGGCCGCCGAGGCCATGACTTTTTTGCCGGTGGCGGTGGAGCCGGTGAAGCTGATCTTGGCGACCAGCGGATGCCGCGTCAGGGTTTCACCGAGATCGTTATTGTCGACGATGGCATTGACCACCCCCGCGGGAAGATGCTTAGCGCAAATTTCCGCCAGGCGGATACCGGAAAGCGGCGTGGTGGGCGCGGGTTTCAGCACCACGGTGCACCCCACCAGCAGCGCCGGAATGACCTTCACCGCCAGCAGCAGCAGCGGCTGATTCCAGGGGCCGATCGCCGCCACCACGCCGAGCGGCGCGCGATACCGGATAATTCTCTTTTCCTCGTCTTCCAGCACCGGCTCCTCGGGCAGGTCGATGCTGCTCAGCGCGCGGAACAGCCCCACCGTGTAGCCCACCTCCTGCGCCGCTTCGCGCAGCGTTTTCCCCTGTTCGGCGGTTATCAGGCGCGCCAGTTCGTCGGCCTGCGCTTCGATATCGGCGGCGATGGCCAGCAGCGCATTGCGGCGATCGGCGACGTCGCGCGCCGCCCAGTCGGGAAAGGCGCGCGCCGCCGCCCGGACGGCCTGATCCACCTGCGCCGCGTCGGCGCGCGCGACGCTGGCGATGATTTGCTCGTTAGCCGGGTTGATTACTTCAAGCGTCGCGGCGCCGTCCACCAACTTTCCATCAATGATCATCTTGTATTCAGTCATGCCAGTTCTCCATGAAACGGGACTGATAAACTTCAGCCAGGTGAAAAGAACGGATGGACAGGCTTGCGGGAGCCGGAGAATCGGCTTTATCGTCGCGTCGCTTTGCAGCCCGGCGCGCGCCCTGTCGATCTTGTCGAATGCTGTAACTTACCCGATCCCGCCGATTTTTTTATATGCAAATGTTGGCATCGGCGAAGAAAGTACGATCGGCGGCGGGAAAGGCGGGGTTGCGCAGCTTTATAGCAAATAAGAACCAGGGTAATGATAATAATTATTTGTATTTGTATCAGGATGTGATTATGTTTTAACCGATATGACCAGCGACCAGCGCTTATTGCCGAGCGGCCGGCGCTTGGAACACGGGGAGGACGCATCATGCCTACGTATGGCCTGCGCCACCGACAAACGCGGCGAACGGCATCGCCGCTGGAACAATACAGCGGTTGCTATAGCGCCCATCACGCGCACTTTATCGAGTCCGACTGCGCTTCCTGCCCCCTGCAATGCGCGGCAGGCAAGCAGAAGATCTACCTGGTTCAGCGGGCGCTGGGGGAAGGGTGGACGGATATGCACGAATTCGACAACGGCATTATGGTCGGACGTCGATGCTGCCGCCTGACGCATCCGCTGGAAAACGAACACCCGTCGCTGCCCGACAGCGTCAGCCTGAGCTTTATGGTCAGCGGGCAGATCGGCCACGGCGTGGCCAACTATCCGAGCCTCACGGCGTCGGCCGGGGATATCCTGCTGCGCACCGCGCCGGGCGTGCTGCGGCGCAGCGTTCCCGCCGGCTGCCTGCTCAGCGGCGTCTCTATCGACATCCCGCGCGATATGTTTCTCACTTTGCAGGAACAGGGGGTGGACATCTCCTTTCTTCACCGGCACGGTTCATACGCCGTGCTGCGGCCCACGGCGCAAATGGCGGACGGCCTGTGCCGGCTCTGCCGACGCGTGCTGAACCTGCAGGTGCATAACTCGCTGCTCGCCCGCCTGGAGCTGGAGTCGCTGACCATAGAGATTCTGCTCAGATTTCTGACGACCTGCGCGGACGCGGCGCCGGACGGCGCCAACGGCCTGCCGCAACGCTGGCAGCGCGCGCTCAACGAGGTGCTGGAGATCCTGCACGCCGAATGGAATCAGCCGCTGACCATCGCCCAGCTGGCGCGCCGCGCCGGCATCAATGAGTGCTACCTGAAAAAACTGTTCCGCGAGCGCACCGGGCAGGGCATTGCCGGCTATCTGCGCCGCCTGCGCATGCAGCGGGCGCGCGAAATGATCGACTCCGGCCGCTACACCGTGCAGCACGTCGCGCAGCAGTGCGGCTATGCCTGCGCGAGCAGGTTCACCCAGGCGTTCCAGCGCGAATACGGCTACAGCCCCAGCCGTCAATAGCGCATCCGCGGCGGTTGCCGATCAAACCTTATCCGCGCCACATCGCCTCTCCCGTCTTGCCGCGACGGGCGGGAGAGCGCTTCAGCTCTTTATTTTCCCGCTCGGCGCCAAACTTTTCCCGCTCGGCACACATGGCCCGCTGAATGAGGGCTAGGATGTCGTCTGATTACAAATGCGTTCTATTCTCATTAACGAATTTTATTCTTAACTTGGTGCCCTGGGAAAATGAATAAACTTACGTCCTACCATCCATTCAGGCTGGCGCGCTGGCATGCGCGTACGGCCCCGGCCGGCATTCGTATCGGCTCTCCGCTATCGTCGGCCGCCGCGCTGCTGATCGTTTTGTTCGGCCACCACGCCGACGCCAACGCCGCCGAGAGCGCGGCGGACCAGGAAGCGGCGCAGACGGAAACGTCGCCGGCCGGGGTCCAGGCGCGGGAGGAAGCCCGGCCGCCGGAAGTTGAAGATAAAATTCTGGTCACCGCGCCGCTCAACCCGCAGCAGGAAGCCGCCACCGGCTACAGCGTCAGGCGCTCCAGCAGCGCCACCAGGCTCGATCTGGAGCTAAAGCGTACGCCGCAGACGGTGTCGGTGATTACCGAGAAGCAGATTAAGGAACAGAATCTGACCGATATCCATTCGGTGCTCAACGCCGCGCCGGGGATAACGGTGATGCAGTACGGCGTCACCGGCGCCGGCAACACCTCGTACTATTCGCGCGGCTTCGCCATTCGCAACTTTCTGCTCGACGGCGTGCTCACCAGCGTCGCGCCCTCGGGGGGCATCATGACGCGCGGTCTGAACGGCAACAACCGCTTCTTCGCGATGGACAGCGCCATCTATGAGCGCATCGACGTGATCCGCGGCTCCACCGGGCTGGTTTCCGGCAACGGCGACCCCGGCGCCACCCTGAACCTGGTGCGCAAGAAACCGACCGTGGCGCCGCAGTTCAACGCCGGCGTCGGCTACGGCTCGTGGAACCGCAAGCGCGCCGAGGTGGATTTTTCCACCACCCTTAACGAATCGGCCGGCCTGCGCTGGCGCATGGTCGGCGTGGCGCAGGACGGCGACCACTGGATGGACCGCGTCGGAAAGAAGGACTACACCCTGTACAACGTGCTGGAACTGCCGCTGGGGAACGATACGCTGCTGCGCGGCGGCCTGGTCTACGGGTACCAGAAGATCGACGGCGCCAGTCCGCTTACGTCGTCGAGGGCAGCTCCCAATTTCGATAGCCTTGAGCCCATACCCAAGTTTCCCGGCGGGCGCAGCGCCAATAACGCCACCGACTGGACCTTCGCCAAAAACGAGAATATCAACGCCTTTCTCAACGCCGACCACTACCTGAACGATCAATGGACGCTAAATGTGGCCTACAACTACAACAAGTCCGATTTCCATACGATTTACGGATTTCTTGATGGTTACAATACAACCGGTGCGTATAGGGGTACCTACGACTATTACTTCGGGCAGTGGCGGCCGGAGGCGGATCTGCACAATCTTGATGTCTCGCTTAACGGCAAGTTCGAGCTGCTGGGGCGGGAGGCGGAAATCGTGGCCGGCTTATCCGGCTACCGCAATAAGGTCACCATGCCTTATCACGCGTCTCAGTCGTCTGGCATCAGTTCGATCACCGGCTGCGGCAACAATTCGCGCTGGGTATATTGCACGCTGGAGAACTTCAACAACGGCGATATGCCGCGGCCGTACCTGAGAACCCCCGGAACTCAGGCTTTTTATGACGCCTACTACACCTATGACGCCACGCACGCGAGCGTGCTGACCAGGGAAAAACAGTACGGCCTGAGCCTGTCGGGGCGCTATAACCTGACCGACCGCCTGATGGCCATCGCCGGCGGCCGCTACAACAAGTGGGAGTCGGATCAGGACGTCTCCAGACGCGGCGTGCGCGATGACCTCTATTCGCTTAAGTTGGATCAGGGCGGCTTCTCCTGGTTCGGCGGCCTGGTCTATGACCTGACCGACCAGTGGTCCGCCTATATCAGCTACGCGCGCACCCTCGACCCGCAGAGCGAGGCGGGGGCGATCGTCGGCTACGACGGCCACCCCATCGAAGAGCGGCAAAACGACACCTTCGAACTGGGCCTTAAGGGCAGCCTGTTCGGCGACAGGCTTAATACCCAGATCGCCTACTTTCATACCAAACAGGATAATCTGCCCTATTACAGCGACTACTATGGCTGCGCCTGGCATGGTGTGGCCAACTGCACTTATTCGGATAATATGCTGGAGCCGGTGTTCGCCGGTCCGGGCTTAAAAGTGCAGGGAGTGGAGCTGTCCGCCAGCGGCAGCGTTACGCCGCGCCTGCAGATTAACGCCGCCTATACCTTTATGCACACCACTTGGCCCGATCTGACCACCGCCGAAAGTGCCAGCACTGGCCGATATGCCTCTATGGAGATGTATTTCTGGCGCTACGGCACGCTGCCCAAACACCAGTTCAAGCTGTTCGCCAACTGGCAGGCCGCCGAACGGCTGAACCTGGGCCTGGGGGTTAATTTTAAGGGCAAGGTCAAGTATTTCCGTGACCGAAATTCAAAAGCCTACGCCGCAAAATATTACCCTGACGCCGACAGTTCCATATACGACCTGGGCAGCTCGACCACCGTCGATCTAATGGCCCAGTACCGCATCACCAGCGCGCTAACCGCGCGGCTTAACGTGCAGAATCTGTTCGATAAAACCTATTACGTCACGCCGCGCCGCGATATGTACGGCGCGCCGCGCAACGTAATGTTTACGCTGAATTATCAGTTCTAATCACCACCAAGGAGGTGCAACGGCAAATACCACTAAATCAGACCATTGAAAAAGTAGCCATTGGTGATAGCAAATCCATATCCGTCATTCCTGCAGATCCCCGCCTGCGCGGGGATGACTATGGCGGAGTGGGATTATCAGCAATCTGAGTAAATCGATATTCAAAATCAGCGTTTTTAGTTAATTGATTTTTAAGAGGAATAAATCATGAAAAAATCAGTCGCTGTAACCGTCTCCGGCCTGCTGGCCGGCTCCACGCTGCTGTTCAGCGCCGCCGTCAGCGGCGCCACGGCGGAATTCATCAATAACCCGGCGGTGGGTAATGCGGGGGCCGCGCCTTTTACCTTTACCGAGGCGGGCGGCTTTTACGGCACCTTTGAGTATAACGGCGTAACCTACGGGGTGGGCGCCGCCGCCATCGATCTGAACGCCATTCCCGATAATTCGGATATCTATGTTGTCGGCACATATGGTCAGCCAACACTGCAACTCCCATACACCAACTCCGCTTTCCGTATCTATAAGCGCCAATATTCGGCGGTGATCGGCAATAACGCCATTCAGGCGATCCAGGCCGGCGATAGCGACCGCGAGTTTGTGCGCGCAGTGGTCGGCCGTGCCACCACCGCCGCCGAGTTCGCGGCGCTGGGCAACCAGACGCTGACCTACTCCGGCGAGGTGTTTAACCATATCACCACCTCCGGCAACGGTTCGCTGACCTATACCATCGACACCGGCGCCAGAACCGGCAGCGGTTCGTTCGCCGGGCTAACGGGCAATCAGCCGCAGTTCGGTTCGTTCATACTGGACGGCACGCTGGAAACGGCGGCGCTGACCAACGTCAGCGGCCAGCCGCGCATCATTGACGGCGGCGTCAGCCTGACCAGCAACAATGCGGAGCTGAACGAGCAACTGACCAACTACGATCCCAAATATGATCTGGGGGTCTACGGTCCCAACGCCGAGGAGATCGCCGGCCATATCCACGACCTGTCCGAGCCCGGCGAGCAGAATATCCTGGGCGGCATCGGCTTTTCCGCCGCGCGCTAAAGGCCAGGGATTGGGGAGAACCAGCCGTTGATTATTGATGAGTGTACCTGCGCCGGAGCGCGGCGGCCGTCGCCGCATACCGTTCCGGCGCGTTATTTTGCCTTCGCGGGCCGCGCGGCAGTCTGATTTCCCGCGTCCGGCGCGCCCCACGCACCCGAGATCGCCGGTATGTCGTATGCGCCATCCATTCTGAAGATCGCTATCATCACGCTGCTGTTTCCGCTGCTGGCCGCCATCGGCGCCGCCCAAGGGCAGATGCCCGTCATTCCCGGCGAACAGCGCCGCTTTCCCGCGCCCGATATCGACCGGCAGTGGCAAAAAGAACAGAACGAGGCGCTGGAGCGCGCGCGGCGGCGTCAGGCGCAGCGCGGCGAACGCCTGGCCGCGCCGGTATTGAACGACGCCGCGGTGGCGGCCAATAGCGCGGTGGCGGAGCTGATTCTGGAGACGGCGCTGCAACATCAGGACTGGGACACTATCGAACGGGTGCTGCCGCTGTACGCCGGCCATCCGCGCCACGACCGGCAGCTTTATCGCTTCGTCAAAGGGGCGATGCTGCGGGCGAGCTGGCGGCTCGGGCCGGCCATCGACCTGTACCGCCGGATGCTCGACGCCGACCCGACGCTGAACAATGTGCGCTTCGACCTGGCGGTAATGCAGTTCGAGAACAAATCCTATCGCCAGGCGAAACGGCAATTTTTGCTGCTGGCCGATAACCCGCAGGAGCCGCTGTTCCGCGAGCTGTCGCTAAACTACCTGAAACGGATTGCCCAACGCGCCAGGCCGTCGCTAAACCTTACCGTCGATCTGCTGCACACCGACAACTACAATCAGGGCAGCGACGTGGAGTACATCTATTTATGGGGCCTGCCGTTCAGGAACAACAACCGCCGGCAGAGCAGTTCCGGCCAGTCCCTGTCCGTGACGCTGGAGCAGGACGTCAACCTTGCCGGCAACCACTTCCTGGGCTATTCGGCCTATTTCAACGCGCTTAATTACGCCAGAGACAACCATTACGACGAAAGAACGGCGTTGCTGGGGCTGGACTACCAGTACCAGAGCCTGCGCGATACCTTTTCCGTCGGGCCGGTTTACACCTACCGGCGGCTGGGGGGCGAGAGTTATGCCAGGGACGTCGGGCTGAGCGCCAGTTACGGCCGCTGGCTGACGCCCCGCTGGCAGGCCGCGCTGGGGTATCGTCTTCTGGACCGGCGCTACTACCGGCAACCCATCGGCGAGCTGTACGACGGCAATATCGCCATCCACAGCCTGAATCTGATGCGCGCCGTTTCGAACCGTTTTCTGCTCTACGGCGGGGTATTCCACGAGCGCGAGAAGCTGGGCGCCGCCGATGTCTCTTCCCGGCAGAACGGCGTCAACGGCGGCTTTACCTATATCGCGCAGGGCGGCCTGGACGTCAGAATGCAGCTAAGATACGGGCGCAAGCGCTTTGACGAGGAGAACGCCTTTTTCGGCGTCCGGCGCCGCGACGCCGTCACCCGCCTTTCGCTGCGGTTGCAGTACCGGCCCTGGACTTTTCAGGGCATTACGCCGCGGCTGGTTTATCTGCGTGAAAAAACCACCAGCAATATTCCGGCGTTCTATGGCAAATCCTCCAATCAGCTGATGCTCTCCTTCAGCAAGGAGTTTTGATGCGTCTCCGCCAGCGTTGCTTAATGATAATAAGTGCTATTATCATTAAGCGCGGCGTTTTGCGCGGCGCGCGAGGTTAACCTGGTTTGCAACGCGACAAGGTACGGATATGTCAGCAACAGAACCGAATAGGGGGTGGATGCCCCTGACGCCGGCACAGCTGGATTTTTGGCAGGAGTTTTGCCTTTATCCCGATCAACCGATCTCCACGGTGGCGCACTATATCGATATCCGGGGCGAGGTGGATCGGCAGGCCCTGGCCCAGGCCATTACGCTGACCATCGGGGAAACCGAGGCGTTCGCGCTGCGCTTTGCCATTGCGCGGCGACGGCAGCCGCTACAGCGCTGCGATCCGGCCGCGGCGCCCCCGCTGCGGCGCATCGACGTGCGCCACTGTCCCGACCCCCGGCGGGAAGCGCTGCGCCTTATGCGCGCCGACGTTGAGCAGCCGCTGGATTTATTGCGCCAGCCTCTGGCGGCGAGCTGGCTGATAAGGGTGGGGGACGCGCGCTATTTCTGGTATATCCGGGCGCACCACATCGTTATCGACGGCTACGGCATGACGTTGATTGAACACCGCTGCGCCGGCCTGTATGCGCAGGGTATCGGCAAGGGCGACGGCGGCGACGCCTTTTACCCGTTCGCCCGCTGTCTGGCGGAAGAGCGGGAGTACGGCGCCGGCCGGCGTTGCGCCGACGACCGCCGCTACTGGCGAGATTATCTGGCGGCGCCCGTCGAACTGCCGGTGCTGCATAAGGGCGGCGAAGACTACGGCGCCGATAGCCGGCATTTCGCCTGCCGGCTATCGGCGCGTTTTAGCGGCGAGTTGCAGCGCCTGGCCGAGCGCTGCGATATCGGCTGGCCCGATCTGCTGCTCGCCCTTTCCGGCGCCTATCTGTTTTACCATTTGCCGCGCCGCAGCAACGGGGATCGAGAGATCCTGCCGCTGTGGGTGCCGTTTATGAACCGCCGCAGCCCGGTTGCCGCCTACGTTCCGGCTTTGCTGGTCAATATCCTGCCGCTGTTTATCCGCGTCGCGGCGGATGAAAACCTGCTGGATTTCCTGCGGCGCACGGCGCGGGAGCTGCATGTGCAGCGTTTGCACGGACGCTATCGCATTGAGAGGATCGCCGCCGATCGGCAACTGCCGGCGAATTCCCGCTATTTCTTCTCCCCGCTGGTCAACGTGCTGCCGTTTGATCCGCCCTGCTTCGCGGGGTGCCGCAGCCGCCGGCACGTGCTCGCCAGCGGCCCCGGCGACGGTTTCAACATCACCTGGCGCGGACATATGGACGCGCGCCGGCTGAGCGTGGAGGTCGACGCCGACCCGGCGCTGCTGCGGCAGGATGAATTTATCCGGCATCGGCAAACGCTGCCGGAATTTATGCGGCGCGCGGTGCGGGAGGGGGCGCTGACCCGGCGGCCTGAGGCGCTGTTTAATCCGCCGGACCCGGCGCGCTGACGGGAGCCGGCGCTGCGGCGCTAAAGCTCAGCCGGATGCGGCGGCGGTCCGTTTTGCCGTTGGCGGATAACGGCAGCGCCTCGGCGTGAACCATGCGGGTCGGCACATGGGTGTCCGGCAGATAGCGGCCGACGAACGCCCTTAGCTCGGCGATGGGGATCTCTGCTCCGTAGCGTGAGGTATACATCGCCCCCAGGGCGATCTCGCCCGTTTCCCCCGTCGCATAGTCCACCACCGCCGCCGCGTCGATCGCCGGGTGTTTAGCCAGCGCCGCCTCTATTTCCGGCAGAGAAACCCGCACCCCGCGCACCTTGACATAGCCGTCGACGCGGCCGGCGAAGATAATATCGCCGTCTTGACGATAATAACCGCGATCGCCGGTGCGGAAGGCGCGCAGCGGTTTTCCCTCCGCATCCTTCAGGGTAACGAAATCGTGCTGCTCAAGTACGCCGTTCTCCAGATAGCCGAGCGCCAGATTCACCCCCGCCGTGTAGATGCGGCCGACGACGTAGGCCGGGCAATGTTCGCCGGTATCGTGACAGATAAAATAGCGGTTTGCCGGCAGCGGCCTGCCGTAGGGGATGACGTCGCTATCCTCGGCGCTGATTTCGTGCCAGATGCTCCAGATGGTGGTTTCCGTCGGCCCGCCCAGTGAAAACAGCCGCACGGCGGCAAGGCGCTCCCTGAGCGCGCGCACGGTGGCCGGTTTGATGTAATCGCCGCCCTGGGCGATCAGCCGCAGGGAGCCTAGCTGCTCCCCCCGGGTACAGGAAAGCAGCATTTCCAGTATGGCCGGGACCGAGCACCACAGGGTGACGCGATGGCGTTCAATCAACCGGTTCCAGGCTATCGCGTCCTTTTCCTCATCGGGCGCGGGCAGCACCAGCGTCGCGCCGGCGCACAGCGAGCCGAACAGATCGAACAGGGACATATCATGGTGCGGCGGGGTGACGGAGATAAACACGTCCCGTCGCCCCACGTTCCATTTCTTCAGCGTCTGCCCGATGGTGTTGTCGGTGGCACGGTAGCTGAGCACCACGCACTTGGGTTTGCCGGTGGTGCCGGAGGTGTAGAGATAATAGGCCGGGTCGCTGCTGTGGCTCCGTTCGGATAGCTCCGCCCGCGACGGCGCGGGTTCCTGCTGCGCGACGGGCGATAGCAGCGTCTGCGGCGAGACGGCGGCGATTTCCCCGACGCGCACGTCGCCCACCACCAGATCGGGGCGGCAGTTGGTCAGCAGATAGGCCATGCGTTGCGGCGGCGAGCCGGTATCAACCGGCAGCCAGACGATCCCCTGTAACGCGCAGGCGAGGGCAATGGTCAGATGCTGCGGCGAACGGGGAAGGACAAGGGCCGCCACCTTGCCGGGCGCCATGCCGTGGCGCCGCAGGTTCGCCATCGCCGTTGCCACCGACCGCCCCAGCTCGGCATAGGAAATCGTCCGGTCGCCGCAGCGCACGGCCGCTTTATCCGGGGGAGAGTCGAAGAGGTGCGCGGCGAGACGCGCGAGAAAGCCGCTGCCGATAAAATCGCCCTCGTCGCCGTTGCGGCGATAGTGGCGATAATCGATAAAGCGCCCCGGCGGCGGGGCCGGCTCCGCCCGGTCGTCCAGCAGCGCGATCCTGCGGGCCATCGCCCGGAGCATGTCCCGCACCACCGTCCGATCCAGCGCCCGTTCGGCATAGTCCGCCGCCAGCAGCAGATCCCGATGCCGATCCCGCAACAGCCGGATATCCATCGCCACCTGCGGGGTTTGCGTCAGCCCGGCGTGAAAACGCATCGGCGCGCCGGCGGGCGGCGTTTCCCACGCCAGGCCGTTGGTGAGGATCACCGGCAGCGCCGGGCTTTGCCCGTGCCGTTGCAGCAGCAGGCGGGTCAGATCGACTCCGGAAAACGTCAGGTGGTGCAGCGCGGCCAGAGTATCCTGCTGCCAACGGCGGGCGGCGGCGAAAAAGTCCTCTGGCTCCCTGGCGAAGCGCAGCGCCACAAAGGTGGAGGCGTTGCCCAGCCGCCCGTCCGTTGCCGGAAAGGCCACCGGCACGCCCACCGCCAAGGCGTCGTCCCGATTCCAGAGCGATAGCGTATCCAGAATGGCGGCCGACAGGATGGCGTTCTGAAACAGGCCGTGACGCGCCCCGATGGCGGAAATTTTCTTCAGCAGCCCGCGCGGCAGCGTAACGCTTTCCCGGCGCCAGCCCGACGAGGGAATGGACGCCAGCGGCCGTTTCCAGGGCAAGGCGGGCGGCGGCGGGAAGTCCCGCAGCTTTTCGCGCCAGTAGCCTTCGTCCTCCCGCCGCTGTGCGGCCGGGATCGGCGCCCGGCCGTCGTCCGCCTGCGCCACCGCGGGCGGCGCGATTTCCGTCGCGGCGAACAGCTGCGCCAGGATGGCCGAAATCGACGCCCCGTCCATAATCAAGGCGTCGAAGCTGGTGAACGCCAGGGTAGTAAAATCCTCGTCCGCGCGCCCGTCGCCCAGCGCCAGTTCGATGATCCAGATATGCCAGGGCGCGAGCGCGAGGTCGTTGCGGGCGTGGGAGCAGGCGCGCCGCATCTCGTCCGCCCGCCGCAGGGCGTCGGCGCGGGGCAGGGCGCGCAGATCGATTTCATCCATATTGACGACGACGTCGGGGGATACCCGCTGGCTCAGCGTATCGGCATCTATCCGGGTGCGCAGCGCCGGATGCCGACGCACCAGTTCGCTCAGCCGTTTGCGCAGGACGGCGACGGGAAAATTCCCCCGGTACTCGCGGAAATCCTGCATGGCGACGCCGCCCAGCGGCCACTGCTCGCTTCTGCCCACCAGATAAGCCTGTTGCAGTGCGGTTAACGGCGTGCGCGCGATATTTTCCCGCACCGGCCGGGGGAGCGCCTGTTCTTCGCCGTACAGCCGCTCAAGGGGCTGATGCAGCGCCTCGGGGGAACGGGCCAGGCGGCGCAGCAGGTTCAGATAGCGCTCAAACAGGCGGCCGACGGCCGGTTGCGGAAAACAATCCAGACGGATGTCCCAGTTCAGCAGAACGCCGTCATGGACGTCGACCGCCTGTACGTCAAGCGCCACCTGCGGCCCCTGGGAGATCACCCAGTTCATCTCCCCGAAGGTTTGCAGCACCGCGTCGGAAAACAGCCTGCCGCCGGGTAGCCCCAGCCCGGAGGTAAACACCACCGGAGCAAGCTGCACGCCGCCGTGACGGCGGGACAGGTCGCGCAGCACGTTCACCCCCGGGTAATGGCTATGGCTAAGCAGCTGCGCCAGCCGCGGCGCCGTTTGCCGGCAAAACGCCGCCAGGCTTGCGCCGGGAGAGTATTCCACGTCCAGGATCGTCAGATCGGAGAAATCGCCGATAATGCGCTCGACGCCGTCGACGTAGGGCGGGCGATGAAATATCGGCACATTGAGCCGAAAACGGGTTACGCCGTTGCTGCTTGCCAGTACCCCGGCAAAGGCGCAGAGAAACAGCGTCGTCAGGGTCAGATGCCGGGCGCGGGCCGTTTTCTCCAGCGAGCGGCGCTCGGCCGGCGTCAGCCGCGCGGCAAGCCTGTCGCTGCGGCACTCTCCCGCCGCGCCGTTTTGCGGCAGGGGCGGGGCGGGAGGAATGTCCGCCAGGCGTTGACGCCACCACCGCTTGTCGCGCCGGTAGCGCCGTTGCAGGCTTTCATCGGCGCGCATCCGGTCCAGATAGCGGAAATAGGCGGCGTCCGCCGCGTCCGCGGCCGCCGGGGGCCGGTGGTAGAAGCGGGCCAGCTCCTCCAGCAGTATGCGAAAACTCGGGGCGTCGGCGGCGATCATATCCACATCCACATGCAGACGGCAGCGATCGTCCGGCAACAGGCTGACGCTGATATCGCTCGCCTGACCCTGCTCCAGCGCCAGCCGCTGCGTGCTTAGGCTGCGGCGTTTGGCGTCAAGATAACGCGCGCCGTCCGGCGGCGCGGCGTCCCGCCAGTCGTCGATGCGCAGCCGGTGGCGGCGCTCGTCCAGCGGCGCGATGGTCTGCCGTCCCTCGGGGGTAATACGCAGCCGCAGCATCGGATGATGCTGGTAAAGGCGGCCGACGGCGCGCTCCAGCCGGTGGATATCCAGCCCGGCGCCGTCGAATTCGGCGTACAGATGCGCCGCGACGCCGCCGAGATGCTGCCCGGACCGTCTGCCGACCCAACTGGCCGCCTGCATCGGAGTCAACTCTTTCATCGGGGAGGCCCCTCAAAGTTGAGTACATGAAACCGCATAAATATATTACATATGGATGGTAATTTAAATTATTCTCATTTGCATTTATGATGGCGGATACGCCTCAGGGGTCCATGCCCAGATGCTGGCGCAGGGTGCTGCCGCTGTAGTCGCGGCGGAACAGTCCGCGCTCCGCCAGGCGGGGGATCAGTTCGTCGAACAGCAGGTCCAGCGACGCCGGCGAGCCGCCGGGCAGGGCGATAAAGCCATCCGCCGCCCCGGCCGCCGCGCGCGCGGCAATGTCGTTCAGCGCGTCTTCGACCGTGCCGACCACCAGCCAGTGCGCCGTCGTCTGGTTCGTCTGGTTCGCCTGGGTCTCCCGATAGAGTTCGCGCGCCTCGCGCCGGGTTTTGCCCAGATAGAGGCTTAGGCCCGGCAGCAGCCGGATCGCGTCCGGGTGCCGGCCGTGCGCCCGCGCCCGCCGCCGCAGGTCGCGTCGCAGCTCGACGCCGGCGGCGATATCGGGCGTGGCGGCGAAAACGCCGTCGGCGATGCGCGCGGCGAAATCGCGCCCGCGGTCCGAGGCGCCGGCCTGGAACAGGGGAATGGCGCCGCAGCCGGGGTCCGGCACGTTAAGCGGTCCCTGAACGCTGAAGAAACGCCCGCGGTGGTTGATGGGGCGCAGCCTGTCGGCCCGCGCGTATTCTCCTTTTTGGCGGTCGAGCGTCAGCGCCCCATGGGGATAGCTTTGCCACAGCCGACGCACCACCTCGGTGAACTCAAGGGCCTTTTCGTAGCGTTCGTCGGCGGCGGACATCCGGTCGAGGCCGAAATTGCGGTTGCCGTCCAACGCGGTGACCACGTTCCAGCCGGCGCGGCCCTGACTGATCCAGTTAAGGGACTGGAGCTGTCTGGCGACGAGGTAAGGGGGCAAAAAGGTGGTCGAGGCGGTGGAAACCAGGCCGATACGGCGGGTTTCCCCGGCGATGGCGGCCAGCAACACCGTGGGATCGAGGCTGCTGAAGGAGGGGGACTGCGCCGCGCGCAGCGGATCGATAAACATGACGTCGGGGCGAAACAGAAAATCCAGTTTGGCGTTTTCCGCCCGCCGGGCCAGGTCGAGATAAAAATCGGCCGAGTATATCTCTTCCACCCGGCTGTCGGCGCGTCGCCATCCGTTTCCGCTTAGCCAGGTTACCGCAATGGATAGGCCGATGCACAGCTGCCGGTTTGCTTTCATGCCTGCGCGCCTCCTGTTCGAGAGTGGGTTTTGTCGCCGTCGCGCTCCCGGCGCACCGGCGACGGGGCAAGGCGATTGGCGGTTACGCTATTGCGACGCTATGTGTGTGAATAATATACTGCTTAAAAATCAGCCGCGCCGGGCGAGGACTATTTTTTTAGCAGTTATCGTAACAATTATAATGAACGGTCGGGAGCTTATGAACGGACGGAAAGGTATGGCGGGCATCGGTCGCCTGATAACGGCGCTGGCGCTGACGGCGGGGCTAATCGCGCAGGGCGTCAGCCCGCCGGCCGCTGCCGCCCAGCCGGGCTGGCCGCGGGAGTTTCGCAATGCCGACGGCACCGCCACCACCCTGACCGCGCCGCCCAGGCGCATCCTCTCCACCTCGGTAACCATCACCGGCACGCTGCTGGCCGTCGACGCGCCGGTGGCGGCCAGCGCGACCGCGGCCAACGGCCGCTTTTTCGCCCAGTGGGACAAGGCGGCGCAGGCGCGCGGGGTGGAAAAACTGTGGCCGGCGGGCAGCGTGGAGCTGGAAGCGGCCTATGCGGTGGCGCCGGATCTGATCGTGGTCGCCGCTACGGGCGGGGATTCCGCGCTGGGGCAGATCGGCGAACTGCAAGCCATCGCGCCGACCATCGTGCTGGATTACGGCGGTCAGACCTGGCAGGATCTGGCGCGGCAAATCGGCGCGGCCACCGGTCTCGAAGCGCAAATCAACGCCCGCATCGTCGAGTTCGACGCCGCGGTGGCGGCGGCGCGCGAGCGCATCACGCCGCCGGCCGGCAAGGTGAACATCATCAGCTACAACGGTCCCGGCACCAGCAACCCGATCGCCACCGCCGACGGGGTTCACGCCCGCCTGCTGCAATCGCTCGGCTTTACCCTCGAAGCGCCCGACCCGGCGTGGCAAAGCAGCGTGGCTCCGCGCCAGGATTTTATCTGGACGGAGTATGAAAACCTGACCCGGCTGAGCGCCTCCACCACCTTCCTGATTAACGCCGGGGATGACAAGGCGGCGGCGTTTCTGGCCGATCCGCTGCTCGCCAACCTGCCTTCGGTGAAAAAACGCCAGGTCTATGGGCTGGGCGTCAATTCGTTCCGCATCGATTATTTCAGCGCCGGGGAGATTATCGCCGGCATCGTCAGACGGTTCGGCAAGGCGGAACAGGCCGCGCCGTCGCCGTAACCGCTTGTTATCTACGCAGGGTCATTCGCCATGCCACCAGTCGTTCAGGTTGTTCCCCGCTCGGGCAGCGGCAAATTCAGCTTTCGGCGCCGGGGCCTGTTTATCGGCGCGCTGCTGCTGGCGGCGTTGGCGCTGTGGAGCCTGTTTATCGGTTCGCGCCCCATTCCGGCCCAGGTGACCTGGCAGGCGCTGGTGGCGTTCGACGCCGGCAGCAGCGAGCACCTGCTGGTGCGCTACCTGAGAATTCCGCGCACCCTGCTGGCGATAGTGGTGGGGGCCGCGCTGGGCGTCTCCGGAGCCATTATGCAGGCGCTGACCCGCAATCCGCTCGCCGACCCCGGCATTCTCGGCGTGAACGCCGGGGCGATGGTGGCCATCGTGGCGGCTATCGCCTTTTTGGGCGTTTCCGACGTCGCCGGGTATATGTGGTTCGGGCTGCTCGGCGCCGGACTGGTGGGCTGCGGGGTCTATTTTCTCTCCGGCGGCTGGCGGGAAATCAACCCGGTGCGGGTGGTGCTGGCGGGGGCGGCGCTCACCGTGGTGCTGCTGGCATTGGCGCAGTTGATTACCGTCAACAGCGACGAGGAGGTGTTTAATCAGTTCCGCCACTGGGTGGTCGGCTCCCTCCAGGGACGCGGTTATGCGGTGCTGGGGCCGGTTTCCCTGGTGGTGGCGGCCGGTCTGCTGGCGTCGCTTACCCTGGCGAAATCGCTGGATATGGTGGCGCTCGGCAACGATTTGGGGCAGTCGCTCGGCGTCAATGCGCTCTGGGTGTGGCTGCTGTCGGCGCTGACCATTATCTCCCTGGCGGGCGCCGCGACGGCGGCGGCCGGGCCGATAGGCTTTATCGGCCTGACCGCGCCGCATTTTGCCCGTTTCGTGGCCGGTTCGGACCACCGCTGGGTGTTGCCCTGGTCGATGCTGATTTCCGCCATCCTGATGGTGACGGCCGATATTCTCGGCCGGCTGCTCGGCTATCCGGGGGAGATCGGCGTGGGCATTATGGCGGCGTTGATCGGCGGACCGGTGTTCGTGGTGCTGGTGAGACGATGGAAAATCATCCAGCTATGACCGCCGCACGCCAGAGCGACGCGCCGGCCGGCATCAGCGGCGCCGTCTGGCGCCGGGGAAGGGTATCGCTGCTGGTTTCCCCCCGGACGCTGGCGGTGTGCGCCGGGCTATTGTTGCTGTTGCTGCTGCTGGCCGCGTTCGCCATGACGGCGGGACGGATCGATATCAGCGTCGCCCAGATTCTGCATGCCATCTTGGGCGACGGCGACGGCGGCCCCGGCGATCGCATCATCCGCAATATTCGCCTGCCGCGCACCCTGACCGCGATCTTCGTCGGCGCGGCGCTGGGCGTTTCCGGGGCGATCTTCCAGTCCGTTTCGCGCAATGCGCTCGGTTCCCCCGATATTATCGGCTGCACCACCGGCGCCGCCAGCGGCGCGCTGCTGCAGATCGTGCTGTTCGACCCCGCGCCGACGGCCGTCGCCTTCGCCGCGATAGCGGGCGGCATCGCCGCCTCGCTGCTGGTCTATCTGCTGGCGGTGAAGGGGGGAACGCTCCGGGGGTATCGCCTGATCCTTACCGGCATCGGCGTCGGTTCGGTGCTCAGCGCGCTGAACGGTTTCCTGCTGGTGAAGGGCGATCTGGATAACGCGGTGATGGCCAACCTTTGGCTCGCCGGCTCGGTGCAATCCCGCACCTGGATGCACCTGATCCCGGTGATGATCGGCGTGGCCGTGCTGCTGCCGGTCGTGCTGCTGTGCGCCAGAAAGCTCACCATGATGGAAATGGGCGACGATATGGCCTGCCTGCTGGGCATCCGCGTGGAGCGCGTCCGGCTGCTGATGATTCTGTGCGCGGTGGTGCTGGCGGCGCTGGCCACCGGGGCCACCGGCCCCATCGCTTTTGTCGCCCTGGCCGCGCCGCAGCTGGTGACGCGTTTAACCCGCTCGCGCAAGCTGCCGGTAATCAGCGCCGCGCTGATGGGGGCCTGCCTGCTGCTGCTGGCCGACCTGATCACGCTGCTGCTGCCCCTGACTGTCGCAGTGCCCGTCGGCCGTATGACCGGCATTCTCGGGGGCGTTTATCTGCTCTGGCTGCTGAACCGCATGCGCCGGTTCTGAGCCGCGCAGGCCGTTTTTATCCCCTTTATCGCGACCTTTCCTTTCGTTTCTTTACAATAGTAATGATTTGCATTACTTAAATTGAAACATTATCATTCGCGACGGTGAGGTGCTGTTTTTTTGAGCTCTTCCGCACGTCACCCCTGAGCCGCCGCACGCGGCTGAGACGCAGCCATCGTGGCGCAGGCAAAACAATAACCAGGCGATGGCGCCCGGGCAGAGTCAATCCGCCCCTACGGCATGGATAACGCGCGTTACAGAGTCGTACCGGATGCCAGATGCCGTTTGCAAAGTGAAAATCACACTTTTTTCTATGTGAGTAGAACAGATTTTGTGCATCTTTGCTTAAGGAGGGTTATTGATGAGTAGGTTACACGCGACTCTGCGGCACAAAGCGGCGGATGGCAAAAGAGACGGCGTCGGTTTACGGGTTGCCGGCTCCGTCGCTACCCTGTTGCTGGGAACCGTCCTGCCCCTGTCCGACGCCTGGGCCGCCCCCGAAGAGGAGAGGGAGGAAAGCGGCGGTGACGCCGCCGCCTGGTCGCAGGACCCGCGGCCGGAAACGGACGCCATCCTGGTTACCGGCGAGAAGGTCAACCGCTCGATTTACGAGACCGGTTCCAGCGTGGAGGTCTACGATTCCCGCAGGCTGGAATCGACGCCGGGGGTTACCGTGGCGTCGGATCTGCTCAAGATGACCTCGAACGTCGTCGATACCGGCATCGGCAACGATCTGCCCACCGTACGCGGCATCGACGGCACCGGGCCGGCGCAGGGCGCCCACGCTTTTCTCAACGGTTCGCGCGCCCGCCTGAATATGGCGGTGGACGGCCGTTCGCTCACCTACAATGAACTGGCCTTCGGCCCCCAGTCGATGTGGGACATCGAGCGGGTCGAGGTGTTCCGCGGCCCGCAGAGCCTGCTCCAGGGGCGCAACTCCATCGCCGGCGCGGTGCTGATCACCTCGAAAGACCCGACGTTCCACTGGGAGCAGGCGGTGAAGGGGGGCATCGGCAACCGGCACTATTCGCAGACGGCGGCGATGGTTTCCGGCCCCCTGGTAGACGATGAACTGGCGTTCCGCGTCAGCGTCGACCGTCAGCGGCGGCGCAGCAGCGCCGATCTGACCGCCTATGCGCCGGTCGGCGACCCGCGGGAAATAGAGGTGACCACCTCGCGCGCCAAGCTGCTGTATAATCCCGCCGCCCTGCCCGAACTGACCACCAAGCTCTCCCTTAACCACTATGATACCCGGGCGCCGCAGAACGAAGCCAGCAGCAGCGTGCGCTTCGAGACCACCAGGCCAGTGTTCGAAACCAAATCCACCAGCGGCATCTGGGATATCGCCTGGGAGGCGTCCGACAGCCTGCAACTGGAGAACAAGCTGCTGTATACCGATTTCGACAATCAGCGTCTGACGTCGAACGGCCTGCAGTCCGCGAATATCGACGGCAAGGAGTTCCAGCTTGAACCCCTGGCGCGTTTCGGCGGCAGCGATGACCGGCTGCGGGCGCTGGCCGGACTGCGCTATTTCTACTCCACGCAGGACGAATGGCTCAATTTCGACGCGTACTACGGCGGCGTCAATACCTTCGATGACCGGACCGAATCCTTCTCGGCCTTCGCCGAGGCCACCTACGCCGTGGTTCCAAAGGTCGACGTAACGCTGGGCGGACGCCTGGAACGGGAGGAGCGGCGGCGGCAAGGCGGCAGCAGCAACGTGGCGATCGATTTCGACAAGTCCTATAACGTCTTCCTGCCCAAGGCCGAAATGGTGTGGAAGCCGCGGGACGGACAGGCATACGGCGGCCGCATCGCGCGCGGCTACAACGCCGGCGGCGCCGGTATGACCTTCCTCGCGCCTTTCGTCAGCTACACCTATGACGCGGAGTACGTCTGGAACTATGAGCTCTTTAGCCGCCATCAGCTGAAAGACAGTAACGTTGAACTGACCACCAATATTTTCTATAACGATTACAAGGATATGCAGCTTCCCGTCGATGTAAGCGGCTCCTCGGTGATCCTCAACGCCGACAAGGTGAAGACCTACGGCGCCGAGCTGGGCGCCCGCTGGACCCCGGCGTGGGAGTTCGATCTGTTCGGCTCGGTCGGGCTGCTGAAGTCAAAGATCGAGAGCTTTTCCGGCAGCGAACTTGAGGGAAACAAGCTGGCGCGGGCGCCGGGCTATACCGCCAACCTGGGCGCCAGGTATCGCTTCGCGCGCGGCTTCGAACTGAGCGGCAACGTCGCCTACTCGGACTCCTACTATTCCAACAATGACAACGACCGGCGCGGGCGGATCTCGTCGTACTGGACCACCAATCTCCAGCTTGCCTATACCTTCAAACAGGGGCGGGCCACGCTGTTCGCGCAGAACCTGTTCGACCATGACGACAGCGTCATGTCCTACTACGGCAGTTCCAGAGGCGTGGCCTACCTCTCCGAGGTCAGGCCCGACCGGTTGATCGGCGCCTCTCTTGAACTGACGTTCTAACGCAGCGCAGGAGGATGACGCAGTGACGGACGAGTTTGAGCGCGGCACGACTGAAGATAAGACGCGCAAAACGCCGGATGATGACGCCGAAAAGCAGGGCGATGGACGGCCGCTGACGCCGTTTGAAGAGCGGGCGTGGCTGCGCCATCAGCAATATCAGGATACGCCAGACCAACTGGCGCTGGCCTGGCGGCTCGGCCCGCAGGTGCGGCCCGGCCGGCTGGCCGCCGCTCTGCAAGCGGTGCTGAGGGAAATGCCCGGCCTTAACGTCAGATACCGTTTTGATGAGCAGGGGGAACTGCGCAAATTTTCCGTCAGTCCGCTGATACAGCCGATAGCCATCGAAGCGATCGCCGACGAGGAACAGGCCATCGCCGCCCTGCTGCGCGAGCAGGACAAACCCTGTGAACTGCGCCTTGAGCCGCCGGTGCGTTTCCTGCTGTTTATCGGTGGGCCGCACGGCGTGATTCTGGGGGCGGTGGCGCACGCTATCCTGGGAAAACAGCTGTCGTGGACGCAGATATTGACCGCGCTGAGCGCCGTCTATAACGGCGGGCCGTTGCCGCATCATCGGCCCGCCGCCCCGGACGGTCTTACCGAGGGGATTTGGCCGGCGGACGGCGGCTGTCAAATAAATCTGCCCTGGCTGTATCGCAGCGGGCAGGAGATCGTCGACTTCGGTCAATCCCGCGCCCGTTATGCCGGCGCTGCGACGCGTTACGGCGCCATGCTGCCAGCCGCGCGGCTGGCGCACTTTGTGCAGCTTGACGGCGAGCAGCCATCCCGCTTGACGGCGCTCGCGGTACTGTTCGGCAGCTATCTTTCGGCGGCCGGCGCGGGGGAGGAGATAACGGTCGGCCTGCCCTGTGCCGATGCGGGCGCGGAGCAGGCGGCGGACGGCGAGCGATTGCCCCAGGTAAAGGTGCGCCATAACGGCATGCCGCTGCGCGAGGTGGTGGCGCAGGCGCAGGCGGCTCTGGCGTCCGCCGGGGAGCGCAACGAAACGTTTGCCGCCGCGCCGGACGCCCCGGTGCGGGTAATCAGGCTGCTGGACCCTTCGCCGTCGCTGCGCCTGGAGGGCGTCGCCGCCGTGCGCATCCCCTTGCCCCCGGCGCGCTGCTCCGTCGATCTGGCGTTGGCCGTCGGCGACGGACCGGGGGAGACGCTGCGTCTGGAGCTGATCGCCGGGCCGCGGGTTTCGCCCCATATCGGCGGCTTTCTGCTCGAACGGTTTGTCGCCTGGCTGGCGGGGGCGGCGTTGCCCGCGGCCGGAAACCTGCCCGGCGCGGAGGGGCCGCGGGAGGATAAGTTGCCTGTCGCGCCGCCGGCGTCAGGCGGGGAGCAGCAGGCCGGGATAGCCGAGCTTATCCTCGCCGAGTTTCGCGATGCGCTGGCGTCCCCGCAGATGACCCTGGATGATGATTTTTTTGATTTTGGCGGCCATTCGCTGATCGCCACGCGGGCGATCGGCCGGCTGCTCAGCGAGCGCGATATCGAAATCCATATCAACGATCTGTTCAGCCATCCCACCGCCCGGGGGCTGGCCGCCCTGGCGCGGCGCGGCGGCGGACAGAGCGCCGCATCCCCCGCCGCGCAGACGGCGCACGACGATGCCACGGACGCGCCGCTGTCGCTGGCGCAGCAATCGCTGTGGAAAGCCTACGCCGCCTTTGATTTCGGCGACATCTTCAATATTCCCTTCGCCCTGCGTTTTCTCGACCCGGTGGATGAGACGGCGTTCCATCAGGCGCTGCTTGACGTGCTGGAACGGCATAGCGGCCTGCGAACGCTGTTTGACGAGGAGCGGGGCGAGGTGCGGCAGCGTATCATCGCGCTCGACGATCTGCCCCATTACCCGTGGTTCGGCTATTCGCACCAAAGCGCCGCGCGCGACTGGCGCGCGGCGCTGGCGCAGGAAGCCGGACACCGCTTTAACCTGGCGGCGGAACTGCCGCTGCGCGTCAGGTTTATACGCGATGACGAAAGCGGGCGGCAGATCCTCTCCCTGCTGTTCCATCACATCGTGCTGGATGAGTGGTCCGTCAATCTGCTGATGGACGAACTGGCCCATGCCTATCCCCACCGGGCGGCGAACCACTCGCCGGTATGGCATAACCGGCCGGCGCCGTTCCATAGGTTCGCCATCGAACAGCACAAGGCGGGCCTTAATCAGGCGCACCTTGACTATTGGGTCGAGAGCCTGCGCGGCGTAGAGCGCGGCAAACCGCTGTTTGCCGTCGCCGATCCGGCCGAAAACGACGACGCCTCATCCGCCAGCGCCGGAGGGTGGGTGGAACTGAAGGTGGAGCAAGCGGTGGCGGACGGCCTGTACCGGCTGGCCCGCGAACAGGGCGCGTCGCTGTTCAACGTCGCCTATGCCGGCATCGCGGCCGCACTGCATGCCTTGGGCGCGCCGGACGACCTGGTTATCGGCACCTCGGCGTCCGGACGCAACGACGCCCGCTTCTTCGACACCATCGGCTATTTCACCACGGTGGTGGCGCACCGCCTGCGTTTCAGCGCGGGAATGACGCTGGCCGCGCTTATCGAACAGGTGAAGAACAATATCAACCACTCCCTGCCTTACACCGACGTTCCCATCGACCTGGTTGAAGAAGCGTTGGCGGACGGGGATGGCCCGGACGGCCGGCATATATTCGAAGTATTTATCCAGTTGCACGCCAAGAACAAACTGAACGGCAGCTTTACCTTGCATGACGGGAGCCGCGTCTCTTTCAGACAGGTGGATCCGCAAAAGAGCGAATCGCTGCTGGGCCTGCAGTTCGAGGTGATGGAAGAGATTCTCGCCGGCGAGACGTCGATACGCGTGCTGATGAGCTACCGCTCGCAACACTATGATGCCGCAAGGGTCGATCTGATCGTCGCCACCCTCACCAAGGCGTTTGCCCGGCTGGCGGAAGAGGGGGCGGCTCAGCTGCCGCTGGAGTCGCTGCTACCGCCGCCGCATACGGAGAACCCCGCGAGTCCGGTTGCGGCGCAGGAGACCATGACGCCGGTCTGGGATAAAGCGCGTCTGCGCGAGCTGCTGTTGCCGCTGCTCGACGCCGACGGCGAGGATATCGGCGATGACGAAAACCTGCTCGAATACGGTCTGGATTCGGTGCGCATTATGTCGTTGATCGCCCACTGGCGCAGTGAAGGGTACGAGGTCGATTTTATCTCGCTGATGAAAAATCCCACTATTAACGGCTGGCGGCTATTGCTGGCCGAAGGTCAGGATAATCTGGTATAGGCGGTGGGCGGGGTAGGGGCTCCCCAGAAATTTGGGGAAGGAATTTCTATAAGCGCAGTGAGGGTTTCGTGCGCACTAACCTCAGTCGTTTTCTGTGACCGTCGCAGCACGCGCCCGACACGGGGCGGCTCAGTCGCCGCCGCCCCGTGGCCCCGGGCTTTTCGCGAAATCGCGTCGCTACGCGATGCCTTCGGCGTTCGTGACCGCTGGTCGGGCCGCCATTGACGCGCTCCCGGCGCGGCACTGGCTTTCGCGGCGTCCGTGCCGCTCACCCGGCGGTCACGCCCACCTCAGCGCGATTTTTTACGCGAAGGAAAACCTTTAAAAAACCACATCCTGCTATCTAAGACGATTTATCAAACCCGCCTACTGCCGTCGGGATTACCGGGTGCATTTTACCTCGGGAATGACTATATCGGAGCGGGTTTATCAGCAATCTCTAGCGCCCCGCTGGCGGGGCGCCTTTGGCGCTTACTCCTGACTATCCATAATTTCATGCCGCAGATCGTGATAACGCTCTTCATCATAGCCGTGGCGCCAGTAGGGAATGGCGTAGATCCGCTGACGGTCGTAGCCCTTTTCCCGGCGGATATAACGACGCAGCGCTTTGATTATCCGGTCTTCGCCGCCAATCCAGAAAGTGACGTCCTGAGCGGGTAACGCCCAGGAGGTAAAGGTATCCACCAGCCTGTCCGTCAGGGAGATATCTCCCGTCAGCCAGACGACCTCCACGCCTTCCGGTTTGCGCAGATCCAGCGTATCGCTTTCGTTATCCACGCGAATAACGACTTTGCCCTGCGCATCGGGCGCCAGTTTCTCCAGCAGGGCGGCGATCGCCGGCAGCGAGGTGGGATCGCCGGCCATAAAATAGTGCTTCGCTTCCGGCAGCATCGGGTCGGGGCCGCCGGGATTGGAGATGCCAATCCAGTCGCCGGGCCGCGCCCGCCGGGCAAAATTCAATGCCGGACCTGCGACGCCGTCGTGCAAGGCAAATTCAATATCAATTTCGCGTTGCGCCAGGCGGATGGCGCGCACCGAGTAGGTTCTGATAAACGGCGGCACCTCATTCTCCCGCCACTGCGGCCCCTGCGGGGTAAGGGTGGGTAGTGCGGGCTTCAGCTCTCCCTCGCGGGGCAACAGAATTTTCAGATGCCAGCCTTCGCACTCCGGCGGGTAGTCGTGCAGATTCTCGCCGCTGAAGGTTATGCGGCGCAGACCGGGCGAAATGTCGTTAATCTCTTTAACCTGCACCAGCCGCGGGGGCGCCGGGCGGTACGTCGTCTTGGGGGCTTCGTTGGGTGTGGACATCGTTCTTCTCCCTCAGGAAAGATGGTTTTTTGTCCGTTGAGTGTATCAGCTATCTTTTTTAATATTAATTATTATCATTATCATATGGGAGCTGCGCTAAATTTTTTAGCTTGGAAAACAATTAAGCAACAATATCGTTACATAACCGCGACGGCGGAAAATATAATATTATTCTTCTTTATAAGATTAATTAACCTAACTTATTTATTGCTGTAATGATTAAAATTTTTTTATTTTATATTTATTGCTCGATACTGGACTATTTGGTTGATGTAAATTATATGCCGCATCTATCACATTTATTATTTAATAAGTCAATTATAACCATGGCGCCCATAAGTTAATTATAACCATAGAGGCAAATCATATTATGAAAAAAACAGCCAAGTACAGCGCATGGTGTATCGGTTTATGTTTATTGTCGCCGCTAAGTATCGCCGAACAGGTAATCGACGCCGATGTCGTTATCGTCGGCGGCGGACTCAGCGGTCTTGCCGCGGCGGTAACCGCTCAGGAAAATGGCGCCAAAACCATCGTTCTGGAGAAGATGGCCATCATCGGCGGGGCGGGAAACTACCCTGAGGGATCGCTGGGAATCGGCACGCGAATTCAAAAAAAAGAAGGAATTAATATTACTCCGGAGAAAGTTTTTGAACGCGTCATGGAGTTCCATCACTGGCGCGTCAATGCGCCGGTTATTCGCACGCTGCTTAATCACTCTGGTGAAACCATTAACTGGCTTGAAGATATCGGCGTTCAGTTTAAAGGGATCAAGACAACCTTTCCTGCAGAAAAATCTCTTTATACATGGCATATTTATCAAGGCTCGGGATCTGCCGCCATCAAGGTATTAGCGACTAATTTTAAACAGAAAGGCGGGGAGATATTTACCAAAACCCCGGCGGAAAAACTATTATTTGACGAGCAGGGCGCAATCAAAGGCGTCGCCGCTAAAAATTCCGCCGGGGAAACGATAATCGTTAACGCCGGCAATGTCGTCCTTTCCACCGGCGGATTTGCCAGTAATAAAGAGATGCTGGCTAAATATGTTCCGGACCTGAGAGATCCCCTCAAAATCTATCCTCCTGATAAATTTCCTCAATAATAACAGGGATTGCCGCCATCAGAGCCAGCAAGGTCTCGCGCTCTGTTTCCGGCATCCCTTCCTTCCTCAACACCTGCA
>NZ_JAKPCB010000001.1:0-205 GCF_023347575.1 Brenneria tiliae | reverse complement strand
GCTTAGAGGCTTTTCCTGGAAGCGTAGCATCGGTTACTTCATCACCGTAGTGACTCGTCATCACGCCTCAGTGTTAACGGTGTTCCGGATTTTCCAAAAACACCCACCTTCACGCTTAAACCGGGACAACCGTCGCCCGGCCAACCTAGCTTTCTCCGTCCCCCCTTCGCAGTAACAACCAGTACGGGAATATTAACCCGTTTCC
>NZ_JAKPCB010000002.1:0-207 GCF_023347575.1 Brenneria tiliae | reverse complement strand
AATGGCGACAGGGTTACCATCCAGGCCGGCGAGCAGAGCGTGGCGTATAGCGTGCCGGCGCAGGGCGACGATGTGTACGTCGATGCGGGCAGCGTTACCGTGGGCCTCGACAAGGCGGAAGTGGCTGGCAAAACCTTTGAAGATTTACAACTGGGTGGTGACGCCACGGTAAATGTTACCGACACGGTCGATACCACCACACTAACG
>NZ_JAKPCB010000003.1:0-211 GCF_023347575.1 Brenneria tiliae | reverse complement strand
GGAAGCCAGGCAATAATCACTTGACTTCACAGCGGAATTGCATAACATATGCGGCCCGCGCCACGGCGTAACGTGGCACTGCTCTTTAACAATTTAATCAGACAATCTGTGTGGGCACTCACAAGACAATATCCGCAAACGATATAAAAAGTCTTGAAGAGTGACTGACAGTAAATTCATTACGAATAAACAGTTATAAATTCTTTGAGCA
>NZ_JAKPCB010000004.1:0-212 GCF_023347575.1 Brenneria tiliae | reverse complement strand
GGCCTGAGTGGACTTGAACCACCGACCTCACCCTTATCAGGGGTGCGCTCTAACCACCTGAGCTACAAGCCTATTAAGGTATTTCTGCTCGTTATTTTCATCAGACAATCTGTTGTGGACACTGCACTTTCCAATATCTCACTTCAGTTTAAGGAGGTGATCCAACCGCAGGTTCCCCTACGGTTACCTTGTTACGACTTCACCCCAGTCAT
>NZ_JAKPCB010000005.1:0-215 GCF_023347575.1 Brenneria tiliae | reverse complement strand
TTCACCAAATCCAGCGTGCCTTCTCCCGAAGTTACGGCACCATTTTGCCTAGTTCCTTCACCCGAGTTCTCTCAAGCGCCTGAGTATTCTCTACCTGACCACCTGTGTCGGTTTGGGGTACGATTGATTGTTACCTGGTGCTTAGAGGCTTTTCCTGGAAGCGTAGCATCGGTTACTTCATCACCGTAGTGACTCGTCATCACGCCTCAGTGTTA
>NZ_JAKPCB010000007.1:0-220 GCF_023347575.1 Brenneria tiliae | reverse complement strand
GAGTCCAACGGCGACGTCACCGAAGCACAGGACGCGGTCTTTACCATCAAGGTAGACCGGGTACTGGCCGACGATCTGGTGGTCACCCTAAGTAATGGCGACAGGGTTACCATCCAGGCCGGCGAGCAGAGCGTGGCGTATAGCGTGCCGGCGCAGGGCGACGATGTGTACGTCGATGCGGGCAGCGTTACCGTGGGCCTCGACAAGGCGGAAGTGGCTG
>NZ_JAKPCB010000006.1:0-220 GCF_023347575.1 Brenneria tiliae | reverse complement strand
GCTTAGAGGCTTTTCCTGGAAGCGTAGCATCGGTTACTTCATCACCGTAGTGACTCGTCATCACGCCTCAGTGTTAACGGTGTTCCGGATTTTCCAAAAACACCCACCTTCACGCTTAAACCGGGACTACCGTCGCCCGGCCAACCTAGCTTTCTCCGTCCCCCCTTCGCAGTAACAACCAGTACGGGAATATTAACCCGTTTCCCATCGACTACGCCTT